>DLYY01000049.1 GCA_003447535.1 Bacteroidota bacterium | reverse complement strand
GAGGGTGAAACTTCTTTACCAGTTGTTGAGATTCGAGCATCTCAAATGACTGAAGGCGACTTGCTCGGATTGCCATCACCTAAGCAGGTGACAATTAACGGCGAGAAGGCAGCTTCTTTGCGTCCTTTCGCTTGGTTGGTCAAGGCTTGCACCGAGCCTGTGGTTCTCTTCCTCGATGAAGTAGACCGAGCGACAACCGAGGTTCGTCAAGGCTTTTTCCAGCTTGGTGATAGCCGTCAAATTAACGGTTGGAAACTTCACCCCGGTACCGTTGTGTTCGGTGCAGTCAACGGCGGCGTTCATGCAGCACAGTACCAAGTTGCTGATATGGACCCTGCCGAACTTGACCGTTGGGTTACTTTCGATGTGGAGCCTTCTGTTGAGGATTGGCTTGAATGGGGTAAGAACGAAATTAACTCCGTAACATGGGACTTCATCAACCAGAATCGTGAACACCTAGAGCATAAAGGTGAGTTTGAACCCGGTATGGTATACCCTTCTCGACGTTCATGGCACCGACTTGATAGCACACTCGCAAAGGTTGGTATGCTCGACAATGAGAGTGCAGACCTCGGTTTGTTGTTCAACCTTTCACACGGATTTGTTGGCTTTGAAGCTGCGGTATCCTTCCGTGACTTCGTTGAGAACTACGAGCGACAGGTAACCGTGGAAGATATTCTAGACCACGGCAAGATTGATAAAACTAAAGACTTCGGCTTAGTCGACCACGTTGCAATGATTGAAAAGATTGATGCGACTAATGTATTCGCTAATCCAATCGAAGCTGGCCGCATGACCAACTTGGTTAAATACTTTGATACTCTACCCTCCGAGGCTAGAATGAAATTGTTCACGACGTTGACCGCTGGGAATACACAAATTTCAGCAGAAAACGGCTCAAACTTCCATAAAGAACTTGGAAAGATGGGCAAGATGGATGCTTTCATTAAATTGCTCGGCGGTAAGTAATCCAACCGCGTGATAGCTAAGGTTGTAGCGCGGGTATTGGGTTTTTCCTCCTTTTGTTTGTCAATACCCGCGCTCCCTTCGTTTCTCTTGACATTTACTTGACAACTTTTATATAGACAAAGACGTTTCAAACGTGTATAATGTATATGTAATTCGGAGTTATTCAATGACTGATTTTAATTTAGATGAACATATCGTTAACTTATTGCGAGATGAACCATTTTTCGCAGCCTTATCTCGACGTATGGAGAAGGTGGCCACAAAAGCGGTTCCAACCGCTGGCGTTAAATTCAATGAAGACCGTTGCCGGTTTGAGATGTATTACAATCCAGAGTTTATGAATGAGTTACATGAAGCTAACCCTACCTTTGTCAAGGGTGTCTTACTGCATGAGTTCTACCACATTGTATTGCTTCACGTTACAAGCCGGATACCCGGCGAGCGTATGACTAAGAAATGGAATGTTGCCACTGATTTGGCTATCAATTCAGAACTATCCAACTTTGAAAAGGATTATGAATCGCCGTCTGGCTATGTTGTCGTTTCCTCTATGCTTCCACTCGATAAGGCTCTCATTCCTAGTGTCGAAATGTTTGCCAAATATCCTCCTCACCTTTCTGCTGAGGAATATATGGAGATGCTACCAGACAACAAAGATAAGAACGATTCGGAGAATGGAGAATCTGGTGAGTCGGGTGACGGTGAGTCCGATGACGGTGATGGTTCTAGCAATGGTAACGGCTTTGATGACCATTCCGATTGGGGAGACTCCGATGGTACAGACGAAAAAAGAAAGATTGCCGAAGAACGATTAAAGGAAGCTGTTAAGGAGGCTTATATCGAAGCACAGTCAAAAGGGTTTGGCTCCGTATCTCAATCAATGCGTAAAAACATCAAAGAGGCTATAACTCCTAGAGTTAACTGGCGTTCGGTCCTTCGTTCTTTTGTTAAGGCTTCTCAAAGAGCTAACAAGACTTCAACAATTAAAAGATTAAACCGTCGCTATGCTTATATCCATCCCGGT
Source organism: Bacteroidota bacterium (assembly GCA_003447535.1). GTDB lineage: Bacteria > Bacteroidota > Bacteroidia > Chitinophagales > UBA8649 > UBA8649. The sequence goes on along the minus strand of DLYY01000049.1, from coordinate 1,664 downwards.
CGCAAAGCACAACGACAGGCTAAGATTGCGGTATCTATTGACCAATCCGGTTCTGTATCTGACTCTATGCTTGCAGCTTTCTATTCTGAATTGGAAAAGTTGGCCCAACTTGCAGAGTTCACTATCGTCCCATTTGATACCGAGGTTTCAACCGAGCACGTCCATGTATGGAAGAAAGGGGAAAGACATGAGAAGGAGAGATATATGTATGGAGGCACTTGTTTCAATGCCCCAACTAGATGGGTTAATGCAAACTCTTTCGATGGTCATATCGTTCTCACCGATATGGAGGCTCCTAAGCCTGTTCCTAGCAAATGTCAGCGTATGTGGATGACCACTAAGCAATGTGCAGAACGCCCTTACTTCCAAACTAATGAGCGAGTGATTGCAATCGATGACTAAAGGTTTTACAATTGAAAATGTTAAAGCTGGTGATATGCTAACGGCTAACAAATCTGGAAAGCCAGTTATTAAATGGGTTGTCCTAAGCAATGACAGGAAGGACGATTTAATGGGCAAGTTTACAGAGGTTTATGTTATGCTAAATCCCTCTGGTGCATTGGAGTCGGCAGAAAGACATAGTTTTTATCATGCTACATTTAAAAGTGGAGCATATCAGAAATTAGAATGGAGATTAGAGAGTGGGACTTAGGAAGGGTGACATCGTAATTTCCTCCAATGGTTTCGAGGGTATAGTGTTGGACTTCAGATATTCAGAGTACAATTCGTATTACCATAAAACAGTTATCTATTGCACTTTCGCTCCAGAGTATGAGATGGGCAAGGTCAATACCGTATTTGAGATTAATTCTAATTACTTAAAGAGAAGAAAATGAGGCTTAAACCCGGACAAATGCTAACATATCATGACCCCCTATATAATAAAGAGTGGCGAGTGATTAAGATAGCAGACCATCCTGATTGGGTGGAATATTGTCGTTGTTATGCACTAGAGAGCCGTAGCGATTGGTGGCGCGGCGGCCCCCATTGATGTGATAGGCGTGAATCGCGCCGATTTTTTTTCGCCCAAATTTTTTCTAACAGGGTGTCGAGAGTGATAAAATGATGATAGATGGATTTCAAACAGGTGATATGGTAGAGATGAAGTGGAAACAGCGTTCATTGCGTGAAGAGACATGTAATAGAACGTTGCATATGATATTGACCGCTCCTTTGCTCACAAACATCGGAACGATGGAACAGAGGATAGCGGGATGGAAATGTCACGTTGTGTATGATTCTCACGACAGGAAAGGAAGGATTCCACACGATAAGTATTATGATATGAAGTGGCTTAAATCATGTGAGAGACAAGGTAATTTAAAAATTATATCAGCGAGTAAAAGTGTATGATTGAAAATCAGACAAATAAGTTTATGACAAATGGGCAAGTCCTTATCCATAATCCTACAGGGTCAAAGTGGATAATCGTCGATACCAATCCATATGATAAGAAAGATAATAATATGAGATATACCAGATTGGTTAAGGCTTATTGCTTATATGAAGGTAGCAAACCAGATTATTGGGAAGTAAATCAAATAGACCATTGGGTATTAACCGATAAAGACCTCGAAGAACACGATAAGATATGGACAATCGTTTGATGTGTGATATGACTAATTATCTTTGAAGAAGGGCTTAAAAATGAAGTTTAAACGTGG
>DLYY01000046.1 GCA_003447535.1 Bacteroidota bacterium | reverse complement strand
ATTTACCCTATCAAATGGGGATGTTATGCGCCTGCCAGTGAGTAAGTACTACATGCCCTCTGGGCGATGTGTTCAGAAGCCTTATAAGGGAAAAGATGCCTACGAATATGGCTTAGAAATTGTTGATCGATTTGAATCCGATGAGATTGTGGACTCCTCTGCGATTACGCTTGATGATAGCACAGAGTATTTCACCTTGATTGAAGGCCGAACAGTCTATGGAGGAGGAGGAGTTATCCCCGACGTATTTATTCCCATGGATACGGGACGAGTTCCCTTTTCTAGAACTTTTTTAAGAGATGCTTCATATTCCTATTTCTCCAGGCACCGGGAGTCCATCATAAAACAATGGAAAGATAACTCAGATGCTTTTTTTGCTGATAGTACTTGGGCTTTGCTCACCGTCTTAGATGATACGACAATCAAGTCGCTTTCAAAAGAAGATAAGGATTGGGCTAATGCCAGTTTACAGAATCTATATGCAGGAATGATTTGGATGGGTAACAAAAATCGCATTGCCTTGCATAAAGTGGACAAACATTTTCAAGAGGCAAAGCGTGTGTTAAAGCAATATGAATACGCACTCTTCCAAGCACAGAACAAGGAAGAATACGAGACGATTGATGCATCATTTTATGAAGGTGAGTCTGAAGCTTATGCCACGGAGTATTCTCTACAGCCTTTTTGGATACGAATGGGATTGCTTGGTGCGGCCACTCTCTTGCTCGGAGGCTTAGTGTTTTCCAGAGGATCTAACAAAGCATGATGATGACAAAATACCTTACATTATTAAGTCTAATCTTATGGATGTTAGTTGGTTGTGACAAAGAATGTGATGTAGAGATCACAGCATATCAATTTAAAGATCCGCAACCCCTTCCATCTTTTACATTGGAAAGTGCTTTTGGTCAACCCACAGTTAGTCAAGAGGATTTTGCGAATGACTTCGTGGTATTGGATTTCTTTTTCACTTCCTGTCCCTCAATTTGTCCTAAGATGTCGAGGAATATGCAGCGTATTCAACAAGAATTAAAAGGCATAGATGGAATTTCTTTAGTTTCTATTTCAATTGATGAGCGTCGAGATGATATTCATCGATTACGTGAATATGCTGCATTGTACGAAGCAGATACAAGCACCTGGTCTTTTCTTCGAGGCAGTAGGGAAGATGTGTTTGGATTGGCTGATGCACTCAAAATAGGAGTGTTGGAGAGTGATCTGCCGACTTCAGGGGGTTTTGACCATAGTGGAACTTTTATAGTGGTAACACCAGATCAAAAGGTTACCTACTTTGTAACTGGTGATGGTACAGAAGATCATGAAGTCGATGATTTGATTTGTTTTCTAAAGCAAACATTAACGGATAGGTAATATGGAAGAGGGTAGAAAGATCGATTACAAAGAGGGAGACTTAGGAGGAAGAATGCGCAAATTTATTCTAGGTGGGGTAGCCTTTCTAGCGCTTTTTGCTCTAGGAGCGGTTATTGTCCAGATTCAGCAAGGAAATATCAACTCAAGATATGATGGAAAGGTAGTGTATGAGAAAAACTGTCAATCTTGTCACGGTGATAATGGCCAAGGAGGATTAGCTGATGAAGAAGGAAATCTTGGTTTTCCTGCGCTGAATAATGGAGATTGGTATAACCGACCAAACTTTTCTGTACCTTGCGTCGTGAAACACGGGAAAGTCAATGCGCAAGATTCACTATCAATCATGCTTGGTTATCCTGATTTAAGCGCTACAGATGTAGCTAACCTTATGAACTTCATGAATGAAAAGTGGTATCCAAACGAGCCTTTAGTGACGCCGTTAGATATTGAAAAATCATGGAGGAATTGTAAATAAAGTAAACGTTGAATACAACAGATAATAACGGGAACGGGTCCAATGGATTTGCTTCTCTCAAGTTGGGAGAGCCCATACAAAAGGCTATCGCCAAACTCGGATATACTGATCCCACACCCATACAGAGTCAAGCCATTCCGCATGTTTTAGAAAATAAAGATGTCTTGGGTATTGCACAGACCGGTACAGGAAAAACAGCTGCATTTGCTTTGCCTATTCTTCAGCGTTTGTTAGGAAGAGAAAAGGCTCCTGAGAATACCACTCCTCAAAAACCGGCAGTATTGATTCTTGCTCCGACAAGAGAGTTGGCCCTTCAGATCGAGGATAACATAAAGCTTTTTTCCAAGGATATGAAGCTTCAGATGGCTACTGTTTTTGGCGGTATACCAAAGCGAAAGCAAATTAATCAGATAAAGCGCGGGGTAGCCTTGATTATTGCTACTCCAGGTCGTTTATTGGATTTAAACCAAATGAGGATTTTGGATTTAAGCGAAGTGCAAGTACTTGTATTAGATGAGGCCGATCGAATGATGGATATGGGCTTTACTAAAGACATGACTCGTATAGTTCGGATGCTTCCAAAAGTTCGCCAAACGCTCTTTTTTAGTGCGACGATGTCTCCTGACATTCTACAACTATCGCAACATATGTTGCATAAACCAGTGCGTGTTGAAGTGAGCCCAGAATCTACCACGGCAGAGAAAGTAGATGATGTTGTGCTTTACACAGTGGCCAACAAAAAGAGAGAGACTACCTTAGAACTTTTGGAATATGAGGGCATTGAAGATTGCCTGATTTTTACGCGCACCAAAATTGGGGCAGATAAACTTGAACGTTATCTAAAAGGAAAACAGAAAAGTGTCCTAGCATTGCACGGAGATAAGACGCAAAATGCACGCCAAAAGGCGCTTAAAAATTTTAAAGAGGGCAAGTGTAAAATTCTTGTAGCGACTGATGTGGCATCGCGCGGCATTGATATAAGTAATCTTTCTTGTGTTATTAATTACGATGTTCCCAACGAACCTGAGGCATACATTCACCGAGTCGGAAGAACAGGTAGAGCGGGAAAGGAAGGGAAGGCATTTACTCTGTGTACTGTTCATGATAAAGATTTTTGGCGTAAAATTGAGCTCCTATTAGGTGATAAGGTAAAGGAGTATCAAGGTCATTCTAGTCCTATGTCAGCTCAGGATAGAGATCGTATGGATGGTAAGATTAAAATGCTACCTAATCGCGGTAAGCCAGCCTTTCGACGCGGTGTCAAGCGAAGACGGCGATAGCTTTTTGAGAAGGCTAAGCTAGCTTAATACTAAACATGAGGTATCTAAGGCTCTATGAGCAGATACTCATGCATGAATTGGTATATCCACAGCGTCAACACTCTATTGATTGCATATACTAAGAAAGTATACGGTCTTTCCTTAAATTCGTTTGAAATCATAACCATGCGTAACATAATAACCGAACTACTAGGCGCTGAGAAAGCAGCTTCACTGTTAGATTTTAATTCACCAGCGGTTTCAAAAGCTGATATTCATCTTCCTGGTAAAAACCATGTTGATGAACAGTGGGTCTTAAGTAATAGAAATCCTCAAACTCTGCGATCATTGCAGCAATTGTTTGATACAGGTAGAATGGGTGGAACAGGATATGTCGGCATTTTGCCTGTAGACCAAGGACTCGAGCACACAGCAGGTTCTAGTTTCTCTCCAAATCCTTTATACTTCGACCCAAAAGGAATTCTTGATCTCGCTGTCGAGTCAGGTTGTAATGGTGTTGCTTCATCGTTTGGTGTATTGGCATCTATGTCTAGACGATATGCTCATAAGATCCCATTTATCGTTAAAATCAACCATAATGAGTTGATATCCTATCCTAATAGCTACGACCAAGTTATGTTTGGTAAAGTCCAAGATGCATGGAATATGGGGGCTGCTGGTATTGGAGCAACGATTTACTTTGGTTCTGAACATACACGCCGACAAATTCTTGAAGTGGCTGCGGCCTTCGAAGAAGCACACCGCCTTGGAATGTTTACTATCCTTTGGTGTTACACAAGAAACGGTTCGTTCAAAGTTGACGGTGTGGATTATCATACTTCTGCAGACTTAACGGGGCAAGCCAATCACATTGGAGTAACGATTCAAGCCGACATTATTAAGCAAAAGATGCCTACGAACAACGGCGGTTTCAAAGCAGTGGGCCATGGGAAAACACACCCGGATATGTATGACAAATTGTGTTCAGATAACCCTATTGATCTTTGTAGATATCAAGTGTTAAACTGCTACAAAGGTAGAGTCGGCCTTATCAACTCAGGAGGTGCTTCATCTGGAGCCTCTGACTTAGCGGAAGCGGTTGAAACGGCTATTGTTAACAAGCGTGCTGGTGGCATGGGACTTATTCTTGGGCGGAAAGCTTTCCAAAAACCATTTGCTGAAGGTGTAGAATTGTTGCAAGCTGTACAAGATGTATATTTAAGTGACGACGTAACTATAGCATAAAGAGAAATGGGTTGGTTTTCGCGTGATCAAAAGGGTATTCAAACCCCTACAGACAACAAAAAAGAGATGCCGGAAGGCCTCTGGTATAAGTGTGCTTCTTGCGGAGAACAATCACCTATGTCAGAACACGAGGCCAACCTTTGGGTTTGTGGAAGTTGCGGTTTTCATGATCGCATAGCACCGAAGGATTACTTCGCAATCTTATTTGATACACCACGCTACAAGCTTTACTTCAATGAAGTTCAGCCAAAAAACGCTTTGCAGTTCGAGGATTTAAAGCCTTATGAACAACGTCTGAAGCAGGCTTTTGATAAAACAGATGCTAATGAGGCTGTTCAAGTCGCTGTGGGTCGAATGGAGGGAAGAAGAGTGTTGATCGCTGCAATGGATTTTCGATTTATCGGTGGATCTATGGGGTCAGTGGTTGGGGAGCGTATGGCACGCGGGATTGACTTCTGTATTGAAAACAAGATCCCATGTATCATCATTTCTAAATCTGGAGGTGCACGTATGATGGAAGCAGGAAATAGCTTAATGCAAATGATTAAGATTACAGCGAAGCTAAATGAGTTATCACAAGCTGGTCTGCCATATATTTCTTTGTTGACTGATCCAACAACAGGAGGGGTGACAGCGTCTTTCGCCATGTTAGGTGACGTGAATGTAAGTGAGCCTGGTGCCTTGATAGCCTTTGCAGGTCCTCGCGTGGTAAAAGAGACGATTAAACAAGATCTTCCAGAAGGTTTTCAACGTGCTGAATTCCTTTTGGAGAAGGGGTTTCTTGATAAGATTATACGAAGAGGAAATTTAAAAGAATCTTTAGTGCAGCTTCTTTCCTTTATGATGATAAAGGCTCGCTAGAACATATAGTTTCTTCGACCTACATTCCATCGCAATCCACCCATAACGTAAAAGTCATTAAAGTCTTGATCAGTCAAGGCGCTTACCTGTCGCCTCCATCCGAGATCAACTTCGAGGTAGAGATTATGCCACGGGTTGTAGCGAATGACACTTCGTGCATGATGAATGGTATTTTGATCTCCTTGTCCTGTGCTGTTTTGATACACCTGTTCAACGGTATTGGCATTGGTCTCAGGAAAGAGCGAACTACCCCAATGAGAATTAGCGGTGTCCAATCCTTGCTTAGCCCACATATAATGTAACTCAATTCCTAGTTTTGGGCTCAGTCGATAGCGGCCTATACCCAATAACTCATTGAAATTAGCGCCAAGTGGGTGCGCAATGCTTTGATTGTAATGGGTGTAATTGGCTAAAGCGGTTTGTCCGGGTGTACTATGCGTATAGACATAGGGACGAGCTAAGTTATGCTCAACCTGTAAATCCAAAAACGGAACACCAAAGGCGTCGATGTATTTCACGCCTGTCTGAATGGCAAACTTATTCGCCCACCAGCCGTTTCGTGCTCGGATTTCCGCAAAGTTAAACTCGTCAAGCAGAAACTGACCATAGATTTGGGCTGTCTCAAAAAAGTTGATTTTATAGTCTAGTCCTATAAATGCATTATCTGGAGACCCTAAGTCCTGTTCTACTGCACGATAAAAGATGATCGGAGTGAGGTAGTGAAGTTCGAAATGATCACTTCGAGTCATTATAATTCCCTCAAATAATCCGATATCAAGCCAGTTCGTAGCATGAATATTCAAGTGATGGAAGGCGCCATACTTTTTATCTAAAAGTCGATCAGCTCCTCGATTGTATTGATGAACAAATTCTGTGAAAAGATTGGTGTAGCTAACTTTCCAGAAGCGCGTTTGCATTTTAAAGAAGAGATAGGCATTGCTTTGGTCGGATAGGAACAAGGACCGTATACCATTGCCCCAAAAATGTTTGTCGTAGCCAAATTGAAAGTCAATATGGTCTAATGCATTTGCTGTTATATATCCTCTGGGTGTAAAGTAGTCGGTTCCTGTTGTCCGGTATTCTTTGTAATAACCTTCACCAACCATAAAATCACGTTGTCCTTGATCTCTAAAGCGATTGATGTAATCAAACATGAGTTGTTGATTCTCTCCAACATATATATAGGCACCAAGGCGTTTTTTGATATCAAAGCGCAAGGATGCTCCTCTAGTGTTCACGAGTTTTACTTTTTGGTCATTTCCTACTTCATAGCCTAGGCGAAAATCTAGTACAGGATTAGCTTGTACGTAGAAATCCTCCCCCTCTGCACTCATCATAGCATTTTCATAGGTATAAAATACCTTAGCTAGAGGACCATGGGTTATGCGTAGCGAATCCTGCCAATCTGGGTTTTCTTTAATAAGGTAGTCAAGGTCAAAATCAAGGCGTAAATCGCGCTTGCGTAAGTTTTGTTCTTCGAGAACTGCGCTCAAGGTGGCAATTGAGCGTCGGGTATAAGGCTTTTGGCTGGTATGAAAAAGATCAATCATTCGCCCATACTTGATATCAAGTCGATTTACGACGTCGTATGTCGATGTGTTTAATGGAACGTATTGGGACTGTCCCCAAAGACTGCCCAGTCCTCCTGTTATACAAAGACAAAGCGCAAGTAGTAGTTGTTTATATGACATACAAAGACTTTTCACAAAGATTGGGTTTTCTTCTGTTTTTCTGGAGATCGAATAAGCGCATAGGTGCACAGCAAGCCAAGGACCAGGAATAGGCTTCCTAAAAGCCAATGAAGCATAAGACAATAACCAATACCAAAGAGCATACCATAGGCTGCTCCGAGG
>DLYY01000195.1 GCA_003447535.1 Bacteroidota bacterium | reverse complement strand
AGTTGCGGCAATCTCTTCCCATTCTGGTACTTTGTCCTCATGCCTCTTCATCACAATACATAGGATATGGCTTGACTTGTCGAATTTATGCTGAAGCCTCTCCTTCTTCACATCATCGTAGGCTGGATTTAGGCGAAAGATTTCCTCTATAAGTCCTTGCTTACTTGATCCACCAAATACTTTAAAAAACCAAGGTTGAGTCAATCGATGGGTCGGGGCTGAATTGGCATTTTGGATGAGTTCTTCAACGACTCCCTTATCGATTACTTCTCCCGTAAAAAGGGTAGGGTAGACCGACATGCGAGACTGGATAATTCGTGATACTTCGGGGTTTAGCATAGTGAAAGCGAATATAGGAGCAAGAAGTTAATCGCGAGGGATTTCAGCCTACACTTCAAAAAGCTCTTCGATAATTTCTAAAGAAACTTGACTCAATCGACAAGATTCTTCTATACTCTTGAGATAGGGTGAAATGTTAGGGTCAACGTACACAGACCTAGCGAAAAACGTCACCTGTTGAATTCCTAGCTTACTCAGTTGTCGAGATAGTAATTGAACATGCTCTTTCAGCGCGTCACTTTTTAGCAAATAGTCGTAAAAGGTGATTTTTTCTTCAGCCTTGATTAAACCATGCTTACCACTTAAAATGAAAAAGTCCTCTCCATTTTTGAGGGCGCGTTGATTTACCCAATGAATACGGCGGCTTTGGTAGCGTTCGATGGCCGGAATTTCTCCAGGTGCGCTTGATTTTTCTGCAGAACAATAGGTAGCGTGGATCTTCATGGAATCAACAAAATAAATAAACCGATACATTTGATATCAGGAAAAGAAAAAAATCAATACCTCAACTCCAATCAGAGATTATGATTATGTGGCAGACCGGGCAATACCACCCAGTAGTTCATCTACCCGTTGACTACGAGATAAGAGACTTTACTACAGGTAACTATGGTCCTTCAGAATATGAATTCGATATAGGAAGGTATGACGAGTTACGGCCTGGAATGTATGCCACTGATCTATTTTCTGATGGTCGATTTTTACATATTGGCATTGACATTGGCGCTCCTGTAGGAACATCTTGTATGGCCTTTGATGATGGTGAGATTTCTCATTTTGGATACAATCCGGCTGACGGGGACTATGGTAATGTGATCATCACAAAACATCTTGTCGGAGAACATACTATTTGGGCACTCTATGGACACTTAAGTGCTGATTCAATCAAGGGGAAACAAGTTGGTCAGAAAATCACTCGAGGTGAAGTCATTGGCTGGATGGGCGATAAGCATGAGAATGGAGGCTGGGAGCCCCACGTACATTTTCAACTATCGGTTGACGAACCCGAAACGCACGATATGCCTGGTGTGGTGAAACCTGAGGATAGAGACCGGGCCTTACAAAAACATCCTGACCCGAGACGAGTCCTCGGGCCTATTTATTGAGTGTTGAGGGTTTGGTAGACCTACATTATATTTCCCCATCAATCAATATCCAAAGATCTCTTCAAGGCTTAACTCTTGGAATTCTCCCATGCTGCGGAGAACGTCTAAATCAATGTTTTCCTTTTTTCCGATCACGCAGATGTGGTAGCTCTTTCCTTTGACGTGTGCATCAAAAAAAGCTTTCAAGTCATCTAACGTTATGTTTTTGATTTCTTCATAAATCTGTCTGTTCACGTCATAGTCTAAACCTAAATCGCGTGCACTTTCATATTCCCAGTAAACACTACTCCCTGTTACCCAAGAACTTTCCAGTTTTTTAATAACGGCTTCCTTCGCAGCATTAAACTGCATTTCGGCTTCAGGCATATCGTTCATTAATTCAAACATCGCCGCTGTTGCATCCGATAGTTTATCGGCTTGTGTGCCAATGTATGCATTCAAGTAATGACTTTTGTCTTTGTTGCTCGGTGTAGCCATATAGCTATATGCAGAATAGGCTAAAGCTTTCTTTTCCCGTATTTCTTGGAATACAATGGAAGAGAGCCCAGCGCCAAAGTACTCATTAAACAATCGACTAGCTGCTAAAAGCTCAGGATTGAATACTTCGTCTTTGGAGAGAAAAAGTAGTTCTACTTGTTGCATATCATAAGGAGCATAGAATACTTTATTCTCGGATGTAGCTAACTCTACATACGCTCGCTTCTGGGGTAATGGAGTTAAGTCTCTTGAATGGGTGTGGTGCTTTGCGATTATCACTTTGGCGTCGTCTGCCGTCATTTGACCATAATAAAAAATTCTATGCTCTGACGTACTCAATTCTTTAATTTTCGCTACTAGGTTGTTTATATCCATGCTTTCGAGCTCTTCGGTGCTCAAACGATCCGTAAATGGGTTGTCAGCCCCATACTTTGCATAAGCACCCAAGCCTTTGCCAAGGATAGTGCCCTTGTCCAACTTTGCATTTAATCTGGATTTCAGGATATCATTCACTAACTCGCGATATACGAGTGAATCGGCTTTAGCATTTGCCAGAACATGCTCAAAGAGTTCTATGCCTTTGTCCAAGTTATCTTCTAAGCCTGTTAAGAACACAAAAACTTGGTCACTCGCTGCATTGACACCGAATTTCAATCCATAACGATAAAACTCTTTCTGCAATTCTTCTGCTGAATATGTATTGGTGCCCAAATAAGGTAAATATTGGATAGCCAATGCTAATTCTTTATCTGTGTTACTTCCGATATCGAATATGTAGTACAACTCGAAAATCTGATTATTCTCATTTTGTACATAACTCAACTCGATGTCATTCAATGAAGAAACACTAATGGAAGATTTATAGTCTACGAATTTTGGAGTTAATCTTACTGAGCTCATTGTATCGAAGGCTGCGTAAAAATCTGACTGACTCTCTCGATCTACTTCGACAGCGGTAATCTGGGGTTTAGGTACGCTGTGTCGATCAGACTCACCCATGCGTTTGTAAGACACTACATAGTTGTCGGTGTAATACTGATTGGCGAAATCAGTAATATCTTCTTTGGTTATGGCTGCCATGCTATCCAATTCAAAAACTAGATCAGCAAACTCCAGTTCATTAACGAAGGCGTCAACCATTGCGAATGCTCTATTTCGATTACTCTCCAATCCCTGAATACGGCTAAGTTTTAAATCATTTATGACAGCTTCTAAAAGCCAATCATCAAAATCACCTGCTTTAATCTTGTCGATTTCAGCGAGTAACAAGTCTTTTACCTCTTCTAGCGTTTGCCCTTCTTTGGGAATACCATACATGAGGTGTACGCTGTGATCTTTCATCACAGAAGGAAAGGAGCCGGCACTAAGCACTTTCTGCTTAAGGTTTAAGTCGATATCTATTAACCCAGCTTGGCTGTTTGCAAGAATCATATCGATAAGGCTTATCATTTGGGATTCTTTTGTTCCTGCTCCGTCAAACTTAAATCCTATGTATAGCATTTCTTGTTGTGGTCCGAACGTTTCTTTAACTATAGGCTCATTCAAGTCCTTATCGCTAGGCATTTGAAATTCGGGAACATCTTGCGCTTGCCAATCCCCGAAGTATTGTTCAATCCAATCAATGGTAGCATCTGGATCTAAGTCCCCTGAGAGGCAAATGGCTACATTATTCGGGACATAATACGTGTTAAAATATTCATGAATATTATACATAGACGGATTTTTCAGATGTTCTCCCACGCCAATCGTAGTTTGTGTCCCGTAAGGGTGGTTGGGTAACAATCCTTCCAATACACCCTGGTATACCCAACGTCGATCAGAATCCTGCGAACGATTAAACTCTTCATATACCGTTTCTAATTCTGTATGAAATAGTCGAAGAACTAAGGTCTGAAAACGTTCACCTTCAACCATCAACCATTTTTTCAGTTCGTTTGATGGGATATCATTGATATAAACTGTTTCGTCATTGGATGTATAGGCATTCGTGCCTGTCGCACCCAAGCTGGAAATCATTTTGTCGTATTCATTGGCTATAGAAAACTTAGAGGCTTCTAATGACAAGCTATCTATGCGTGCATAAAGGGCCACTTTTTTCGCTGAATCGCTTTCTTCCTTATGCGCTTCAAATGTTGCCGCGATCTCATCGAGCAGAACTTTTTCAGATTCCCAGTCTTTAGTTCCAATACTGTGCGTGCCTTTAAACATCATGTGCTCCAGGTAATGAGCTAGTCCTGTGGTTTCGCTTGGGTCAAACTTTGAACCTGCTTTAACCGCTATCAAGGTTTGAATTCGGGGTTCCGCTTCATTAACTGAAAGGTATACTCTTAGGCCGTTATCTAAGGTGTGCATCAGCGTATTACTCGGATCACCTTCTACCTGCTCAAAACTGTGCTTATATTGTTGAGTAACCTGTTTGTTGGTAGTGCATGACGCTATACATGCAATGGCAATGAGTATTAAAAGTTTATTTTCCATCGTTAATGAATCTATATTCTTAATCTAACTAAATGTAAATCAAGCATGAAAAACCTGTTAATCATAACTATTCTGTTGAATTTTTCTTCCACTTATGGACAGGATATAGAATATGGTGGGACATTTACTTATGGAACAACCCCTGACAGTGGACGAACTGGAATGATTTCTATATATCCAAATTCTGACAGCACGCTTTTTTTTTATTTAGAGTTGAATAGAGGAGCCCCTTCTTATAATAGCGGTGCAATTGTAGGACAAATGAATATCTACAGTCCAGGAGAAGCAGATTTTACAATGATTAATGAAAATGACTACATAAACTGTAGTCTGAATTTTCGGTTTAGTAATGACTCACTTTTCATACGGACTAATGCCCAAGCTGATGATTGTGGCTATGGACATGCAGTACACTCAAAAGGTGATTTTAAAAAAACTAGAAAGGAGATACCGGAATACTTCATTGAACGAAGTGGAGAAAAAATCTGGTTTAAAGATTTAGATTGGGTAAAATGGTGGGATTGGTAGGATTAAAAAACACACTAAGTACAACGATTTGGCTTGGGGCAAGCTTGAAAAGTTAGTGCTTACTATTGCTATAGGCTAAACGTTACAAATCAACCATTTTAAACCCTTCAAAAGGTTTTTATTTTTTTTGTTAAAAATGTCTTTAATTGTATGGTGGTCAGACATTTAAGTCTATTTTCCTATACAAAACTTCGAAAAGATATAGCCAAGCACCTCATCATTGGTGACTTCACCGGTAATGTTACCAAGGGCATTGAGGCTTTGTTGGATATCAGAGGAAAGTAGATCTCCGGTTAATCCAAACTTTAGGGCCTGTTCAACTTTTTCCATAGAGGCAAGGGCTTCTTGTAGCGAGTACACGTGTCGGCTATTTGTAAGAATAACATCACTATGAATATCGCCAAGTCCTTGAAGGACTGTCGTTATTTTATCTTGGATTAGTGAGATACCGACTTCGGTGTCTTGGGTGAGGGAAACAAGCGTCATCTCCGGAAAGGCTTCGTACCAAACCTGCGTGTCACCGCATTCATCCATTTTGTTTCCGATGAGTATCACCGCGCTGTCATGATTTAAGCTTTCTACATGCTTGCGCACCGAGTGCGGACTTTCTTGCCCTGCGTCAAAGACATAGAGCATAAGTTGTGCCTTGGCCAATTCTTCCTTGGCTTTTGCAACACCAACTTGCTCAATGATATCATCACTTTCACGCAGTCCTGCGGTATCGATAAGCCGAAGGCGAAAGCCTTCAAATTGAATGACTTCCTCAATGGTATCTCTTGTTGTGCCGGCGATGTTAGAGACAATAGCACGATTGTCTCTTAAGAGGGCATTGAGTAGGGTAGACTTTCCCGCATTGGGCTTTCCGGCAATTACGGTAATGAGCCCTTCTTTGATGACATTCCCCAGGGTAAAGGATTCGGCTAAGGGTTTAATGACCGATCGAATCTGTGCGATTAAGTCGAGTAAGTCCTGCCGTTCAGCAAACTCCACGTCTTCTTCCCCAAAGTCGAGCTCGAGTTCGATAAGGGCTTTAAACTTGACCAGTTCACTGCGGAGATTTTTGAGTTG
>DLYY01000176.1 GCA_003447535.1 Bacteroidota bacterium | reverse complement strand
TGCACCTGCTCCTGCACCTGCTCCGGTCGCATCTGCACCTGCCCCGTCAACTATGGCAGGAATCCAAAACTCCATTGAGTCAAACAGTGGTGGTGATAAAAATGCCGGTTCTGTTACTCCTGGTTGGGCAAGACCACCTCAGTAATTTTTTAATTTAAACTGTATTGCTAGGTAGGGTAAAATCTACCTAGCTTTTTTTTGGAGAACAATAATGAAGTTTAATCCTGACAACAAAAACGATGTCGATTTACTTGTTGATACAATTGATGCACAAATCGAGGACGCTTCAATTGAGATGTTTGAGGACGGTCATCGAGATCATCTGGGTGCGAGTTTGATCGGAGATTCTTGCAGCAGAAAATTGTGGTATTTGTTTCGTTGGGTAAAGCCAGCAAAGTTTGATTCTGCCACGCGAACTCAAGGGCAGGTTCTTAGATTGTTTAATCGAGGTCACAGGGAAGAACCTGCGATAATTAAACTTTTGGAAAAGTCAGGGCATCGTTTTTTGCCAGTTCCAGAAGGACAAGATCAGCACAGGATTACACTTAAATGCAATGGTCATTTTGGTGGATCGCTCGATGCAGTTGGTTACCTACCAGAGATTTTTAATTTTGACGATCAAGTTTTGTATGAGTTTAAGACTGCTGGAGAGACTCAGTTTCGACGATTAAAGAAAGCAGGGGTCAAAGCTGATAAACCTCTACATTGGGCGCAGATGTGCGTTTACGGCAAGGATAAAGGCATTCATCATGGACTCTATCTTTGCGTCAACAAAAACACCGATGAAATTTACATTGAGTTTCTAGTTTTGGATTGGAATCTTGCCGAAACAATGGAAATGAAAGCGGAAGCAATTATTGAAGCTGACGAAGCTCCTGCAAAAATTGCAATGTCTGCAAGTCATTTTGTTTGCAAGTGGTGTAACTTTAAAGATGTCTGCCATTACGACGAACCAGTAGACGTAAATTGCCGTTCTTGCAAGCATTCAAAAGCTGTTGAAAACAGTCAGTGGAAATGCAAATTAGCTGACCAGGTAATTCCCAAAGATGTGGTAAAATTAGGTTGCGAACTACATGAGGGTATTTAATGTTTATTCCACGACCATATCAATCAGAAGCAGTTGTTTCTTTATTTGAATACTTTAATCAGCACACAGGTAACCCGCTAATTGGATTGCCCACAGGTACTGGTAAGAGTGTCATCCCTCCGATGTTTATGAGTCAGGCTTTTGGTCAATTTCCAAACAGCAAGTTCCTTCTTTGCACTCATGTCAAAGAGTTAATCTCTCAAAATGAGCGAGCGTTAAAAAGGATTTGGCCTACTGCTCCAATTGGGATTTGTTCGTCAGGCTTGAATCGCTGGGAACCTTACGCACCAATTGTTTACGCTGGTGTTGCATCAGTCTATAAAAAGTATCAGCAACTAGGTCACGTCGATCTGATGTTTATCGACGAAGCTCATTTGCTTGCACCTAATGACAACACGATGTACCAAAAGTTAATTGTGGGTTTAAGGCAAATTAATCCCAATATGAAAGTCATTGGGTTGTCGGCAACTTTGTTCCGCATGGGGCAAGGGATGTTGACAGACGGAGAAGATTCAATGTTCACAGATGTCTGTTACGACAAAACATCAATGGAACAGTTTGTTTCTTTTATCGACGATTATTACTTATCTAACTTGATTACTCCGATGACTCAAAACATCATCGATGTGACAGACGTAAGGCAACTTGCAAACGACTTTAATCAAAAAGACCTACAACTTGCTGTAGATAAAGATTCGGTTATTAGAGAGTCACTGACAGAGGCTTGTGACGTTGCAAAGGATCGCAAATCGTGGATGGTTTTTGGCGCAGGTGTCGATAACTGTGAGCATATCAATACGATGCTAAACGAAATGGGAGTTCCATCGACGGTGGTTCACTCAAAGATGGACGACGACGAAAGAGACAGGCGATTGGCATTGTTTCAAAGCGGTACTTTTCGGGCAGTTGTCAGCTACGGAATTTTGACAACTGGATTTGATCACCCACAGGTTGATTGCATTGTCGATTTGCGACCAACGACATCTGTCGTATTGCATATCCAGAAGTATGGCAGAGGTACTCGCCCGTATTATCACCCCGACTGGTCATTTGATCGACTGAGAGACAAAGACGAACGTAAACAGGCGATGATTGCTGGTGGGAAAGAGAATTGCCTGATCCTAGACTTTGCTGGTAATACTGCCAGGCTTGGACCAATTAACGATCCGAGAGTTCCGAAGAAGAAAGGCAAAGGCACTGGCGAAGTTCCGGTAAAACTTTGCCCAGAGTGCGATGGTTACAATCATACCACTGCGAGGTTTTGCGATATTTGTGGATATGAATTTGTATTTCGAGTTAAGATCAAACCAAAAGCCAGCGAAGAAATTGTCATTAAGCGTGATGAACCGGACATGCACTTGTTTCCTGTCGAACATGTAACGCACCAAATTCATCGCAAGAAGGCCATACCTTCTCTCAAGGTCACTTACTTCACCCCAGAGATGCGAGGTTTCCCTGTGTGGCTTTGTTTTGAACACAAAGGTTTAGCTCGTCACAAAGCTCATGAATGGTGGAGACAGCATCATGGCGATGACATACCGGACTCTGTTGATAAAGCAGCGGAGATGTTTGATCAATGCCGTAGAGCATCAAAGATAAAGGTTAAAATTCCGAGTAAAGGCTACCCCGAAATAATGGAGTATATGTTTTGAGTGACGAAGAAAAACGTAAACGGGAAAACGAAAAATGGCTACATCACAAATGCCAAATGGAAGCGGAGCTAAAGGAGTACGCTGAAAACGTAGGTAATTTTTATAATCATTTAGTCGGTATGGGCATTCCACCAGATCACGCCTGTGCTATTACAAGTTCTAAGGTTCACGCCGAAGGGAGGGATTGATGTTGTATTACATTGTTGTTTCAGTTTTAGTCGTTTTGCTTATTTCATTTGCGATTCATTTTGTAAATTTTCAAAAGACACGCTGTCGCTATTCGGATTCCGGTTCTGATGGTCACGACTGGGGTTTCTGGGAAAAAGATTGGGGAAAAATGATTCAATATCGTGAATGCGATTGCTGCCATTTAACTGAGGTAAGGAGACTTGATGGAAAACAGAAATAACACTTTGAGTCATGAGGAATTGTTTGAGAAGAAACGAACATTCATGTTTGACATTGAGTGTTATTCTAATTTTTTTCTTGCGTCTTTTATGTGCTATGAAACTGGAAAAACCATTTCTTTTGAACGAAGTCCTGGTTCGGAAATTAATCTTGCAGATTTAGACTGGATTCTAAACAACTTTTTAATCGTTGGTTTTAACAGTCGTAACTATGACATCCCGATGCTTTTTGCTGCTCGCGCAGGATTGTATGCCAATGAGTTAAAAACTCTTAGCGATGAATTAATTGTTGAAGATTTTCACATCAGCAAGGTTGAGAAGAAATGGAAATTTAGAATTGGATTTTGCAATCACATTGACATCCAAGAGGTTGCTCCTGGTGTCATGATCGGATTGAAGCATTACGCCGGAAGAATGCACTTGGAAAAACTTCAAGATTTACCTTTTGATCCCAATTCAGATTTGACCGAGGATCAGGCAGCAGAGATTAGGAGTTATTGTAAAAATGATTTAGAGGTAACTGCTTACCTTTATTCTCGTCTTGAGCAATCAATTAAGTTGCGAGAGCAAATGGGTTTAGATTATGAACTTGACTTGCGCTCGAAATCAGATGCTCAGATTGCGGAATCAGTACTAAAAAATGAAATAGAAAGTCGGAAATGTAAAAGGATTTCACGACCTAAAAAAGATCGGACTGCAATCCTAAAATACAAAGTTCCTGATTACATTAAGCCAAAAACGGAATCTCTTAAATCAATTGTTAAACTTGTAAAGAATGCTAAATTTGATCTCGACGAAGGTGGAAGACCAAAAATGCCTGACGCAATCCGAAAAGCTAAAATTCAGATCGGAAGCTCGGTTTACAACATGGGCATTGGAGGTTTGCATTCAACAGAGAAGAAGCAGTGTTTTGTTTCCAATGATGAATACATTCTGATTGACCGAGATGTGGCATCTTATTACCCACAGATTATTTTGAATCAAAGGTTGTACCCTGATCACATCGGCAAAGAGTTTCTGGACGTTTATCAATCAATCGTAGACAAAAGACTAAAGGCGAAAGCAACGCCAGGAAAAATCGCCAAAAGCACTGCCGATAGCTTGAAAATTACTATCAATGGAGCATTTGGCAAGTTAGGTAGCGAATACTCATGCTTGTATGCTCCCCAGTTGCTTTTACAGGTCACTTTAACTGGTCAGCTATCTTTGCTGCTTTTAATTGAAATGATCGAAAATAGGGGCATCTCCGTTGTTTCAGCGAATACTGACGGGATCGTTGTTAAATGTCCGATTCACAGACAGTGCGATTTACAAGAAGAAGTTAGCCGCTGGGAAAAGGTCACGCAATTTACTACCGAGGAAACCGTTTACAAAGCTATCTATTCGCGAGATGTAAACAACTACATTGCCATTGGCGATCAAGGCGATTTTAAAGCCAAGGGCAGTTACGTTTGCGATCTTTCAATGAAAAACAAAGATCGTGAATCGTTAATGAAAAATCCAGAATTTACGATCTGCAACGAAGCGGTAATGTTGTTTTTGCGTGATGGCACTTCGATAGAAAAGACAATACGGACTTGCCAGGATATTCGCAAATTTGTTGCGGTTCGTAAGGTTAACGGAGGTGCTATGAAAAATGGAGAGTACCTTGGTAAAGTTGTTCGTTGGTACATCAAAGAAGGTGAGTTTGGAATAATTGAATATTGGAAAAACGGAAACAAAGTTCCAAACAGCGACGGAGGATGCCCAGTAATGAATTTTGGAAATTTTCCAAGTGACATAAATTATGAGTGGTATCACGAACGATGTTTTGGAATATTAAAAGACTTAGGTTACGGAAGAAAAGTTGAAACCCAGCTAGGATTATTTTAAATGGAAAGTAAGCGTCAAAAGAAACTTAGAGAAGACCGAGAGTCTTTAATATCTGCACTAAAGAAATTTCGTTCTATAGATAAAGTTGCTAAGGCACTTGGTAAGTCTCGAAGTTCAATCAAATCAGCAGCATACGCTTTAAAAAAATA
Source organism: Bacteroidota bacterium (assembly GCA_003447535.1). Classification (GTDB taxonomy): domain Bacteria; phylum Bacteroidota; class Bacteroidia; order Chitinophagales; family UBA8649; genus UBA8649. The sequence goes on along the minus strand of DLYY01000176.1, from coordinate 5,148 downwards.
TGGGCATGAGCTTAGTTTTCTTGAAGATGGAAATGACTACAACAAAGAAGTATACGAACCAAGCCCAGAGCAAATTGCAGAGGCTTGCCAAGAGATTAGATCAAACTGGTCAAAGCACGACAGGCGCAGAAATTTAAGGTCGGATTGGAAAGCCAAACCTGTGGAATTTAAAAGTGTCGAATATCGAATTCATCAAAAACTTTCATCTTCAGTAGGAAATGAGTAACGATGTGGGTGATACCAAAAAACTTAAAAGTGTCGTCAGCTTTTGTACCGGATACGGTGGACTCGAAAGAGGACTTGAACTTGCTGGAATCGACCATCGAGTCGTCGCTTGCGTGGAAATCGAAGCATTTGTCATTGCAAACTTGGTGCAAAAAATGGAGTCGAATCAAATGGCTCCTGCACCTATTTGGACGAATGTTAAAACCTTCCCAGGAAAAAGATTTCGAGAAAAGGTGGACATCCTTACTGGAGGATACCCATGCCAACCGTTCTCTAGCGCAGGATCAAAAAAAGGTACAGAAGACCCAAGACACCTCTGGCCTTTCATCTTGCAGCAAATTCAAACAATTAGACCTGTTCAATGTTTCTTCGAAAACGTCGAAGGACACATCAACAGAGGACTTGAGCAAGTCATCTCCGACTTGGAGTCAGCAGGCTATAGTACAACGTGGGGAATATTCTCAGCGGCAGAAGTTGGTGCGCCTCATAAGAGGAAAAGAGTTTTTATATTGGGCAACTCCGAACACTATGGATCATCTTTCCCAGAAAAGCCCACAGACAATTTACCGGCAAGCAACAACAGTTCGGAAGGGTCGAAAACGACCGTCGAATCTTCGAGAGCAAGTAAATCCAGTGGCAACGGAAATTTACAAAATGGCAAACTTACCGACCCCAACATCATCGGAACACAAATTTCGTTTGAAAGGAAATACTCAGCAAAGCCATTGTTTGGAAGCAATGGCAAGGACGGGAAGACTGGACAAAACCACTGGGCAATTGAACCCGACGTGGGTAGAGTGGTTAATGGGTCTGCCCACAGGGTGGACAGACTTAGATTGTTGGGGAACGGAGTAGTTCCGCAGCAAGCAGCATTTGCTTACAGAAAGTTGTTAGAAAGGATAAGCTAGATGTTTGACACTGATAAGTTGGCAATCAGTTTTTCTGGAGGAAGAACTTCTGCCGTAATGACTAAAATGCTTTTAGATAAATTTCCTAAAAAAGAAATAATAATTACATTTGCAAATACAGGTCTTGAACATCCTGACACTCTGCGATTTGTAAAAGATTGTGACCAAAAAATCTTTAACAACAAAGTTGTTTGGATCGAAGGAGTCACGACTCACCAGGCAAGAAAGGGCATGGGTTGCAAAGTGGTAGATTTTAAAACTGCCGCTAGAAATGGAGAACCTTACAGGGAAGCTGTTAAAAAGTATGGGTTATTTAACAAGACAAACCCCTCTTGCACCGGACGATTAAAAGTTGAGCCGATGCAGAAGTACCTTAAAACGCAAGGTTTTTTAAGAGGCAAAAAACTCAACCATTGGACTGCTGTTGGAATTAGATCAGACGAAGTTGACCGGATTAGCAGAAAAAGAAAAGAGTTAAAATTTTTATACCCATTGGTTACCTGGGGTATAACCAAAGAAGACGTTCTCCGCGAGTGTTCTAAATGGTCATTTGATTTGAAAATAGATGAACACATGGGAAACTGTGTAGGATGTTTTAAAAAATCAATTCGCAAGTTATGCACTGTGGCAAAAGATGAACCAAAGCAGTTTGATTTTTGGAGGGATATAGAACACGAATTTAAAGAATTGAAAGCAGAAAACAATTACGATCCAAAAACTGGCTATCGAAGAATTTACAGAGAAAACAGAACCGTCGATGAAATTTTTGAAATATCTAAAAAGGATGACTTTAGACGATTTAACTCTAAAGACGGATTAACACAATTAACCATGTTTGGTGATTTAGATAAAACCACAGGTTGTGGTGAATCATGCGAAGTTTATGCAGACGAAAATTGGTAAAATGAAAATTATATCTTGGTTCTCCGGTGGAGTGACATCAGCAGTTACCTGCAAACTTTGCGTTGAAATTTACGGAATTGAATCTTGCAGATTTGTTTTTATGGACACTAAAAATGAACATGAATCTACAGAGAAATTCATTGACGATTGTTCAGAGTGGTTAGGAAAGCCAATTGAAAGAATTACTGCACTTGGCGATAAGTACAAAACAATACAAGATGTTTGGATTAAAAATAAATCATTGAACATTGCGAAAGGTGCTATTTGCTCTGCAACTTTAAAAACTAAATTGAGACTGAAATGGCAGCGCAGAAACGAATATGACCACCAGGCGTTTGGCTTTGATATAAGTGAAATAAATCGAGCTAAAAGCATGGTCAAAAGCCATGAAGAAGCAAAACCCATATTCCCTCTTTTAATGTTTGGTATGTCCAAAAAGGATTGCCTTAAATACTTGAGCGATGCTGGCGTTCAAGTGCCAGAACCTTATGCCAATGGTTTTGGCAACAACAATTGTTTTAAAACAGGTTGCATACAGGGAGGTATTGGGTATTGGCAAAAAATGAAAAGAGAACATCCTGACAAATTTGAAAAAATGGCAGAGATGGAACACAGGCTAACTGATATAAAAGGAGAACCTGTCACTATGCTTAAAGACCAGTCCAATGAAGCCAAATTAAAAAAATGCAATTTAGTTTTTTTGAAAAAACACCCCGACTATCCTTCTGTATTAACAATTGACGACAAAAAAGGTCGCGAACCAAAACCATTGATGGATTGTATGGGGTTTTGCGGGATCAACGATTTAGACAAACCTAAAACTGCTGAAGAATTAAATTTTCAAGGCAACTTATTTAAGTAACAAGTTTTAAAATGAACTTTGAAATAACAGGTGGTGTTCCAGAAGGATACAAAGCGATTGGTTATCGAAAAGTTAAAAAGGGAGAACTGTATTTAGTTGTTGGTCGAGAAAAAAATTACTCAATGAAATGGCATTCTTATGTCGAGAGTTTTGTTGAAGTTGTAATTCTTGAAAAAACTAAGCCGGTTGACGATAAATGCTAACTCCGTCAGGTTGGAATATTCTGTCACCATTCGACCGCAAGTAAGTCGGTTTCAGTCCGATCTGAGTGACTTTAATGTCGTCAAGCAAACCACCTACGCCATCACCTTGAATTGATTGAAATTTCAATCTGGTCGTTGAACTTGATGGTGCATCAAACGACAATTCAATTGTTTCCCAGACAGTCTCTGTGTTGTTAGTTCCGTCAGTTGCCATTGTGTGGACAAGTGACCCGTCCCAGTAAATGTCTATTTGGTTGTCGAGTTGGCTTACAGCAGGTCTTGGCGAATAAAACAAACTGATCGAATAGGTGTTGGCAGGGTTTGTTGTCAAGTCAACCCAAATCGCATTAGTACCATCAAGCTCGCCATGCTTAACGCCCTGCGCTGCCGGACCGATGCCAACAATGTTGTTTTGTATCTCAAAGGCAACAGTTGAATCAAATCCACCAGGATTCTCATAAAGTCTCCATTGACCAGAAGGACAGTCTAAATCTTCCCAGTTTTCGATAAAGATTATTGTGTCGTCAGATATTTCGTCAAAGAATCCAGTCAAGAAATCTGTGTCATGAGCGTAAAATCTATCGTCATAATTAGTTGCTTGCATCGAAACAACGTAACTGTCTTTTGGATCGATTTCTTTAACAAGAAAAGCACTTGGTCTTACGCGAGAATTTTTTACAATTTGGTAAGTTGTTCGGGCATATCGATCAGCATCTAAAACTAAAGGCAACCTTGGTGGCGATCCGACAGTGACATGCGTAGCATCATTTACCGCACCGACATCTAAACTTTCGACGCTACCGTCAAAGTGTTGAATAAAGATCGTGTAATCCTCTCCCGAATCAGGCACAAACGGTTGCGACAATTCAAGAGTTACGCCATTTTGAGAAACAATGTTGCCATCGTTTGTATCTGGGCGAGTGTTGTCGGCAATAAGAATTCTGTCATTAAGAGTCAATATTGCTGCCTCGGCAGTTGAATCAAACTCAACAGCCACATTTTGGTATTGAATCTTTTGCCATTCTCGCCAAGCGTGCATGTGAGCTTGTATTTCGCTTGTAATGCCCACAATCTCAATCTTCTTTGGATTGCTTGCTGAACCGTCATAAGGAATCTGGTAAGTCTCTGTAGCCCCGTCAGAGGTGTCAGTCCAATCAAACTCAACCCCATCGTGATTGTCACTTGTCCCAAACCTTATGTTTCTAACTTCGGAACCTGGAATCTTGTTTCGATGATTAAAAAGCAATTTAGACATGTCGGTTTTTTGCTCAAAGTTTAGTTTTAGCTGGCTACCTTGACGGTAAGGTGTAGAAAACATTGAATTGGCAACTGCAATAATCATTTCTTCGGCAGACAAATCTTTGTTGTCAAACGTGTGATTAAAAAACACGCATTGATTAGTTCCAAAATAAGTTCTATTTAAACTGGATGCCGTAAACATGCTGTCATAATCAAGGTCGCTTTCCTGCATGTTTCCAAGAGTTGGATCGAGCGCAATGTGACGAATAATTAAAGTCGCATCACTATTTGTTTCATTGTAATTTGTGAAACTGTAGTGCGTCCCAGGAATCCGGCTTGGTATTTTTCGCCAAGCTAAACAATTTAGTTTTCTTTGCTTGACTGCCAAAGCTCCCGCAGTTGCAGGAGTTCTAACCATGATAGTTGTGACATCACCAAAAGTTTGGTTTTCGACATACTCAAGTCCGTAAAGATCACGCCATTGAACTTCGTCAACAAACCTTGTGTCTTTTTCGTCAAAGGTTGGAGTAATTCTTCTCGCTCTAACTTCCCACAATTTATCTTTGGCGTTTTCTACACTTGTGTTGCCAGTCAACGTATGGAAAGAAGACTCGGATCGAGAGTTTTGCAATACGTCAGAACCCTCAATAAATCGTCGAGTTGTTTGCTTAGTTCCGAGAATCTCCTGCCCTTCGGAATTGACCTGTTTCATTTCGGTTTCAATTTCAACTGTAATTACACTCTGTTCCTCGCCATCGTCTTTATACATTCCGTTCACGGCAATGTAATTTGCAAGCACAATCCAAGG
>DLYY01000075.1:509-7692 GCA_003447535.1 Bacteroidota bacterium | reverse complement strand
GTATAACAGATATTGATAACTCAACAATGCGGCTTTATCTCCATGCACCATTGCATGATTATGTCTATGTGATAGGCAACTTTACCGACTGGCGAGCTGATGTCAATTACTTTATGACGCCGACGGTAGATGGGAGCGGATATTGGCTTGATGTACCCAATTTAGTGCCTGGCCAAGAAATTCAGTTTCAGTACTTAGTAGATGGCTCAATTACCATTGCTGACCCCTATGCTGAAGTGGTGCTCGATCAAGGAAATGATGGATGGATTGAAGAAGAAAGTTATCCCAATCTTCCCGTGTATCCTTTTGGACTGGCTTCGGGCTTTGTGACACAGCATATTTTTCAGGAGCCTGATTTTCAATGGCTCTTTCCAAACTTTGTAAAGCCTCCTGCTGACAACTTAGTGATTTATGAATTGCTTGTACGTGATTTTTCTGAGGAGCAGAACTTTCAAGAGGTATTAGATCGATTGGATTACCTAGAGCAGCTGGGAATTACAGCTCTCCAATTCATGCCTCCTCAAGAATATGAAGGCAATAACAGTTGGGGTTATAATCCGAGTTACCATGGCGCGTTAGATAAGTATTATGGCAGTCAAGAGATGTTTAAGACCTTGATTGATCAATGCCATGCACGGGGTATTGCCGTTATTGTTGACGTAGTGTTTAATCATGGATTTAGCCAAAATCCACTTTGTCAGTTGTGGTGGAATGACTCGTTGCAGCGTCCTGCTCCGAACAATCCTTATTTTAATGTAGTAGATCGTCACCCATTGAGTGTGGGATTTGATTTTAATCATGAATCCGTTGAAACACAGCGGTATATGGATGATATCCTTAGGTTTTGGGTTGAGGAGTATCATATTGATGGATTCCGATTTGATCTCTCCAAGGGCTTCACGCAAAACAATTCACTTGGTGATATTGGGTTATGGGGTCAATTTGATCAGTCTAGGGTCAACTTACTTAATCGAATGAAAAATGAGGTATTGAGTTATGCGCCAGAACATTATATGATTTTAGAACACCTTGGTAGCAATGATGAAGAAATAGTTCTAGCAGATAATGGTTTTATGTTGTGGGGAAACTCAAACGACCAATACGGAGAGGCAGCTATGGGCTATTCAAGCAATATGTCCAATGGAGTCTATAATGCCCGTTCTTGGTCGCAACCTCGATTGGTGACCTACATGGAGTCTCATGACGAGGAGCGATTGATGTATAGAACACTTGTCTATGGTAATAGCGGTGGCAGTTATGATACTCGTGATTTAAGTACCGCGCTAGATCGTATAGAGATGGTTGCGAATTCCTTTATTCCTCTCCCAGGTCCTAAAATGATTTGGCAGTTTGGGGAGTTAGGTTATGAGTTTTCAATTAATCGTTGCCTTGACGGAACGGTTCAAGAGGGATGTCGTTTGGTGGAGAAGCCCATTCGTTGGGAATACCTTGGTGATCAGCGCCGCTTGGATGTTTACGAGACCTTCCGCAACTTGAACTACTTGAAAAAAACCTACAGTGTTTTCCGCACGACCAACTTTGATTATTCGCTCTGGCAACCGGTCAAAACAGTCAATTTGTATGGAGACTTTGATGTGGCGGCGATTTCTAATACCGACGTTACGAATAGGCTATGGCGTCCTAATTTTAGCCGCCTGGGCACCTGGTATGAGTATTTCTCAGGCGATAGTGTTGAAGTTACCGACTACAACCAAGATGTAGAATTAGGTCCTGGGGCATATAGGCTATACACAAGCCAAAAAATAGAGCGTTTAGGACCTGCAGATTTAAATACGACAACTGGACTTCGAACGGACGACTATAAGGCATCTTCTTGGTCGGTCTTTCCAAACCCTAGTAGTGGCTCTTTTCTAATTAAGGCCAATATGGCAGTACCTGTCCAAGTGCTTCGAACGGACGTCTTCAATAGCATGGGTCAGCGCATTGCAGTCGAAGTTCACGCGGTTACAAACGGTGTAAGCCTTGACTTATCGGAATATCCAGATGGCATATACTACTTGCGATGCTACACCGAAGATGGCGGGTCAACCACAGTACTTCAGAAACAGTAGGAAGTAAAAGTTATATCTAACTAAAAAGCCTAGTAAACTACTAGGCTTTTTTATGCTAATTGTTGGAATAAATCAGATAATCCCATGCCACTAAGGATGTGATATCAGAGCTAGCATATCGACTTGTTTCTAAGGTCAAATTGGCTACGTCAGTCAAACCAGCGTCCATAAGAACTGGAAGATTAGACAGGTTAAATACGGCAAGAATTTGATTGTCGCCCTTTGAGCGCTCAAGGACAAGAACGCTTCCTTTTTCAAGACGTACTGTGTAATCCCCACCGAAATCTCCGTTCCAAAGGGCCTCATTGCTTTTTTTCAATGCGTTGAGTTCACGGTAGAAGTCACCCATTACTTCTCGACCACTCCATCCAATTTCATCTTTATCAAAAAAGGCTAATCGATGGGCTAGACTATCTTCTTGGCCATTGTAGATAAGCGGCATAGAAGAAGGCATGACATAGGTTAATGCTGCCATGGTTCGAGCAGCATCACTCATTCTCTCCCAAACTGTTCCATTCCATGTGTTCTCGTCATGATTGGAAGTGAAGTACATACGGTAGGCAGATTGACCATACGAATTGTCATTCTTGGTGAAATAGGCGAGTAAATCGTTGGCGGTCATGTGCCCCTTGGCTATTTCATTAAGAATATGATGGTTTTCCCAACCATAGGTCATATGAAAGGCGTTGTCGTGCATGATGACTTCATCGGCCTCAGCAAGAAGGAAGGCATCAGGTTTGATTGATCGCACTTCTTTGCTCATATCTTGCCAAAAGTCAATAGGTACCATGCCTGCTACATCGCAGCGATAACCGTCAATGTCAAATTCTTCCACCCAATAGCGGAATGCATCAAGCATCGAATCGCGCATTTCTATATTGCTATAATTCAGATCGGCTACATCTGCCCAATCTTCAACGGGGGGAATACGCTCCCCAGTTACGCTATCTTTTGTATAAAAGTCATCGTGTTGCGGATACCAAACATTATCCCATGCGCTATGATTGGCCACCCAGTCTAAGATGACTTTCATACCGTGATTGTGTGCTTCATCAACAAAGGTTTTGAAGTCAGCGTCTGTGCCAAATTCGGGATTCACCGCCTTATAATCTTGTACGCTGTAATAGCTACCAAGACTTCCTTTTCGTCGGTCTAAGCCAATGGGGTGAATCGGCATAACCCACAGGATATCAACCCCAAGGTCTTTAATACGAGCGAGGTCACTTGTTACCGCTGCAAAATCTCCAGCGGGAGAATACTGGCGAACATTGATTTCGTAGATAATGGCATCCTTTGACCATTCTGGGGGTGTCAGTTGGTTAGCTGATACAGGACTTCCTTCTTCCTCAGGTACGTTGATCTTACGGCCTACGGCCTCAGATTCACATGAGGTCAACGCCGAAAAGGCGAACAAAGAAAATATTAAAACTGAGAGAGGGTTTTTGATTAGTCGCATATTCGATAGGTTATATATTGAAAGGAATAAGGTTCTAGGTCGATTAGGTCTGCTGGAGATTGCATGTGTAGCCGGTCGGTTACACATGCCTCCTTACACGGTAGGGTAAAGATATGGGATGCGGTTGATTTATTGAGATAAATACGTGTTATCTCATCGTTATAATGGCGTTCTGCAATGAGGTAGTCTTTGCTTGTTTCAATGACTCTCCAGTCTCCAAAAATCAAGCTCATATGGTTGCTACGATAGGTGTTTAATTTTTGAACGATGTCATGCACTCCTTTTTCAAAGCGATTCCATCCCTCAAAGTACATCATACGACGATTGTCGGGGTCATTACCTCCGGGGATACCAATCTCATCGCCGTAAAACAAAATCGGGATGCCGGGTATGGCATAGTTCCATGCATGTAGGAGTTTCAGACGGGCATATCCAATCGTGTCTGTGACTTGAATATCTCGAGTCCACCCGGCAATCTTCGGATCCTCATTACGGTCAATATCTCCGCTGGCGAGGGAGATAAAGCGTGTTAAATCGTGATTTCCTGAAATGTTTCCCATCAGGTGATGGAAGCCATAATAGGTTAAGCTTTCATCGAGTGATTTCGCAAGGTTAATCAGCGAACCGTCTTCGTAGGCAAAGCAGTTGATGGCATCGAAGTATAAATTGAAGTCAAATTGTGCATCGAGTCTTGAAGGCCGCACATAACTTCCAATCAATTCACGTGTACCAAAGGTTTCCCCGATTTGGAAAGGCATAGCTTGATGCTTAGCCCGGCTCTGCGAATAAATTGTTTGGGTTAGAGCCTCCCAAAAGGAATAGGGTATATGTTTGGTGGCGTCATGTCGGAAGCCGTCCAAATCAAAGTTTTCCATCCAAAAAGCGGCGGAGTCCACTTGATTTTTTCGAACCTCAGGATTCTCTAAGTCCAGGGTAGGCAAGAAAGGATCAAACCAAGTCGTCAGGCGCTCGGCATCCCATATTCGAATGTTTGGTACGCTGTCTTCGAGGTAAAACGGTGTTTTCCAATCGGGATGATTAATAATTAATGGATGTTCTTCATGCACGTGATTGGCAACAAAGTCAAGAATAACGCTGTGGTTGTTGGTGTGGGCATCCTTGATTAGGCCCGCGAAGATTTCATTGCTTCCAAAGCGCTCATCTACTTTGCTTGATGATTTAGGCCAATAGCCGTGGTATCCTGAGTAAAAGCGCTTGGGCTCCATCCATTCTTGATAAGCGCCCCATGGATTTTGAGCAATAGGAGAAATCCAGAGGCCGTTGGTTCCGAGTTTATTAAAATATCCGTTTGTAATAGCTGCTTGGATACCTTCTAAGTCCCCTCCGTAATAATTGGCTTTTGGATGGATACGTTCATCCTCTACAGGGTGGTCGTTTGCCAAGTTTCCATTCTTAAATCGATCGACTAAGACGAAGTACAATCTCCAATTTTCGTAATCAGATCGCGTAAGTTTATTCTTCGGATGAACAATGACCTGTCCGTATTGCAATGGGATAACCACGTCTTGACTGAGGCTATTGCCTTGTTGAGCGATGAGAGTGATGTACGACCGCTCAATAGATTTGGCTGCCTCAGGTATAGTTAAAGAGTGGTCAGCATTAAGTTCTTTATCTAGTAGAATTTTGCCGTTCCAAAGGGCGATACATCGGCTGAGTGGTTCGTCTACTATTACACTCACCTTGTAATCGTAGCCTCTCCATGATAAGGGGAAGGCCGCTTCGGAAGTTGATTCAACCGTCCAAACGGAGTTAAAACCTCCCATCCCATTACCCGTTGAATCCTGATTGTTCGGATCTACAGACCAGTTGTCAGTCGATACGGAATAGCCATTATCAATATCTGCAACCAGTTGATAGGAATATCGGCCAGGGTTTAAGGTGTCGGTATAATGCCATATTCCGTCCCTTAACTCCATTGCTTTAGGAATCCAATTATTTACGTCGCCTGAAAGCCTGAGATTAGTGTAGCCTTCTGTTGTGGGAAAGGTAAGGGTCGCTATTTGCTTGCGAGGCCCTCTCACAATACGGGCATTAGAATATTCTTCACTGCTTGCTTTAATGGAATACAGTAGATCCAATCTGTCGGACGGTTTCACGACAAGACGCTCTCCTTTTTCCTCAAGAGAACATTCTATTCCATCAGGACAATCAACATCGGTAAACGGAGCGTTAAAGCCAAAATCTATCGGCGAAAAAGAGGTCGATCCCAAATCAAGTGTCAGTATATGATTTCGATGATAGGCATGATGTTGCTGACGGTTGAGGCTAAGTTTTTCCGCGGAGGAGAAAAAATCACATGAAAGGAAGGTCGAGCATAAAATTCCTGCAGTAATCCACAGATTTCTGGGCAGAGTATAAGGCTTCATAACGATAAGATTCGGTATCTTGATAATACCAAATCTAAACAAATGAAAACCAAACCACAATTGTCGTTCTGGCAAATTTGGAACATGAGCTTTGGCTTCCTCGGAATCCAGTTTGGCTTTGCCTTACAAGGAGGATTTATGAGCTCTATTTTTGTCTCACTTGGCGCATCCATAGATGAGATTCCTCTGCTGTGGATTGCAGCCCCTTTAACCGGTCTTATTGTTCAGCCCATTATCGGTTATTTCAGTGACCGTACTTGGCATTCCCGCCTCGGTAGAAGGAGGCCATACTTTTTAATTGGAGCAGTATTGGCATCTATTGTACTCTTTTTTGTGCCTCATTCTCCCACGCTATGGGTGGCTGCCGGATGTCTATGGTTGTTAGATGCCTCAATCAATGTTAGTATGGAGCCCTTTCGCGCTTTAGTGGCTGACAAGTTATCTAATGAGCAGCGAACCTATGGTTTTGTAGTTCAGACACTTGTTATTGGAGTAGGAACATGGATTGCAAGCAATTTGCCTTGGTTTGTTGATACGGTTTTTCAGCTTCCTGATGAAGCGAGCACAGGTGTTCCTTTGAATGTGAAAATTGCATTTGCAGTAGGAGCATTTGTCTTTTTGGCCTCCATATTAATCACTGTATTCACGACCAAAGAATATAGTCCAGAAGAAATGGTTGATTACAGCGAAAAAAGTGAGATGGAATCCAGCGAAGGTTTTCAATTCAACCCTGTAATGGCAAAACTCGCTGTCGTTCAATTCTTTTCATGGTTTGCATTTTTTACCATGTGGAACTTTGCCACACTAGCCTTGGTCGATCATGTCTTTGAGGCACCTTCGCCCAATGAGGAGGTATACAATATGCAAGTGGATGCTGAGGCTTCGACGTACAATTCCTTGAAGGTTGCCAATGAAAAAGCAACAACCCAAGCTGGGGCGTATATGGGAACGTATGGCTTGTCTTCGATGGCCTTTGCACTCATCTTAACATTTTTCTCATCTAAGCGAAAGGTAAATCGTCGTTGGGTTCACGCGCTATCATTGGCAATCGGCGCCGCGGGCTTTTTCTCTATGAAGTTCGTAACAAGCCCCGAGATGCTTCATCTAAGCTATGCATGCATTGGAGTGGCCTGGGGCAGTATTTTATCAATGCCTTATGCGATGCTATCATCTTCAATCAAGGCAAGTCAGATGGGACTAGCTATGGGAATATTCAACATCTTTATTGTTATCCCTCAAATTGTAGCTGCACTTGGCGGGATAACGTT
>DLYY01000075.1:0-166 GCA_003447535.1 Bacteroidota bacterium | reverse complement strand
CTTTTTGGGAGAAGATTTGATTCATACGATGACCTTGGCAGGTTTTTCCTTACTGCTCGCGAGTGTATTCACTTTGGTGATTACGGAGCGTTATGCGGTGTCGGATTAGGTGTTGTAGTTGTTTGTACAAGGCCCACGATCCACCCCCGCCCTACGGGCAAAATAA
>DLYY01000084.1 GCA_003447535.1 Bacteroidota bacterium | reverse complement strand
ACTCTCGGCATCACATATATCTAGCCCTCCTCTATCAAGGGCTACAAAATCATCAGTAAAACGTTCCTTTAGACTCCTTTGCCACCCATTACCAAGTTGTCCACCAGAACCCGTTACCAAAAACTTCATTATTCCATCGTCAATTTATTAGCTAACCGATAGGATTCTGGAGTACCGGCGTCCGTCCACCAACCTTCCAATAACGCACTACTCATCTGTTTTTGACGGATATAATAGTTATTTACATCGGTTATTTCTAACTCTCCTCTCTTCGATGGCTTTAAATCTCGAATGGCTGAAAACACTCTAGAATCATAAAAATAGACGCCTGTAACTGCAAAGGATGTGGGTGGATTTTCTGGTTTTTCTTGGATTTCTATGACCTTATCACCATCTAGTAATGCGACACCATATCGTTGTGGATCGGGCACCTGTTTCAACAAAATCATAGCACCATTACCCTTATATGTGCGAGTAGCCCTAGTGAGATCGTCTTCAAAAATGTTATCCCCAAGAATGACCACAATAGGATCCTGTCCAGCAAAGTTCTCCGCTAGTCCCAAAGCCTGTGCAATTCCTCCTGCTTGATCCTGAACCTTATAAGTGAACCGACAATTATACTCGGCACCAGATCCCAATAAATTCACCACATCACCCATATGTTCGGTGCCGGTGACAATCAAAATATCCTGTATACCAAGACCGGTAAGTTTTTCAATTGGATGAAAGATCATCGGTTTATTGCCAACTGGTAACAGATGTTTGTTAGTGACCTTGGTTAAAGGATATAAACGAGATCCCGTCCCACCTGCAAGTATAACGCCTTTAAGCATAGATATTTAGAGTAACATCGAAAGTGGATTTTCGATAAGTGAGCGAAGTGTATTCAAGAATTCAGCAGCTTTAGCCCCATCTACGATACGGTGATCACTGGATAAGGTAACTTTCATTCGCTTACCTGGCACAACCGCACCATTTTCCACAACAGGAACGTCTCGGATGGCACCTACGGCAAGGATACATGCATTTGGAGGATTAATGATCGCGGTGAATTCTTCTATTCCAAACATACCTAAGTTACTAATAGTAAAAGTACTTCCCTCCATTTGCTCTGGAGCTAACTTTCGGTCTCTTGCCAAGCCTGCTAATTCACGGGTTTCTGAAGAAATCTGAACGAGTCCTTTTTGATCTACATGTCTAAGTACAGGTGTCATTAGACCTTCATCAATGGCAACTGCTACTGCTATGTGTACATCACCATGCTCAATTATCGTATCACCCATCCAAGAACTATTGATGGCTTGGTGTCTTGAAAGAGCCACTGCTGAGGCCTTTGACACGATATCATTAAAGCTGATTTTAATGTCCAACTTATCCTTGAGCTGCGTTCTTGCTTCAATAGCAGCTTTCATATCAATATCTATGGTCTCATAAAAATGCGGATTGGTAAATTTACTTTCTGAGAGTCGTTTTGCAATGACTTTACGCATTTGAGAGACTTTGACCTCTTGTGAGGCTAAAGAAGAGAAACTCTTAGCTGTTGATGAAGCCATTGGCGCAGGAGCTCCAGGTCGGGTAAGTGTACTTGAAGTTGCGCTTTGTGCCGTTTCTACATCCTTCTTAACGATTCTTCCCTCAGGGCCAGAACCAGCAATGCTGTTTAAATCTACTCCTTTATCTGCGGCAATTTTTTTAGCTAAAGGGCTTGCTTTAATTCGGCCGTCCCCTACTGATGGAGCTTCAATGGCAGTTGGAGCAGCCACTGCTTCTTCGGCTTTTGTGACTTTATCATCTTCAGCCACAGGAGCAGAGTCAGTCGCTGCTGAATTAGAATCATTATCTAACAAAGAAGAAATATCTTCGCCCGCTTCACCAATGATAGCAATAAGTCCACCCAACGGTACCGCATCTCCTTCACCTGGTACAATCTTCAAAATAGTACCAGCATCGAATACTTCCACGTCCATAGTTGCCTTATCGGTTTCTACTTCGGCGATGATATCCCCAGCTGATACCGAATCACCTTCATTAACATTCCATTTAGCGATTACCCCTTCTTCCATGGTATCGCTGAGTTTGGGCATTTCAATCTTAATGGCCATAGCTTAATTTTTTGCAGTGTTTGTATTAGTAGCTTACCTGTTTAACGGCGTCAATAATTTGTTTTTGACTTGGCAACCAAGCATCGAATAATGGTTTCGAAAATGGAGCGTTCACATCCGGTAAACAAACTCGTAGTACCGGTGCATCCAAATAATCAAATGCTTCTCGTTGAATTAAGAATCCAATTTCAGCGGCAAATCCAGCAAATGGATGTGCTTCATCAATGACAATACATCGATTCGTTTTTTTAACTGATTGCAGTATTAACTCTAAATCTAGAGGTTTGACCGTTCTTGGGTCAATGATTTCACACTCAATTCCATCTTTAGATAATTCATTTGCAGCTTGAACCGCTAGGTGATACATCTTACCGTGTGCAACGAGAGTAACATCTGAACCTTCTCGTTTAATCTTTCCTTTTCCAATAGGGATGATGAAATCATCTTCATCAGAAACCTCGCCCTTTAATCCGTACATTTGCTCAGATTCCATAAAGAGTACTGGATTTTCGTCTCTAATGGCTGATTTCATAAGTCCTTTTGCGTCATTAGGCTCTGAAACGTAGATAACTTTTAGTCCAGGGAATTGTGCATACATAGAATCATAGGCCACCGAGTGAGTCGCTCCTAATTGTCCAGCCGAGGCATTTGGGCCACGAAAAACAATGGGACAATCGGCTTGGCCACCCGTCATGTATTTCACCTTAGTTGCGTGGTTGATTATCTGATCTGCAGCAAGTACCGCAAAGTTAAAGGTCATGAATTCAACGATTGGCTTAAGACCATTCATAGCGGCCCCAACTCCAAGCCCAGCAAAACCCAATTCCGAAATGGGAGTATCAATGACTCGTCGATACCCGTATTTATCCAACAGGCCTTCCGTTACTTTGTATGCTCCATTATATTCAGCAACTTC
>DLYY01000197.1:13986-17412 GCA_003447535.1 Bacteroidota bacterium | reverse complement strand
TACGGATACTCTGTTTGTAAGTGAAAGACGGCATACGTGAGACGTTAGTCCTAGAGGCGGAGAGTTTTATGGAAATGGCATTACTAATTGGTATTGGGGTCGGTTTGATCCAAGTATAACAGGACCAGGCATGCATGAGGTATATTACCAAACAGGAGACTGCATTGACACGATTACCATCTTAGTCCAAGATATAGAGGCCGGACCGGACCGAATATATTGTCCTAGTCAGACCAACCAACTTCTATTGGGTGTGCCGAGCAATGGACTATGGGATGGACCAGGTATTCTTACTGATAGCGGTTTGTTTGATCCCAATTTTTCAAATGGTGCAGACTCGCTAGCACAAATCACTTACCGTGCCAACGGATGTGTTGATACTGCCAACGTTTTAGTAGCGTATACTCGAGTTACACAAGATACCCTAACATTTTGCGGATATGACCAACTTTATGACTTAACCTTTGATAATACGAGTAGGTTCCCTGGACCTGGTGGTTTGTGGAGCGGTCCTGGATTACTGCAAAATAGCGCTGATGGCCTGCTTAATCTACAGGTATTAAGTCCAGGGTACCATAATTTGGTCTTCACCAATAATACGTGCTCTGATACGCTAGCCCTCTACCGTGAGGGAGAGTTTATTCTATCCGATACGACGCTCTGTGTCTTGAGTAGCTCAAGTATATTAAATAATAACCTTCCGATAGGATATTGGAGTGGCATGGGTATTGTCAATCCAATAACTGGTCTATTCTCTCCAACCAATGCAGGAATTGGAAGCCACTGGATTGATTATACAAGTCCTATCGGGTGTTTTTATTCTATGAATATTCAAGTTGATGGTCCAGCACCACAGCCTAGTATTCTTGATTTCGACGCCTTCTATTGCTTTAAGGATACCACCCATATTTTATCGGCCCAGCCCATTGGCGGAGTTTGGGGTAACGCAATAACCGATAGTCTGTTTAATCCTGCTCAGTTTAATCCTGGCCTTTCAACGGTAAGTTATACGGTAGGCGGCGGAGATTGTGCATCTACAGCAAACCTGTCTACAGAGATTGGCCTTCCATTAAATGCAGAGATTTTAAATGCAGACACTGCAATATGCAATGGCGATGAGTTTCGCGTAGAGGCAGAAGTTACGGGCGGTGACGTGTTAAACTATGCCTATTCATGGTCTCCAGTCCAAGGAAATGTGATTGCATTTATTGCCTCGCCTAATCAAACACTTACTTACACCTTTATTGCCTCCGATGGATGCAGTGATCCAGACACCGCCGACTTGATTGTATTTGTCAAACCAAGTCCATCCCTTTCCTTTTCGACCTCAGATTCGGCCTGTATTGGTGAACCGGGATTTGTATATGTTGACGTTGAGCCCCCAGCAAACTATCTTTATTCTTGGGATGAAGGCCCCTTAACAAGTATCGATAGCTTTATTGGACAGGCTGGTGACTTTGTTGATATATACGTGGAAAATCCTCTTACCAATTGTTTCGAAGATGGAGGAGGAGCCATTCCGGCCTATCCAAGAGTTATTGCAGATTTTACCAGTATTCCAAACGACGAATGCCTTGATTTGATCAATAATACATTGACCCTACTCGATCGTAGCAGTGAGGGGTATCAAGGAAATTGGAGCATCGGGAGTTCTGACTCCATAACCTATGCAGTGGGCACTTCCATAGAATACACCTTTGAGGACACGGGCATCTTCCCAGTCCGTCTGTACCTCTCAGATATTCATGGATGCTCCGACAGCACTACGCAGACCTTTTGTGTTGAAATAGCCTCACAAATTGATGCACCCACAGCATTTTCTCCAAACTTCGATGGTGTGAATGATGTCTTTACACTGAAAACCGTTGGAATCGCCAGTGAACAGTTAATGGTTTTTGACCGCTGGGGTAATCTTATTTTCCAAAGTTCTAGTCCAGCAGAGTTGACCTGGG
Source organism: Bacteroidota bacterium (assembly GCA_003447535.1). Lineage (GTDB taxonomy): Bacteria > Bacteroidota > Bacteroidia > Chitinophagales > UBA8649 > UBA8649. The sequence goes on along the minus strand of DLYY01000197.1, from coordinate 15,460 downwards.
ATGGATTCTACTTAAATGAAATTGCCCCTATGGGTGACTACGTGTGGAAGCTAACCTTCTATAATCAGGCTTCAAAAACTCAAGAATTCACAATGGGCAGCGTTACGCTTATTCAATAAGACGATGATACAAGGCTAAATACTGGGGAACAATGGCTTCTTTAGTAAATGCCTGAGATCTAGCCTTTGCATTGGTTTTAAGTTGACTCATTATTGTCTTATTCCCTATTGCCTCACAAACATGTTTGGCGAGCGTTGTAGTATCTCCAACGTCGACCAAATAGCCTGTCTCACCATGGATATTAACCTCAGAAAGTCCTCCTACATTTGTACTAAATACTGGAAGTCCTGATGCCATAGCTTCAAGAGCAGCTAAACCGAAACTCTCTTTTTCTGATGGTAGCAAAAAGACATCTCCCCAGTGCAAAAGATCCTCTACTCGATCTTGATTTCCTAAGAAAATAATGTCTTTATCCAGCTCCCGTTGACGACTTAACAACTCCATAGGAACACGCTCCGGACCATCTCCAATCAAGATCAATTTTGCCTGAAGAGATTGCCGCACAAGGTAGAATACATCGAGCACGTCCTCTACTCGCTTAACCTTTCGAAAATTTGAAGCATGGACGAGCACTGGAGTGCCCTCTGGAAGGTAGGGAGGTCGCGGATGGCCATTATTTCGAGCATCAAAGCGCTGGACATCTATAAAATTTGGGATGACTTCAATTGATTGGTTTATGGCAAAGTTTTCCAGCGTATCCTGTTTTAAACTCTCGGATACGGCCGTAACCGCGTTGGATGAGTTTATTGAAAACTCCACAACAGATTGATAGCTGGGCGCCTTCCCTACTAAGGTGATATCAGTCCCATGAAGGGTTGTTACAAAGGGTAAATCCTTACCCTTTTCCCGCAAAATAGACTGAGCAAAATAAGCTGCTGAGGCGTGAGGTATGGCGTAGTGAACATGAAGCAGGTCTAAGTTGTGATAGAGCGCAACATCGACTAAACGGCTTGTAAGAGCGGTTTCGTAAGGAGGATACTGAAATAAGGCATAGTTCTGAAAGCTTACCTCATGATAGTAAACATTGGGTAGCAGAGCATTCAGTCTTTTAGGGCGACTATAGGTAATAAAGTGTACCTCATGTCCTTGCTTAGCTAGGGCTATTCCCAACTCGGTAGCAATGACGCCACTACCACCGAAAGTAGGATAACATACAATACCAATTTTCATAAGTGCCTTACCTTTAACTAAACCTCACTCAAGGTAAGCAAAACATGAAAGTCATCCTACAAATTCTCGCCCTACCCTTGCTTCTACTGATTAAAATCTATCAGTTGATTTTAAGACCCTTCATCCCCAGTGCATGCCGCTTCCAACCAACTTGTAGTCGATATAGTGCAGAAGCTTTACGCAAACATGGCGTATTTAAAGGAAGCTACCTTATGGTACGAAGAATAAGCAAATGTCATCCTTG
>DLYY01000197.1:0-13686 GCA_003447535.1 Bacteroidota bacterium | reverse complement strand
AAGAATAAGCAAATGTCATCCTTGGGGAAGTTCTGGGTATGATCCCGTTCCGTAATCCACGAAAGCCTTATTTTCAAGCCATGAGAAATCTTCGCATTAGACTTATCCTTATTCTCTTTGGTTGTTCACTTTTATCTTTTGATGGAGGGGTTAACTACTTTGAAATTAGTAAGAACATCGACATGTTTACCACGATGTATAAAGAGCTCAACTCTTACTATGTGGATGATATAGAACCCAATGCTTTTATGCAAAGAGGAATGGATGCCATGCTCAAAGGACTTGACCCGTATACCGTTTTTATTAGTGAAGCGGATATAGAAGATTACCGCTTTCAGACCACAGGGCGTTATGGTGGCATTGGATGCTATGTTCGCCAATACAATGATCACATTGTTGTTTCTGAAGTAATCCAAGGATATGGAGCAGAGGAAGCAGGTATTCAAGGAGGGGACCAAATCTTAGTTGTAGATGGAATAGATGTTCAAGGTTTTGCCACCGATGAAGTTGGAGATATCATGCGCGGCGAGCCCAATACCAAAGTGACCATGCGCATAGCAAGACTCCAAGCAAACGGAGAATATGCTGAAATGGAAGTGTACCCTACTCGACAAGAGATTCAAGTGCTCAATGTTCCCTTCTATGGTATGATTAATGAAAACGTTGGCTACATCAAATTGAGCAACTTTATGGAAAATTCTGCGACTGAGGTAGAAAGTGCTTTCCTCGAGTTACGCGATGGCAATACGCAAATGGAATCGGTAGTTCTTGATCTTCGAGGAAACCCAGGAGGATTGTTACGAGAAGCCGTTAAAATTTGTAATCTCTTTATTGAAAAAAATGAGTTAGTCGTAGAAACAAAGGGGAGACTCTCTGAATGGGATGCCGAGTTTAAAACACGGGGAAATCCTGTTGATCTGGAGATAAAGGTGGCTGTGCTCATCAATCACTCATCAGCGTCAGCAAGCGAAATTGTTTCAGGAACGCTCCAAGATCTCGATCGAGGCGTAGTCATTGGAGAGCAATCTTATGGAAAAGGACTCGTGCAAACCACACGCCCACTATCTTACAATGCACAACTTAAGTTGACAACGGCCAAGTACTATATACCATCTGGTCGCTGTATTCAAGCCTTAAATTATGCTGAACGGCGAGATGATGGATCTGTTGGACGCATACCCGATAGCTTGATTCAAGAATTCACTACCCGCAATGGACGTACAGTGTATGACGGCGGAGGAATAATGCCCGATCTTGAGGTGGAAATGCCTGCTCTAAGCGATATTGCCTTCACGCTTTTGTCAGAGCAATTAATCTTTGATTACGCTACGATTTTCATGGCTCATCATGCTAGCTTGCCTCAGAGTCCGGGGGAATATTATGTTTCGGATTCATTGTTTTCAGCCTTCGCCAATTGGCTGCGTATACAAAACTTTGACTATACCACACAAAGTGAGGACGCACTCGAATCACTCCGAAAGAAAAGTACAGAGGATGGATATTATGAAGCCATTAAGGAGACGCTGGACGCCTTAGACGTTGAACTCTCAAGAGATAAAGGAGCTGATATTGAAAAACATGAAGATGAATTACGCCAATTCCTCAACGAAGAAATCGTTAGACGCTATTTCTTTGAGCAGGGAAGTATCGAATCCAGTTTTCAGTATGACCAACAAATCCGCCGTGCATGCACCGTTTTAAAGGATGATGTAACCTATAATACCTACTTGCTACCTTAAATTTTTCATTCCGTTTGTAACCTCTTGTGATATCCTACGTATTAAAATATAAGTCGGGAAATTTAACCCATTTCCTTTATGACTAAGCTTTTGTGCATAGACACTTCAACTATATGTTGTGCGGTAGGACTTCTCGAGGGTAGTTCTTCTGAGCATCGGATTGTAGAAGCGTATCATGAACAATCTAGCCGACGTCATAGTGAAGTGCTTGTTCCGACAATACGTTCTTTACTACTCCAAGCAAATTGGGCAATGGCTGATATAGATGCACTTGCCATCGGAATAGGACCGGGTTCATATACAGGCCTAAGAATTGGTCTTTCCGTTGCAAAGGCATTGTGTCTTTCTTTAGAAATTCCTTTGATTACGGTATCTACCTTGCAAACCATAGCAGCAGAAACTGTCTTAAAACACAAGTTGGATTCTTCTGTCAGCATCCTGAGTATGATGGATGCGCGTCGCAACGAAGTGTATCTCGGTGCATATAACGCAGACGGTCATCAAATTTTACAAGATAGACCATGTATTCTCGATCGAGAAGAAGATGTAAAAGATCTTCATAATCTTTCGAATTCACTATTTCTTGCTGGTGATGGCGCTCCTAAGGGAAGTCATCTTTGGCCCAATCAAAATACACCTGTAGATAGCGACGTCTATCCCTCTATTCGGGGAATGGAATCCTATGTATGGCAGGCTTGGAGCAATAAAAAGTTTGATGATGTAGGCTATTGTAATCCAGTTTATCTAAAGGGATTATACAAGCCCAGTTAATGATAAAATTTAGTGAAAGATGAATACCAAAAATTCCATAACGCTCCGTTCTTATGATCCCCAAGTGAAAGATGTAACGTTGGATTTCAATGAACTTCAAGAGGCATCTCTTGTTATTCGTTCATTGAACCACCCCTTGCGTCAACAGATCTTAAACCTTTTAGAAGAGTTTGGTTCGATGACAGTAACCCAGATTTACATCAAACTTCGTATCGAGCAATCCGTTGCATCACAGCATTTAGCCATTATGCGCAAAACTGACGTGCTCAAAACTGAGCGTAACGGAAAGTTCGTCTACTATAGTTTAAATAAATCGACCATCAGGGCTGTATCCCATATGGTTGAAAAAGTAAACGTATAGAAAGGATTTTTTAATCCAATCTTAACTTAATTGCGCCATAGACTTAAGACCTTTATCTTTAGTTTATGGCGTTTTCTTTTTCCACCAGACTTACTGATCTAAAAAAGGCAGAAAACACTGTCTGGGATATCATCGTCATAGGAGGTGGCATCACTGGCGCCGGCATACTACTCGACGCACAAAGCAGAGGATTAAATGCTGTACTTGTCGAAAAAGAAGACTTTGCTTGGGGTACTAGCAGCCGGTCCACTAAATTGATTCACGGCGGCCTTCGCTACCTAAAACAAATGGATATCCAGTTGGTAAGGGAAGTTGGCAAGGAACGAGCCATCGTGCACAAAAACGCCCGAAACCTCGTCTGTCCAGAACGGATGCTGCTGCCCATTTATTCCGATGGGAGCCTCGGGTGGGGATTGACCTCTCTCGGCTTAAAAGTTTATGATTGGCTTGCTGGGGTGCCAAAGGATGAACAGCGTAAAATGTTATCCGCTGAGAAAACTTTACTCCATGAACCCCTCTTAAAGAAGGACAACTTAAAGGGTGGAGGACTGTACTATGAATACAGGACAGATGACGCAAGGCTTACCATCAGTGTAATAAAAACTGCGTGTCAACAAGGTGCTATAGCCCTTAACCATGCCGAGGTAAAAGATTTCACTTACAATAAAAAAGGCCTTATCGATGGGATAAAGCTTATTGACCACATCCATGCAAATCAACATACTCTTCGAAGCAAGGTTGTGATCAATGCAGCAGGGCCCTGGGTAGACGATGTTCGCAGCTTTCAAAAGAATACAACCAACCGCCATCTCTTTTTAACAAAGGGTATTCATATAGTAGTTGACCAAGAAAAGCTTCCCCTCAAGCAGTCAGCCTATTTCGATGCTGTTGACCAACGCATGATGTTCGCCATTCCAAGAGGAAATATTGTGTATATAGGAACTACAGACACCCCCTACAATGATAATACTAACCACCCCTATCCTGGGCATGATGATGTAGACTACATCCTGCAATCAACCCTTAGAATGTTCCCAGACTATCCCATTGAAAAAAAGGACATTCAATCGACATGGAGCGGACTTCGTCCATTAATCCAGCAAGAAGGGAAAGGTCCCTCCGAGTTATCGAGGCGCGATGAAATCTTTGAATCTAAGGATGGTTTACTATCGATAGCAGGAGGAAAACTCACAGGGTACCGAAAGATGGCCGAGCGCATTGTCAATCGGGCTCAGCGGATCATTGGAAAGCGTTTAGCATGTCAAACTCAACATCTTGTTTTGTACGGCCAAGGCTTTGATTCGACAACTGATGTGCAGCATCTATGCCATCGTGTTAACGCAATCATTAATGGACCTGACTTTTCAGGAGAGCGCCTCGTTCATTTATACGGCCATTTTACTATGGATATCATTGAGCGAGCTCAAGCGAAGTCGTCCAATGAGAGCAAATTATCGCTCTCTACATTATTACAAGCTGAGTTGGAATATACCATTGAGCACGAGCGAGTCTGCAGCCTATCAGACTTCATTATCCAACGAAGTGGAATGCTTTACTTTGATCGAGCACGAATCGACCAGCATCAAGAGTTACTTAATAATGTAATGTCAGCCCATACACAGGGTATTCCCACTCAGTTTAAGGATGCCCAGGAAGCTCATTTGCAAAAGGCCTATCAGAGTGTCATAGCCTTTCGATAAAAAACATATCCCTCTAATTTACCTTCGACGCACGCCATGCTGGATACAGAGAGGCAAGACAAGTTATGCTAAGCATCATAACGGCAATGAGAAGAACATCGGCTAGACGCCAGTCTACCGGATAAGGAATGGGAGTCGCTTCAGGATTAGGTTGCGGAAAATTTATTAATCCAAATTTATCCTGAGTAACAACAATTAATGAGCCCAAAATAACGCCGAGAACAGTGGCAATTGCCGCCCCAAACATTCCTTGAAAAAGATATAGAGAAAAAATAGTTCGTCGTTCAGCTCCTAGCGCACGCAGCATAACAATATCCTGTCGTTTCTCCATAATCAACATGCTTAGTGCAGCAATCATGTTAAACGATATTATCCCAACGATAAAAGCTAAAATGATGACCATAAAAAAGCGCTCGAGCTTGACGATACGATATACAGAAGCATCTTGATCGCGCCGATCTAAGACGTTAAAATCTGAACCCAATGTTTGCTGAATAACTGTTTTTACTTTCGCAATATCAGTATTTGTATTGAGGGATAAGCCTAGTTGACTGATCATGTCCTTATGACTCGGATTGAGCTTTCGGAGGTGGTCAATATCCCCAAAAACATAGTGGACATCAAATTGCTCATCACCTGTCAGAAACAAACCCATCGGCTGTAGTGGAATACTGGGTGTTCGCCTACCTAGAGAGGCCTGACCCGGTGTTGAGAGCCTGATGTATCCATTCCAGCGGTCAATATCTTCAAGTAGGACATCTTGCGTTGGGGCATATAAATACGGCCAATCTTGAAAATAAAGTTTATGCTCTGCAAAGAGATTTCGTCCAATATAAAGCGCTAGAGAATCCTGTTCAAAGGGCATATAGTATCCTTCAGTTAGAATGGAAGACAGGGCGTATACCTTGTTATAGATTTTGTCAACTCCTCGATAACGAACGACTACATTTTTAGTAGCTGAGCTATCCCCATAGCTATGAGGAATTTGTAAAAATGCATAACCCTCATAGACCTCAGCAAGATGTTGAATATCTTCTATACCTCCTAATTTACCCTTTGCGCTATTTGCATCAAACAATCGTCCTTTATTTGACTCAATGAGCAATTCAGGGCGAAAGTTGCCCTGGCTCTCATAAATCATAGATTCCAGAGCATTAAATGAGGATAACAATACAATGATTGACGCAGCCCCAATAGCCAAGCCAATAATCGTGACCCAGGATATAATATTGATAGCAAAGGTTCGCTGTTTGACCAGCAAATAACGCTTTGCAAACAAGAGTATTAACCTCATAACTCTCCCTCCTCTCTTAGCTTTTTAAAGAGTCCTTCCATATGGCTTGCATGGGCAATCGAATCATCGAGATAAAACTCAATCACTGGGATCACGCGCAGTGCGTGGCGAAGATCTTTAGCAATATCAGCACGTATCTTGCGTACATTGGCATTCAAAGTATCCACCATAGCTTGCTTTTCCTTATCGGGCAGAAAAGAAACATAAAAGCGTGCAAAGCCCATATCCGGTGTCACACTGACACTCAGAATACTAACTAAAACGCGATTACCAAGGAAATCGCCGCGTTTTTTCATAAAATAAGTTGCCATGCTATCTTTAAGAAGAGAAGCTACTTTTTGCTGTCGCCGAGATTCCATAAATTGAAGGTAGAGAGATTATCTTAAACGACAGCTTTTTCCATGCGTTGGATTAAGAAAAGTTATTGTCTATGAGCAAGCACAAAATACATTGAAAACGTCCACTTTTATCCTTTCTATTGTCAAGCCGCATAGACGTTACTTCCTGTTTTATGTGCTTTATACAGCAATTCAAGTACTATTCAGCCTCTTCACACTTGCTACTCTAATCCCTCTTTTAGAGATAATTTTTAGCAGTCAAAGCCTGTCATTTACAGGCGACAATCCAAGTGTGGGATTTGGCCAACTCAAGGCATGGCTGACGCAAGAGCTATCCACTCTTGTTGAGACCTCGGGCCAACCGATCTATGCAATTTATGGTATTGCTGTTGTGCTAATCACCGCATCTTGCGTTCAAAATGCCTCGAGATATTTAGCTTCCCGGGCTATGACCAAATTGCGGACAAAAGTCTACGCCAACTTAAGAGAAAAGCTTTACAAGGGACTTAATTCCGCCTCCCTTCACTACATCAAATCCAATCGAAGAGGACAAATTTTATCAAAGGCAAGCAATGATCTCACCGAGATAGAACATGGCATCCTCAACATTGCTGAAGCCCTTTTTCGAGATAGCTTGACCATTCTTGCCTTGCTGTATATTTTGTTTTCCATTCAAACCATGCTTACCCTATTTATCCTCGTTCTCATCGCCGTCGTCGCGGTTTTGATAGGAAGTCTTGGTCGACAACTCAAGCAAGATTCTAAAGCAGTGCAGCATGACCAAGGAAGGCTGATGGACTTTTTTAGCGAGGCAATCACTGGATTTCGTCTGTTTAAAGCCTATGGTGTTGAGGACAACGAAAAACGACGATTTGACGACTTGAATGATTCATGGAAGAAAGGTTATCAGTCCATGCTTTTTAGAAAATACTTGGCAAGTCCTTTGACCGAGTTTTTAGCCATTATCGTGGTCGCTTCTATTCTAATTGTAGGTAGCCTTTTTGTATTCAATGGTAAGCTATTTGCCTCAGAGTTTATCTTTTTTATTGCCGCCTTTGGTTACATCGTCGGGCCGGCAAAAAGTCTTTCTTCTGCATTCTTTAGTTACCAAAGAGGAAGTGCCGCAGCAGAACGAATCCAACATTTTTTATCGGAAGTTTCTGCTTACTCTACAACTTCAACAAGGGAAAATTCCAAAATAGAAAGCCTTTCATTGGCCCAAAACCTTCGTATTGAAAATCTATCCTTTACCTATGAGGACCAAGTGGAACGGCTCGTCCTAAACGACCTATCCATCCATATTGAAAAAGGGAAACATATTGCACTTGTAGGAACATCTGGAAGTGGTAAATCAACGATTTTTGATTTGATTCTTGGTTTTTACAAGCCTACAATGGGCACTATTTATCTAGACCAAAATCGCATCCAAGATCTCGATATTGAAGCGTACAGAAGATGTTTTGGACTGGTAACCCAGGATCCTATTCTGCTGCACGACACCATTAGACAAAATCTAACGCTCGGCCAAACCTTTGAAGAAAATATAGTCATCGAGTGTTGTAAAAAAGCGGATGCTTGGAGTTTTATTCTGGATTCGTCCGATGGGCTAGATACTGTGATTGGAGATCGAGGATTGCAACTATCTGGTGGTCAGCGCCAGCGGTTAACGATAGCGCGTGCACTTCTATTTGACCCGGATATTCTTTTACTTGATGAGGCAACATCATCGCTGGATTCGGCAGCAGAAAGGAGTGTCTTAAATGCACTAAAAACAGCCATGACAGGGCGGACAACATTGTCGATTGCTCACAGACTTAGCACCATTCAAGGTGCTGATGAAATTCTTGTTTTGCAAGAAGGTACAATAGCAGAGCGAGGAGATCATGAATCACTTATCCAAAGCAAAGGACTCTACTTTACCTTGTACCAAGCACAAAGTCACGCGAAAAGCGAAAGTTAAAGAGTAGATTCCTGAGGTAAAATCCGTTTAGGGAAAAACAAAAAGGCCATTACCGCAATCGAAATAGCCGAATCAGCAATATTAAAGATTGGGGAAAAAATAAGCTTGCCTCCGAGCCTAGGAACAAATTCAGGCCAATACAAATTAAACTGAATCATATCAACCACTTGGCCCTGGAGAAATGGAGCATAAGAACCTCCCCATTGCGCTAATCCGGGATATCCCCCACCCCTATCAAATAAAAGCCCATAGGCCATTGAATCAATCACATTGCCTACCGCTCCTGCTAAAATCAGGGATAGACAAACAATGAACGCCAAATTGATTTCACCCTTCTTTAACGTCTTTCGGAGATATACGATTATTACGGAGATGGCGATCAGCCTAAAAATGGATAGTATATACTTACCGAATGCTCCTCCATACTCAAATCCAAAAGCCATCCCAGGGTTCTCTACAAATTGAATATTCAGGAGTCCACCTAAAATGTGGTGGCTTTCTCCATACTCAAAGTTTGTCTTAATGTAAATCTTGATAACCTGGTCTACAATTAAAACAAAGAAGACAATAGCCAGCACTAGATACCCGGGGTTTTTGCGGAAAGTTTCCAACTTATCGACGCCTTTTTCGTTTCGACTCGATGAGTTTTGCTTCGATGCTTAACGTAGCATGGGGTACGGCACGCAAGCGCTTGGCATCAATTAGATTGCCCGTTTCACGGCAAATCCCGTACGTTCTATTTTTAATTCGCATAAGCGCTTTATCTAAATGCGAAATAAACTTAGCTTGACGAGCAGCCATTTGATTAAGCTGTTCTTTTTCAGTCATCGCATTGCTATCCTCAAGCCCATTAAACTTGTAATCATCGTCACCACTACCTGTGCCATTTGAAATTTGCTCTTGAAGAATTTTTAAGTCCTCCTTTGCACGGTTCATTTTTTTTAATATGATTGCCTCAAACTCCTGGAGCTCAGCATCTGTGTAACTAGTCTTGCTCATGAATTAGTTTTTTTAAGTCCGATAGTGCACACGTAGTCATCGATTTCTACCTCCGCTTGCATCCCATCAACACCCCAATGTACCTTATCTGCCAAAATTTCTGCGAAAATATAGGATTTATGCAAATCCATCACATCTTTTAACCAAGCGGAATCTTCTAGAAAGATATCAATTCGTTCGGTAAGCTCTAAACCACTTGATTTTCTAAGGTTCTGAAAACGATTGATAAGTTCCCTTGCTAGTCCTTCTTGGCGTAAATCTTCTGTCACCTCAACGTCCAATGCCACCGACAGATTGCCCTCACTGACAAAACTCCATCCCTTAATATCCTCAGTAATCCATTCGACATCAGCCTCTGTAATATCAATAACTTCGCCTTCAATAGTGAGACTCATTATTCCCTTTTGCTGAAGTTCTTTAAGCTCCTCGGAACCCAATTGGGCAATACAAGCAGCAGTGGCTTTCATTTTCTTGCCTAATCGACGACCTAATGTTTTGAAATTTGCCTTCGCCTTCCGTTGCATTAAAGGATGATCCTCCGGCATAAGCTCTAAAGCCTTGACATTTACTTCCTCTTGAATAATACTCTCGATGGATTGCATTAACTCAGAAGTCACCTCATTGGATAGGGGAACTAAAATCCTTGATAGAGGTTGTCGGACTCTTATCTTTTCCGCTTTTCGAATACCTAATACCATTGAAGAAAGGCGCTGAGCAATATGCATTTTATGCATTAATTCTTGATTGCTTTGCTTCGCTGTTGCATCGGGCCATGGTGATAAATGAACTGAGTCATGCATTGCCTCCGTAGTGTAGGTTGATAGCCGATCAAACATCCATTCTGCAAAGAAGGGAGCGATGGGTGCCATTAGCTTCGCAGTACCTAACAATACCTCAAACAGTGTGTCATAGGCCGCTTTTTTATCCCTTGTCATTTCGCCCTTCCAAAATCTTCTACGACTGCGGCGCACATACCAGTTAGACACTTGATCTATCATCATGGTTTGAATTGAACGACCAGCAGGTGTAGGGTCATAATCATCCAATAGGCTTGTGCATTGCTCGACAGTTGATGCATAGACCGAAAGCATCCATTGATCCAACTCACTTCGATCGATATAGTCAACAGCTGCACTTGCATCATATCGATAGGCATCAATATCCGCATAGCGCATAAAAAAGGAAAGAGTGTTATACAAGGTGCCAAAGAACTTACGTTGTACCTCACCAATTCCTTCGATATTAAATTTTAAATTATCCCAAGGTGGAGCATTAGTAACCATATACCATCGCGTCGCATCGGCTCCATACTTCGCTAGTGTTTCAAAAGGATCTACTGCATTGCCCAAGCGCTTGGACATTTTCTGTCCATTTTTATCTTGCACCAAGCCATTTGCAATTACATTTTTAAAGGCAGGTTTTCCGTGAAGCATGGTGGATATAGCATGGAGCGTGTAAAACCAGCCCCGCGTTTGATCAACCCCTTCTGCAATAAAATCTGCAGGGAACTGATAGTCAAAGTCCTCTTTATTTTCAAAAGGGTAATGCCACTGAGCATAAGGCATAGAACCCGAATCAAACCAAACGTCAATAACTTCCGATTCTCGCCTCATAACCTCGCCATTGCTCGACACAAGGACCACGTCGTCAACATAAGGTCTATGCAAGTCCTCGGGAAGCGACTGCTCTAATCCAAGGGCCTTGTTGGCTTGGTCAATAGCGTTTGATAATTCTTCCATCGAACCGATACACACTCTTTCGTCACCAGAGTCAGTTGACCATATCGGCAGAGGAATCCCCCAGAAACGAGAGCGACTAAGATTCCAATCTTTTACTTCCTCTAACCACTTTTTAAATCGTCCTTCCCCGGTATGCACAGGCTTCCAATGAATCTGACTATTGGTAGCCACAAGCTCATTTCTTAGAGAGGAAACGCGCACAAACCAAGAATCTAAAGGATAATAGAGAATGGGCTTATCGGTTCGCCAACAGTGGGGATAGCTATGCGCATATTTACGCACATCAAAGGCTCGATTGTTTTCCTTGAGATAAATAGCAATATCTACATCAAGCGATTGATACGAATCATCATCGGTATAATTCTTAACATAACGCCCTGCAAAAGGTCCAGCGCCATCCGTCATCTTCCCTGTGCCATCGACAAGGGTTAAACTGCCTATACTATTTTCTTCTGCTACAGAACGGTCATCTGCTCCGAAACTTGGTGCCGTATGTACGATACCCGTTCCATCTTCAGTAGTAACAAAGGATCCTGATATCACTTTGAAGGCATCCCCATCCGTTGGCACACTATCACCTATGAGTTGCTCGTAGCGAAGGCCTACGAGCTGACTACCTGTGTAACTTGCTACGCGGCGAGCAGGAATACACTTTCCTTCATAGTCAGACGTATAGTCTGCAGTAAACTGATCTTCTGTAAACCATTTGGATACTAAGGCTGCGGCCAGAATCACACTGACTTCCTTTTTTGTATACTTATTAAAAGTGTTGATTTTTACGTAATCAATAGAGGCGCCTACGGTTAACGCCGTGTTGGATGGAAGCGTCCAAGGTGTTGTCGTCCAAGCGAGCAGATAAACCTCCTCTTGGTCACTGTCAAGAAGGTAGGATGACTCTTTATTGGTGGTGACTTTAAACTGTGCAACCACTGTGGTATCCTTTACTTCTCGATAGGCCCCGGGTTGATTGAGCTCATGGCTCGATAAGCCTGTACCCGCTGCAGGAGAATAGGGCTGTATTGTATATCCTTTGTACAAAAGATTTTTATCCCAAAGTTGTTTTAGATTGTGCCAAACTGACTCAATGTAGTTGTTTTCAAAAGTGATGTAGGGACTGTCCAGATCAACCCAGTACCCCATTTTTTGTGTAAGGTCATCCCAATGAGACTTAAACCGCATGACCGTCTCACGGCACTTGGCATTGTATTCTTCAATGGTGACTTTTGTCCCAATGTCTTCTTTAGTAATCCCTAACTCTTGTTCAACTTTAAGCTCAACTGGCAATCCATGGGTATCCCATCCTCCTTTTCTCTCCACTCGGTAACCTTGCATGGTCTTGTATCGACAAAATACATCCTTGACTGTCCGTGCCATTACATGATGAATACCTGGCATGCCGTTGGCGGATGGGGGTCCCTCATAGAAAACAAAAGGCCTATTTTTTGGGCGCTCGTCAACACTACGAGTAAAGATTTTTTCTCTTCCCCAATACGCTAGTACTGCCTCATCAATTTGAGGTAGGTTGAGTTGTTCATTTGCTGTATTTCTAAACTTTGTCAAAGTATTCTGTCTTTTACACTCCAAATTTAAGGAAGTTCTTGCCCTATACCATCGAATATGTAAATTCGTGAAATGCCATGTAAAATGCTGCTTGCCCGTTTAATTTTTATGCACCTATTGATTTGCACTTCTACCCTACTTCGGGGACAACAGTACAATACATGGCGCTACCATAACAGTTATGAGACGTCAACGGCTTTGGAGGCAACCGACCTGGCGATTTGGTCCGCCTCTCTTACTGGATTATTGCGCTATGATAGAGCAAGTGGAGAAATTGAGACATATGACAAAACCAATGGACTGAGCGATGTCCAGATTCGTCAAATCGCTTGGAATTCAGAAATTGGAAGCCTAATCATTGCCTACGAAAACAGCAACATTGACTTGGTCAACGATTTTGGAGTTATAACGAACATCCCTGATATTCTAAACTCTGCTGTCACAGGATCTAAACTGATTAATTCTATTTATACCGAGGGAAGTAAGGCATTTCTTTCCTGTGATTTTGGAATTGTAGTGGTTGATTTAATCAATTTAGAAATTGAGGCGACCTATATCATAGGAAATGGCGGTCAATCCGTGATATGTTATGACTTTAATAAAGCGGAAGATACCTTGTATGCTATAACCAATGAAGGACTAAAGGTTGCCTTTAATAATGGAAGCAATCTATTGGATTTCCAATCCTGGAACACAATTAATCCATCAATTACAGGAGGCATTGAGCGCTGGGAAGGCGCTTGTTTTGTGCATAGCCTAGATACCCTCTATAAACTAGAATCACTTGACAGCCTTACAGCTCTCATGCCATTATCGGGGTATCAAACAGTACAACTTGTAGCATCCGATTCGCTCTACTTGATACAAACAGAGGGTGATTTCATCTCGGGCATTGTGGACTCATCAAAAATTTTTGTTTGGAGTGAAGGAAGCTTTGACATCCGCTTTAGTGGCGCTTCATCCTACCCATTGGACCTCGAAAGAGTTCAGGACAAGGTATATATCAGTGATTATCGAGGAGGGCTACGAGAAATCTTTGAGGACAATACACAAACTCGTCGTTTTTTAGGAGGTCAACGATACAGCGGCAAAGCCTTTCGTATCGAACCTGGATTGGATAAGGTTTGGGTGAGTTCAGGTAGCACGGATTTTGGATTGGCCAAAAGTCCTGGAGATCCCTATATCTACGATGGTATAAGTGCTTATGATGGTTCGTTTTGGACGA
>DLYY01000112.1 GCA_003447535.1 Bacteroidota bacterium | reverse complement strand
TGTTTCAACACTTTGTAGCAATGCGGTTAGTTCTGAAATTAGTATATCATCTCCAATATTGAATCCATCCAAGCCGAGTTTTTCGGCCCACATTTCATTGTTATAATTTTGATAGGTCTCATAATAATAATCGAGAGCCTTATGCAATTTATTTGGTTGTTCTAACAAAGGCGCCATTGATTCCAATAAGCGTGCATAATTCCATCCACCAATTTGTGCTTGATTACCAAATTTATATCTTTTCCTACCTGAATCTGTAGTATTAGGGGTCCAATCAGGATTGAAATCTTCAAGCCAGCCATATGGGCCGTAATCGATGGTTAAACCATGTATAGACATATTATCTGTATTCATTACCCCATGCACAAAACCTATTCTCATCCAATGGGCTATCATCAATGCAGTTTCATCTGCTATGTGTTTTAGCCATTCAATTATGCCATCATCGGTTTGGATATTGTGGCCAGGGAAATGGTGTTTCACGGTATAATCAACTAGACTTCTTAAAGTCCCTAGATCTCCTGACATTGAATGAATTTGAAAGCTTCCAAACCTAATGAAACTAGGAGCTACTCTACAAACAATTGCACCCGGTTCAGCAGCAGGTCTCCCATCATACAATATGTCTCGAACAACATCTTCTCCAGTCGTTACTAAGGATAAGGCACGTGTTGTAGGCACACAAAGGTGATGCATTGCTTCACTGCAAAGAAACTCACGAATTGAGGAACGAAGTACTGCCTTTCCATCTGAAAAACGTGAGTAAGGAGTCACACCAGAACCTTTGAGTTGTAATTCTAATATTTCCTCACCTGTATCTACCTCACCTAAGGTAATTGCTCTACCATCTCCTAATTGGCCCGCCCAATTACCAAACTGATGGCCTCCGTATCTTTGAGCATAAGGATGCATTCCCGAGGATAATTTTTTACCACCGAGCATATCATTTTCCTTTGCTTCAAGACCAAGTTTTTCTGCCATCTCAGTAGACCATATTCTGAGAACCGGGTTTGGTGTAGGAGTTGGATTAACTCTTGACCAACATACACCCGGTACCTGCCTAGGTAAGCCACCGATCTGATTATCACCAGGAGTTTCATCGGTAAACCTACTAATCCAATTCAGTGAACCCAAGGAACCCTTTCTCATGTATGTCTGTTGAGGACTAAACAATTGAAGTTGTGGTTGAGTTAAATCTCAATTAATATCTTCATTAACTGAGGGATTATGCTGAGAATCACCTACGATTAGATCATTTTTGATACCCTTACGCCGAGCTATGAATGCAGTCCAACCTAGCAAAGCAAATATTGTAATGATCGAAACCAGAAGTAGATAGAAGCTGAACGTTATTTCACCTGCAATGCCTTCGCTAGCGTCAGTTTGTCCATCAATTAATATAACTCTACGAGCGTCTACTGGAGACATTTGGTCTTCACTAATGACTAATCTAGAGTATACCGTAGAATTCCCAGATTCGATATGAGGTTGTAGTTTTAAATTCCAAGAGGACCAGTCACCATTAGTCGAAAGGTCTGTTGCTTGTTGCCAATCTCCTCCTCCTACCTTGATTTGTACGAACCCTAGACCTGGAGAACCTCCTGAAGAAAATCCAGAGATACGGGATTCATTGCCGATTTGTTGAAGCGTTTCAAGATTCATCGTGATGTTAAGAGATGAATCTATTGCTCCTGCTGATTGAACAAACAGAAGAGGATCTGCTTGCCCATATCCAAATTCATTATCTGGTCTAGATTCCAGTACACTGCAATCATTGAAGCCTGGGTCATCAAGTAACTGTAAGTCTCTTTCAATCGAGTCTGCACTGATTATGGCTTTCACTTGTTCATGTGTAATGTCGGGGTTGGCTTCTACCATCAACGCGGCTATCCCAGCCATGAGTGGTGTAGCCATACTGGTTCCTGACTTACTTGTGTATCCATCTGAGGTTGCCGCATCTGGAGCCATTATGTTAGACCCTATGACTGAGACATCGGGTTTTACCCGACCATCTGAAGTATATCCTCTACTGGAATATATTGCTAGACCCAAATCTTTGTCAAGACTAGCCACAGTGATTGGGAGGTTTGCATCTCCTGGGCTATCTATGGTATTGCAACCAGCAAATGTGGCGCCACCAAATTCATTCCCAGCAGATAGGAAAGTTATGATTCCGGAGGAGGCTACGGCATCCATTTGTTGGCTCCAAGCAGAAGAACCATCATTATCGAAATGTATCTCGAGTTGTTGTTCTCCGAGGGAAGAGGTCAGTATGTCTATCCCCTTAGAGTTCTTATTCTCAATTGCCCACTCGGCACCTTCGATTATGTCCTGTATATCACCATCACAACAAGCTAGGATATTAATCACCCAGGCACCAGGTGCTACTCCAATATACCTAGCACCATCTGCAGATACCTGTCCTCCACCTGTTCCTGCGGCGATTCCGGCTACATGAGATCCATGAGTACCTGAGTCGTAAGACTCCCCAGCAGGTTGTTCGGAATCAGTTATCACAGCATCGTAGAATGCTGATATTTTGGGATCACAGTCTATTATGATTGGATTAGGGTTAGTTGGGTCCGGTTCTGGTTGATTGCAACCGATTGTCAGTTCATCATCCATGTCGTTGAGTCCTTCGTGATCTCCGCGCACCCCTGTGTCAAGAACTGCAATTGTGACTCCGGTCCCATCATAGCCATATTGTGACCAAACTTGATTCACCCCCATGTTTGGAGCCGCCTCGTTCATATGTGTCTCTGCGAGCCCTAGATCTTCCAACATGACAAGGCCAGATAATTGCAATAGAGAGGATTTAGAATGTATAATATCTAGGGGGACATTTGCAATCAGACTATCAAGATATATCGGTCTAAATGTCACAGTTGCACCAAGATCTTCCAACGCTTTGACATCGGCAGGAGACGGATGATGGTCATAATCCACGAAAACTCTAGCATATCCTGGGTCGGCTCTCTTCCACCATTGTGAATAAACATCATTAGGCTGGGTTAGCAACCAAGCCAGACGATCATCTATCTTGTCGTGATTCTTGTCTCTGGACCAATCTTCCCACCATTCATCGTGGATTTCTAGAGAATGCCTTGGCTGCCATTCTCCTGCTGCATCTAGACCTCCTCGCTCATTATCAAGGCTTATTTGTGATGCTGTTAACGGGAGGATTAGCGTAGCCAATATCAATAGAGCAACAACCCGCGGAGAAGATTTCATCATATCTACGACGAGGGTATCACTCAAGTCCCTTACGCTTTTAGAACCACTTGGTTTTATCAAAAGATGTGTTAATTTTCCATCCAAGCTTCTATTTCTTTACTAGCTAGTATTAATGTAGGTGCCCACAATCCTACAAATATACCTAACATTTCATCGTCACCGACAAAGTAAAGGAACAATGACCCTACTACTGATGTCATACTTGCTATTAATCCAAATTTTGCTAATTGTCCACTCATTTCTATTCCCGATTTATCCTATCTCAGGATGCTGTATATAATTTACTGCAAATATATGAATTTAAATTAGTTTTTTGTGCAAGGTTAAACATTCGAAAATAATAATTGAAAGGTTAATACAGAACAAACAATTCCAACGTACATGAACATTATGCCTGACGAGGACTTGCCTTTCGATGTAAATATGCTAGACCGTTTAGCGGAAGTAGCAATCCGAGTAGGACTTAACCTTCAAGCGGGGCAAGACCTGATAATTACTGGACCTGTGGAAGCACTTCCTCTAATACGAAGAATCTCTGCTGAGGCTTACATAAATGGAGCAGGTGTAGTATCAACTATTTTGAGTGATGATGAATTACAACTCACTCGCTATCAGCATGCAACTGATGAAAGCCTAGACAGAGCGCCAGAATGGTTGTTTAAGGCGATGGGGGAAGCATATAATGACAATACAGCGAGACTTGCAATTTCTGCTGCAAACCCACTTCTTCTAGCGAAACAAGATCCTGCAAGAGTAGCTAGAGCAGGAAAATCTATGTCAATGGCTGCAAAACCGGCAATGGAGCCAATTACAAATTTCAT
>DLYY01000038.1:4298-4936 GCA_003447535.1 Bacteroidota bacterium | reverse complement strand
CCACCGACCAATGTTTTAATCCTTGCTACAGAGAATCCCATTCAAATCACACCCAATCCTGTGCAAAGTTCTGCCTGGCTTCAATTTCCAAGCACATCAGGCACCACAACATTGGACCTCCATACCTTGGATGGTAAGCTTATAATGCATTTGGATAATATTTCGAGCAATTCCTTAGCCATGGATCTATCGCACCTCGACCGTGGACAATATTATATCCAGTTGAGCGCCAATGGACAAAGCCACACCATTCCGTTTGTAAAGGAGTAAAATGATAGCAACTTATTAATCAAATAACAGACATGGGTAAGAAAAGCAAGAAATGGCAGCGCAGTGATGGTATGATCTACAGCACCAATCCTGAAGAATATGATCGTGAAGTTTCTGAAGACAGTGATGACCAACCTTCTATTCCACCGCAATTCCAAAAGCTTTATGTAAGCTTAGACCGAAAGCAAAGAGGAGGCAAATCCGTCACACTTGTCGAAGATTTCCAAGGAAGTGATCTTGAACTAGCTGACCTCGGTAAAACCCTAAAGCAGCACTGTGGGGTTGGAGGATCGGTCAAAGATAGATTGATTATTATCCAGGGAGACCAGCGAAAAAAAACTTTAGCCTATCTTGAAAATCAGGGCTTT
>DLYY01000038.1:0-3996 GCA_003447535.1 Bacteroidota bacterium | reverse complement strand
GCCTATCTTGAAAATCAGGGCTTTCAAGTGAAATCAAAGGGCGGGCGCTAGATTAGAAGACAAGGAGCGTGTAGGGTTAGGCACCAACTACTTTTCCTTTACCATATTCAGGTAGTCAATGAATTCCATTGTAAACCGCTTCGCACCAAATTCATTCAAATGGTCCGCATTGAGGTAAAGAGAGTCCGGATAGTATGATCTTGTTTTATCAAAGACAAGATGTTCATTACTATACACATCAATCAACTCGTCAAACTTTTCCATGATCCGATCAGGAATTTTGTTGAGGTACTGTTCATGCACAGGATTACTTACCATAATTAATGTAATGTCCTTTGCATGCGCTAATGAAACAATTGAATCTAAGTATTCAAGGGCTAAATCAGATACTCCTAACAACTCCCCATTTAAGTAATAATGACGTTTTACGGCATCCGCTATATCAGTAATATAGCTGCCCTCTACATTTTCATACCCCCCTGCGTAAGGAATATGATTGCTTTTGGGATAGAATGCAGTTTGTTTCCATAAAACCTTGTAATAGCTTGGAAAATCTACAGAAATTTTATCTGAGATATCGCTGAACTCCTCTATTGGATAACTTCGACTGAACATTTCACTCGCCCACGGTTGCTTTGAAAATTTTAAGTCATTAAACTGAGAAATATTATGAGGAGCTAAACCGATAATCAACGTATCAGGAATGCTTGATTGAACGATCTTTTTAAGTTTCCAATAGGTTAGCACGTAGGGTTCCGCTGATTGGGAAATGTTTTGCGCATCATGGAAATACTTGGGGTTCAAACTATGTTGAGGATGTGAATCACCTGCAATGAGAATGTTACTTTTTGGGATTGGTTCACTTGAGCCTGTATAAATTAGATAATTGACTCCCATATTCACCCCAAAAAATACGAGTGGGATCAGAGCGAAAAAACAAGATCTGTATATAAATCGCTTCATGGGCTAAAATTGGAAGTAGATAAATTCTTGCTCTTGCCCACTAAACCATAGAATAGCAATCAACATCGCATAATACATAGCATACCGAATCGGACGTTTCCACTGCAGACCTAGATGAGCAATGGCATATTTCCCTTCCCTACCTATCCATTCAATGCCTACAAAAATTGCTAGAAGAACTATCGTAGTTAAGGCCCCAGACAATGCGGTGAAATCTGGCATTGAAAAAAGCGATGGCGAAAACATTTCACCGATATAGCTAAGCGCGTGACCTATATTTTCCGCTCGAAAGAATATCCATGCAACTACTGTTAATCCAAAGGTCAAAAGTATAGAGAATGCCTCCCGGCCGCTTGGAAGCAACCGACCTTGAGCAACCGTTTCTAAGTTCTTTCGATTATTATTGGTCAGCAATAGAGGTAAGAAATAGAGCGCATTCAATGCACCCCAGACAATAAAAGTCCAATTCGCACCGTGCCAAAATCCGCTTACTATAAAAATGATGAAGGTATTTCTGACTTTCATCCAAGTACCACCACGACTCCCGCCTAATGGGATGTAGAGGTAGTCTCTAAACCACGTAGAAAGAGAGATATGCCAACGTCGCCAAAATTCAGCGATATCTCTTGAGAAGTAAGGAAAATTAAAGTTTTGCATCAAGTCAAATCCAAAAAGCCTAGACGTTCCTATGGCAATGTCGGAATAGCCTGAAAAGTCACCATAGATTTGAAAGGTAAAAAACAACGCACCTAAAACAAGTGTGCTGCCATTCATGTCGGCCGAATTATTGAAAATTTGATTGGCAATCACTGCACAGTTGTCGGCGATTACCACTTTCTTAAACAAACCCCAGAGAATTTGACGCATGCCGTCAACCGCCTTTGAATAGTCAAAGGTCCGCTTCTTGTAGAACTGCGGCAAAAGATGGGTGGCTCGTTCAATGGGACCTGCAACCAATTGAGGAAAGAAGCTTACAAAGGCTGAAAAGGCAATGAAATCGTTGGTGGGTTCTAGCTTTCGTCTGTACACGTCAATTGTGTAGCTCATCGTTTGAAACGTATAAAAACTAATGCCAACAGGTAAAATGATATGTAAGGTATTTGCCTGAATATCTTGCCCAAATAGAGAGAAGCCACGGATAAAATTCTCTAAAAAGAAATTATAGTATTTGAAGAATCCTAAAAACCCAAGATTAACAGCAATGCTCGTCCACAAAAGTAGCTTACGTTTACGCTGATTATTTGAACGCCGCAGCTGTTGTCCAACGGTGTAATCCACTACAGTACTAAACACGATTAGAGAAAGAAACCTCCAATCCCACCATCCATAAAAGAAATAGCTAGCAGTTACAACAAGAATGTTTTGAAGCGTAAGGCTTTTATTGGTCACAAACCAATAGAGAGAAAAGACTATTGGCAAGAAAATCGCAAAATCGATCGAATTAAAAAGCATTACTTCTTTCTCTGTTTAGATTTTTTTCAGTGAATTCCAAGCCTAGCCCATCCCACCCTCGATACTATAAAACTAAGTTCAATTCTGCAGTTTATCGGATATAGACATAAGTTAAATCATTTCACAATGATTTTTTCATCTCATACCCCCAATTTTGCCCTGTTTGTTCCACAATAAGTTCGTATTTAAAACATCCATTCCTTTATGTACAATGCTAACCTCGGAAAAACACTAAAACAGCACTGCGGGGTCGGAGGATCAGTCAAAGATGGGTTGATTCTTATCCAAGGAGACCAGCGAAAGAAAACCTTGGCCTATCTTGAAAATCAGGGCTTTCAAGTAAAATCAAAGGGCGGGCGCTAAGAAATTACACGCATAAGTATGGACTAATTGAAGTACTTTTATGCATAAATTGTATACACTATGAAAAAGATTATTACTATACTATTCTTAGCGAATCTATCTCTCTCTGGATTTTCACAATCCATTCAGAACTATAAAATTAAGACAACATCAAATGCCGAGGATAGAACGATGATGCTTGATATATTAAGAGCCAATCTATATCAGGAATTTGAGCAAGAACTAGTTTTTGTGGTGAATCATTTAAAAGTAGGCAATAATTATGCTTGGTTTGAGGGAGAGGCTCAAAGAAAAGATAGACAGGAAATCATTCTTCCTAATTATGACTATGATTGTTGCCACGTAGAAGCACTATTCAAAAAAATCAATGGTAAATGGTATTTAGTTAAAAGCGGTGCTTTTAGTACTGATGTATGGTGGGATGGTATTTGGGAAGACCATGAAGATGCCCCAAGAGCGATATTCAATTGACCATAAAACCAATAGGTAACATTATATTCCACGCCTTTCGGTTCAATAACAAACTTAACATTGGAAAGCTAGCGGTAAAAAGGCTCTAGCAAAAGAGTCGATTGAATTAAAACGCATTACCGAAGAATTAGGAATCCCAGGGGAATAAAAAAACTGACATTTTGTCATAAACACAAACGGTCTTACCTTTGTTGGTCCTAATAGGTACAGAATGTTAGATTTAAAAGAAAATAATCAAGGACATAGCCATAGTCTCCTCTCAGAGGACAGACAAGGCGAAGTAATTGTCAAAGAGGGATTGCGCGGCATCCAACCCAACGGGAAACGTTTTTACATCGAAAGTTATGGCTGCCAAATGAATTTCTCAGATAGTGAAATTGTTGCCTCTGTTCTTTGTGAAAATGGTTATGTGTCAACACCAGACTATAATGAGGCCGATCTTGTTCTAATTAATACTTGTTCTATTCGTGAGAATGCTGAGCAACGCGTTCGCAATCGACTTAAAAATCTACACGTCGTTAAACGACGTAATCCCAATGCACTTGTTGGTGTGTTAGGTTGTATGGCCGAGCGACTTAAAGAAAAGTTTCTAGAAGAAGAACAACTAGTTGACATTGTCGTAGGACCTGATGCGTATAGACATTTACCGGATTTGATCTCCGAAGCAGAAAGTGGTCAAAAAGCAGTCAACGTGTTACTCTCCAGAGAGGAAACCTATGCAGATATAAGCCCGGTAAGGCTTTCAAG
>DLYY01000182.1 GCA_003447535.1 Bacteroidota bacterium | reverse complement strand
TTGACTGCCAGTCAAACGCTCTAGCCAACTGAGCTATACCCCCAAGGCCTCAAATATAACATACTCTACTACATTGATTGGAGATAATTCTACTTATCGCTTAGGATGCTTCGCGCAATGGCATCGGACACTCCTTCTGTTCCAAGTATTTCGCGAATTTTGGCAAACTTTTCTTGTTGGTGAATGGACGCAGGGCCTTCGGTCAGCGATTTGAGATCAGAGAGAATTTGCGACGAGGTTAAGTTATGCTGAATGCGCTCTGGAACTACCTCTTCATTGGCAATAAGATTGACTAAGGAGATATAAGACACCTTGACGAGCTGTTTGCCGATCCAATAGGAGAGAGGATTACCCTTGTATCCGACAACCATTGGTGTATTAAGTATAGCCGCTTCAAGTGTAGCGGTGCCGCTGGCTACTAAGGCAACCTCGGCCCCCTTGAGTATAGCATAGGTTCGATTGTACAATAAGGTGTGCCGTTTTGGATTATAGCCTCCTGCCTGATAAACGTCTTCTCCTATGTGCTTAATACCCGCTATGACGACCTTGTATTGCTCCAATTGGTTTGCTGCCTTCATAAATATGGGCAGAATCTTAGTGATCTCCTGAATTCGACTTCCAGGTAGAATAGCTAGGATGGGTTTGCCAGTTATGGACTTGTTTTTGGGCAGCGAATTGTCCTTCTCATCGCTAAGCTTAAGATTATCCATTAATGGATGTCCATGATACTCTGCATCGATTCCGTGACGACTGAAGTATTCCTTTTCAAAGGGCAAAATAACAATGAGTTTATCCGAGTATTGCTTTAGCTTTTTTACACGGTTTTCCTTCCACGCCCAAACTTGGGGAGCGATGTAATAGGTAACACGGATTCCTTGCGCCTTAGCCCACTTGGCCATGCGCAGATTAAATCCTGGATAGTCAATAAGGATAAGTTCGTTAGGCTGAAAGTCCTTGATTTGCTGTTTGGCGAGACGAAACAACTTTCCTATGGTTCGAAGGTTTTGAACTACCTCTATGAATCCCATAAAAGAGGTGTTTCGAATGTGCATCGCACAGGTGCCACCTGTATTAGTCATCAAATCCCCTCCCCAAAACATAATCTCGGTAGAAGGAGCCTTTGCATATATGCTTTGCATTAAGTGACTGCCATGTAAATCACCTGAAGCTTCTCCTGCAAGAATAAAGAGTTTCATTTACTGGCTTAGAATCAAGTAAATGATTACAATGCCATAGATAAGCGTAGAGGCAATCATGCCGGCCATCATTCGATCTTTTTTTAATTGATTTAAGATCAAGAAGGGAATGATATTGGTTACTACACCAAACTTTACAAAATAGGCATAGGCTAAAATCCTGTCCATTCCTTGAAGCATATTAGAACTTAGCGCAGTTTTAAATGCTCTCTGCGTTGGCGACCCCCAGCCAAAGGTGTAGAATAAATAACTGCCTATTAAAGGTAGAATAAAGCCCATCGCAAAGCCTGTAATGTGTTCTTTCGACCAGTTTAATCTTCGTCCCATAACCAGTGTTTGTTTATAAAATCAGCACCCTCTTTTGAGGTTAAGTCAAATTGAACAGGCACAACGGATGCATATCCTTCGGCAAGATAGCCTTCATCAGTGCCCCCATTGTTATCGAGGTTGACAAACTCTCCGGTGAGCCAAAAATAGGTTCGGCCAAAAGGGTCAGTGCGTTTATCGTAACGCTCAACCCATTTAGCCCTTGCTTGCCTGCAGACTTTCATGCCCTTGACTTCCGATCCTTTTGGAATGTTGACATTAAGCAACGTGTATTCAGGAAGACTATGTTCAACAAGGTTTTCAGCTAAATGCGTTATGATTGGTCTTGACACATTAAAGTCGGCTTCCCAGCTATGATCGCATAGTGAAAAACCAATAGAGGGTATCCCTTCAATAGCAGCTTCAGTTGCAGCGCTCATCGTGCCTGAATAAAGAATGTTTACAGAAGCATTGGATCCATGATTGATTCCAGAAAAGCAAAAATCAGGTGTTCTGTGAAATATTTGATCCTTGGCTAACTTCACGCAATCAGCGGGTGTACCTGAACAGGCATAGGCTTCGATATCAAGATCTTTAAACTGATCAGAGGTCTTTATATAAAGAGGCTTAGTAAACGTAACAGCATGGCTCATCCCTGATTGCGGCGAGTCAGGCGCAACGACTACAACACGACCTAAATGCATCACGCACTCTACCAAGGTTCGAATGCCAGGAGCGGTTATGCCATCATCATTAGTGATAAGAATTAGTGGTAGGTTGTCTTCCATAGGGCCAAGATATTGATTCTAACTAGCATTTATTACTCTTCCATCATTAAGTTGCACCCTCTTGCCTCAGAGCCATCGGCTCGTCCGTGTACTTTGAAACACCGATCATTAATCATCTCACCGATGTCTTCCGTTTCTAAGAAACTCACACCACACGATTTGTCATTTCCAAGGTCTATAATTTGTATAACGCCTCGTTGTCCGAGGTTAGCATGCGTATACAATTGGTTAATTGGACGAACAAAGACTTGGAACTGACTATTCACTTCAAAATTCCCATGACCGTCTTTCGACCAAGCTTGCCCCATACATTCAGTCATTCCATATTCAGAGAAAACTGAATTGATAGAAAAGGCATTGCGCAGCTTCTTATGTAATTCCTCTCTATGCATTGGAGCGCGTCGACCTTTCATTCCTCCTGTTTCCACAAGTATACTATGTCGAAGGTTTATGGGATTTTGCTCGGCCCAATCAAGTAAAGCATAGGTAACCCCCACAATAAAGGGTTGTTTTGCATTTTCATGGAGGACTTTCTCTACATCCGTGTTTAACATGTTCAAGTCGTCGTAATGATGCTTTTTCTGATGCGCTGCTTCCATAAAATACTCTACCATATGAAGTAGTGATGAATTGGAGTTGGCATAGTAGGAGGGGAGGTACGAGAAAAAGTAATATTGGTCTAAGGCACCGAAACATTCCTTAAAAATCTGTTCGCATTGATCTTTATGATGTGTAAGATTAGGAATATAGTGCTTGCTTGTGGTGGATTGGCTTGTGCCACTGCTTTCAAAAACCTTGTCAAAGGAAGTTATGCCCGCTGGGTGAATAGCATGATTCTTGAAAAACTGCACGGGCATAAAGGGTATAGCCTCAACTTTCTTAACGTTATCTATGTCAATGCCTAGGTGTTCTATAAAATCTTTGTAGACACCGGGTTGACTTGCCTGTTTTCTAAAAAGTTGAAGAATTACCTCCTTGTTCATGGAATAAAGGTAAAGCGAACTAAGTCAAGAATATGTAAATTGCAGGTATGCATTTCATACGAACAAGAATTGTGGCTTTTTTGCTGAGTATGTTACTCGGACTAGCCTCTTGTTATGATAATGATCCGAACTACCCACCGGAACCTGAGATTAGTTTCTTAAACGTGGGTGAGGTTTCGTTTGATGGCGTCGATAATGATGTTACTATTTATCTAACCTTACAAGATGGTGATGGGGATGTAGGGACACCTGAAGGGGATAGCCCTTCCTGTCGCGCAGATGGAAATTTTTGCGACTATATAACAGATTCAG
This sequence comes from Bacteroidota bacterium, assembly GCA_003447535.1. Lineage (GTDB taxonomy): Bacteria > Bacteroidota > Bacteroidia > Chitinophagales > UBA8649 > UBA8649. Next base: position 759 of record DLYY01000182.1, on the reverse strand, counting down.
CTTGTATTAACGATCCGTTTTACGACGTCGTGTTGATTGATCAAAGAGATAGTTGCTACGTTTTGCTTAACCTGCCTAATCTTACGCCAAGTGGGGATATTAAGGCAATATCCGGAGAAGTCGATCTCTTTGTTAATGGGTTGACCTGTAAGCCTCTTTTTGGTCAATCTCAGGATACGGTTGTTTTTGATGTATATATTAAGGACCGGTCTGGTAACTTATCGAATATTGTGACTACTGCACCTATCGTGCTAGGTTGTCCGCAATAATGAATAAATTTTATGAAAAAGATACTACTAATCGTTTTTTCAATTTGTTTGACCTGGTCTGTTTTCGGCCAGTTAAGTTCTGGCACGTATGTCTTTAAAAGCGGAGATCCAAATTTTCATTGGGAGGAATACTACAACTATGGACCATTAAAATATCAAGATTTTGTTTTTACTGTATCCATTGATGGTTGGGATATTAAAAGCATCCAGTTTAATGAAAGAGAGGAGGTCTTGAAAGATGGCTATTGGCGAACGGTCAACACCACAATGATGGCAACGTTGGATGAAGATTATGATGGACCATTTGGATGGTATGAGTTTCAAACAAATCAATGTAATTACACTTTTGATGAACCGCAAAATGGTCGAATCATTCTTCAGCGATATGATTGTATTGAGCAATGTGATGATCAAACAATTGGTCTGACTCTAATCCGTCGCCATTAAGTTAGCATAACCTGATTCATTGTAAATTCTGAAATTGTTGGGA
>DLYY01000120.1 GCA_003447535.1 Bacteroidota bacterium | reverse complement strand
TCTTTGGGAATTCTGTAGTCTTCGCTAACCCTATCACTGACTTTTTGGGCGACGTCGTTGCGCATTCCAATGTCAATGTATTAGGAAACTTAGGTTTGGATGAAACTGAACTGCGCCTGCGTGGCACCGGTGACGGGAACCATTATTTAAAATATTTTACTGATGGGGCAGGATTTGATGGTCCTAAGCTATACGGCTATGGTACGATAGCTCTCCAAACAAATGATATGGAGGTAGTACTTCGTGATGGTAGAATGGGCGTTGGAACTAGTAGCCCAACAAAAGGAAGACTGCATGTTTCTGGAAGCTCACTCTATGGCAATGCTACTGCCGGAGGGTTTATAAATTCTGCAGGGGGTACTGGTGTCTACACAGACTATGGTGCCTTTGATGTCGGAATCTACTGTGAGAGCGATCTATTGGTTGCTGGGTTTGTCGCAACAGAATCTGATGCGCGCCTTAAAAATATAAGTGGTATATCAGATGCTTCTAGTGATCTTGAGACATTAATGAGCATTGAAGTCACTGACTACACGCTAAAGGACGTGGTTAGTCAAGGAGGTAGAGACTTTAAAAAAGTCATTGCCCAACAAGTAGAAGAAGTATTTCCACAGGCAGTAAGCACTACGTCTAATTATATTCCTAACATTTATGAAGTAGCAGAGATCATGGGCGGAGAGATTATGATAAATGCAGATGTAGCCGTTGGAGATAAAATCAAGATGTTTAAGGAAGATGGCAGTGAGTTACATGTTAATGTAGCAGCCACAGATGCCAATAGCTTTACTGTAGACAGCGATTATAAAGGCCAGGTTTTTATCTATGGAAAGGAAGTTGATGACTTTCGGGGTGTTGACTATGATGCCCTTTCCATGCTCAATATCTCAGCAACGCAAGAGTTACATCGTTTAATCCAAGAGTTACATCGAATAACTCAAGATTTACAAGATGAAAATAAGGAGCTTAAAAATGTAAATGCATCTTTTCAAGATCAGCTTGATGAGATAAAGGTGATGCTAAACGTTGATGAAAGCAATACAGCTATTAAATAATAGATACCAATACATGCAGAATAAAAAAGCCCTCAACATTGAGGGCTTTTTTATTCATATTACTGAATCAAAGATTAGGCATTGACTACTTACCTTATTCCCAAACAACAGTAACCTGATTTTTCAAGCTATGAACTGGTATATCAACGTGGTGAAGGTCGAGTATATCGTTTTGTCCTTCGCCACTCTCATAGAAGGGGTCAAAATTGGAGATAGGCAATAGATGTTGCAGGTTTCCCCGCTTGATTAACTGATCTTGTCCATCGACCGTACAGCCATGAATGCTTTCTTGCCCCTCTTTTCCATGCCAGTAAAGGCGAATAGTCTCAAAGGATAGGTAATGTCCATTGCTTTCTTTTGCCATGGTTAAGGAATTTCCATTTAGCGAAAGATTAAGCGATACGGATTTAGGGTTCTCTAGCTTCTCGTCGTCATCGTAGACTATAAGACTACCTTCGGCTTGGTCATCGCCTAGGTAGAGATGAAGTCTTAGCGTGCCATCATGATCTTCACCGGTATGCGCAATACTACTTTGCATAGGAAGGATTCCTCCTGCCCGCACAAAAACTGGTAAACGATGGAGTGGGCTTTCTACTAAATGCACTTGCCCACCATCATAGTGCTTATCTGAATAGAAATCAAACCAATCACCTTTGGGTAGATAGATTTTGGAGATATTTTGATCACTGGCTACGGGACAGATTAGTAGGTCATCGCCGAGCATAAATTGCGAGTCATAGGCTTGTGACCACACCTCTTCTTCTTGGCCGTATTGCATACAAAGACTTCGCTGAATGGGCATTCCTTTTATGTGCGCTTTGTAGAACAGCGAATAGAGAAGGGGCATAAGTCGATAACGCAGCTTGGCATAGTTTCGAGCAATTTCTGTCACCTCCTCGCCATAGGTCCATGGTTCAGCGGAATTAGAGTTAATCATTTTATGGCAGCGGAAAAAAGGACTAAAGGCAGCAATAGAAAACCATCGCGCAAAGAGTTCCTTATCTCCCTCTCCCATAAAGCCTCCTACATCATAACCACTGAAGGGGAATCCACTCAGCCCAAGACTAGTAATCATGCGGCTACCCATAAGCATGTGCTCGTTAGAGGCCACGTTATCTCCAGTCCACTTGGCAGCAAAGCGCTGACCTCCCGCATAGGTTGCGCGTGTTAGTATGAAAGGCCGTTCACCGCTACTTGCTTGACGTGCTCCCTCATAGGTTGCTCGACTCATTTGCATGCCATAGACATTGCGTCCTTCTTTATGGCTTGTGCCCTCTCCTTCCCAATCAAACTGGACGATGTTAGGGGTGTCTTGACCCCAACTTGCTGGCTCATTCATATCATTCCAAAATCCTGCTACGCCGTCTTGTTTTAATTGGGAAAATTGGCTGGCCCACCAGCTTCGTGTTGAGGGCTTGGTATAATCAGGGAAACTGCTCTTTCCCGGCCATACATCAGCAGTCCAAGGACTACCGTCGGGATAGGTGAGGTATGCATTGCCCTCTTTTCCCTCCTTATGAATAGGGTAGTTGTCGTCTTCTTTGATACCTGGATCAACAATGGTTACCGTATGAAATCCGAGTTCTTTGAGTTCTTGGTTTAGGCGTTTAGGGTCAGGAAATCGATCCTTGTCCCAAGTAAACACCTTGTATTTATCCATGTAATGAATGTCATAATACAAGACATCACAGGGAATATCCTTTTCCCGGTAGGTCTGCGCAAGGCGAATAAACTCCGTATCAGGATAATAAGAATACCGGCATTGCTGAAGGCCTAGAGCCCATTTTGGAGGCATTGGTGTCGCTCCTGTCAGGTTTTTATATTCTGATAGAATAGCTGCAGGATTCTCTCCATGGATAAAGTAGTAGTCCATAAGTCCAGCCTCGGCCGAGAAGTAGGCGAAACGATGGTTTGATGCTCCGAAGTTAAACTTGCTTCGATGGGTGTTGTCAAAGAAAATGCCGTACCATAACCCATCATTACAGCCGATATAGAAAGGAATGGTTGAATAGAGCTCGCGCGCACTTTCAGGATAGCCGAGGTAGTCTGTATTCCAGTTACTAAAGGCTGTTTGTCTACGATTGAGGTGCCCTGTTTTTTCGCCAAGTCCCACAAAGCGTTCCTCGGCATGAATCTTTTTATAACATCCCACTTCTTCGCCATTCCAAAGGATGCCGAAGTCATCCGCATTGATTACTCGACCGTCAAGTGTTGAGAAGGTGAGTCGACCATTGTCGGCCTCCATTTGAATCGAGAACTTCATTCCATTGATCTGACAATAATTTACCTGCTCTTCAAAGGACAGTTCACCACGATTATCTTCGGATTGAATTACAGCATAAGGATTGGCCTTTGGAGTTGGATTCTGTTCTTCATGCAGACGGGCTGTGACGCGTAGCACATAATCGCTGTA
>DLYY01000061.1:1843-5632 GCA_003447535.1 Bacteroidota bacterium | reverse complement strand
TGCTCGCCAATCCAGCCCTAAATCATGGACGAGGTAACTTGCTACGTTTTGTCGACCACGATTACTCATAAAGCCCGTAGCATTAAGCTCACACATATTGGCATCGACGAAAGGTTGACCAGTTTCGCCCTTACACCATGCATCAAACTGATGATTCGTCCGAAGTTTGACAGGCTTTTGCTGAATACCGCCTGGCCAAAACAAATGGCGACCGTGCTGCCATGCAACATATCGAAAGAATTCACGCCACAATACTTCGAAGATGACCCAATAGGTGGACTGATTGGCGACTACATCTTCCTCAAAGCGCTTGATCTCGTGATAGACCAATTTCGGAGATAAGCAACCCAAGGAAAGGTAGGCACTAAACTTCGTGGAATAGTCAGGTCCAATCAATCCATTGCGTGTTTCCTTATAGGAAGTTACATGCTCCGTATTCCATAGGTAGTCTTTGAGGCGTGCGAGGGCGGCAGTCTCTCCTCCACGGAAATCAAATGCCTGTCGATTATCTTTTGGTGTATAATCCTCAGCATCATAGGGCAAGGCCTTTGTGTATTCTTGTAATGAAGAGGGAAGCGTTACTTCTTGTAGAGGTATACTACTCCACTGAACTTCTTCAGCTAATGTTTCAACCGTCACATACTTTTCAATCTTACCACGAAACTTAGTAAAAATGTGAGGTGTAGCTGTCACTGAAAAAGGAAGGTCATCTGGATTGGTGAGAAGTTGTGCGTGAAACCAGGTTACATCAAAAGCCGCCTCCACTTCCGCTTCTATTTTTTGGTCTAGATAGGCATATTCTCTATCTGTATATATCTTGATGGATTGCGTTTGCGTTAAGGAAGTACTTACCAACGAGAGCTGTTCAACAACATCGCCTTCTAAGTATAACAAGTTCACCCTACGGTCTTCCAATTGACTGCGCAAATCAACCAAACTTTCCATGAGAAATCTTTTGCGGTGAGGACCTAATGGAGTAAATCCCCAACGATCGATTTCCAATTCTCGTGTTGGCGTGATATGAACTACTACAGGATGATACCCTTCTTGGATACAGCGCTGAATCATAGGATTATCATGTAATCGTATACTATGACGAATCCAAACAATTGCCCATGGTAAATGAGTTGACATAACAGTTACTTTACAGGATTAAAGAGACTCTAGGTTATTGAGGTAATACTCGGCCTGATTTAGAACCTTAACCTTTTCCTCATGATCAAATTTTCGCCAGGCTTGATAAGGCATCCACATTCGGCGATTAGACGCTAGTTTTTCTTCATGCCGATTGATAAAATCCCAATAGAGCGCATTCAGAGGACAGGCCTTTTCTCCGTGCCGCAACTTGGCGTTGTAACTACACTTCTTGCAATAATCCCCCATCTTGGACATATAGTTTGCTGAAGCCACATAGGGCTTAGTGCCCACAATCCCTCCATCAGCAAACTGGCTCATTCCTCGAGTATTCGGCATCTGGACCCATTCAATAGCATCTAGATAAACACCTAAGTACCACGCATCCACCTCGCTGGGTTCTATACCGGCTAAGAGCATAAAGTTCCCCGTCACCATTAGCCGCTGAATGTGATGGGCATAGGCATGGTCTAAACTCTGCCCTATGGCATGAGCTTGACAATACATATCGGTTTTACCATCCCAAAACCAAGAAGGAAGTTTCCTTCCATTCTCCAACTCGTTTAAAGTGGCATAGGTAGGCATATGCTTCCAATACACACCACGCATATACTCACGCCAACCTAAAATTTGACGAATAAAGCCTTCAACTTGTTCAATACTCGCATGATCAGGGTCTTCTAAAAACCGCTCCTCCACCTTACGAATTACCTCCAGAGGGTGTATGAGCTTTGTGTTTAGCCCAAATGAAATGCGGCTATGATATAAAGTCCACGATACGTCCGTCATGGCATCTTGATAAAGACCAAATTCAGGTAAACACTTATCGATGAAGAAATCAAGCATATCCAAATGGTCCTGCCTCGTAACAGGATGCTGAATCAAATTGTCCTTTGGAGGATGACCAATAGTTTGTATGCCCATTTTATCGAGCATCGTAAGTAGAGCGCTTACATCATGATTAAACAATAGAGGTTCAAGAGGCTGCTTATCTTTTGGCCACTTTTTCCTGTTGGCTACATCGTAGTTCCACTTTCCGCCTAGCGGCTTGGCTTTTGATGAAGGACCGTCCATAAGCACTCCAAACTTTGCGCGCATGTGGCGGTAGAATCGCTCCATAACTGGACTCTTATCCCCAAAGAAGTCCGTAAAATCCTCTCGCTCTGTGAGAAAGTGTTCTGTGTCGCAGATATTGACCTCAATATTTTTTGCTTCACATTCCTTACCAATGGATTGCAACTGTTGATCTAGACGATATTCATCAGGCAATTGGTAGACAAAGCATAACGGAGAGTGTTGTTGCAGAATGTCAGAAATATGCTGCCCCAAATCCTTGGGATTGTCTTTGCTATCTAGGTCAATGTACAACACTTGATGACCTGCTTCCTGTAAGTGGCTGGCAAATGCACGCATGGCAAGAAGGAAACAAAGGGTCTTCTGAATATGATGGCGCACATATTCCTGTTCCTGCGGCAGCTCAATCATTACATATAACACATCCTTCCGCACCCCTCTAAACCATGAATGATCATGATTAAGTTGGTCACCTAAGATTAATCGAACTTCATTGACCTTGCTAAATGAATGGCTAGCAGGACTAGACATCAGTAGCTAATTCTGACACCGGCTTGGCATATACCCCAAAGACCTCATGTAATTTGTCAATGCGATAGTCGAAAATGCCTTGAAGCTGACGACGAATCATGATTACCTGTGCCAGCTTTCCAATGGGACCCAATGGAATCTTGTAAGAGACACGGTCTAGCATATCCACCCCTCCTTCAATAGGATCCAACCAATGTTCATGATGCCACATCGTATATGGACCAAACCGCTGTTCGTCTACGAAGTAGCGCTGATGTTCAACATGCGTTATCTCCGTAACCCAATTCATACGAATGCCGGGCAGAGGACTCACTCGGTAGGATATAATTTGCCCCTCAAACATCGTATTACCACGCTGTGTGTCTGAGCTGATTTCAAAACGCATATAATCAGGCGTAATCATCTTTAAATTGGTCGGATCACTGAGAAACGACCAAGCCTCTTCTACCGAGACCGGTAACTTTTGCCGCACGGAAAGCGTGTAAATTCCAGAATGAGATGTAATGGAGACCTTCGGAATCTTATCAAGTTGGGAGGTTGACATACTTTGATTTACAGGCATAACAACCCAAAACCACATTTTGATTTGTCAAGAAGTAAAATCGATAAAAGAAAAGAGATTATCGCATTGCATAATGCGTACCACGGCCTTGACCAAATCGATTAACCAAGGCCATACGATAGAATTTGGCTACCATTTTTTTAATTGTTGGGACGGGAATATTTACCCCTTGGGAGATTTCTCCTGACCGTGTTCCAGGGTTGGCTTCGATAAAACGTAAAACCCTCTCCTCTCTTGGACTAAGCGTCTCATCGCTTCCTGAAGGATTGGCAGATTTTATTTGCTCATAGCTCGTATCAGATGGAAGCCCTTCTAAAGCATGCAATAAGCACTCAAGATAGAATTCAACCCAAGGTGTGATATCCTCATTGGGTCTTCGCATCTTACACTGAGCCATAATTTGTTGCATCTCACGATGACGTAATTCAAACTCCCGTTCAAGCTTTAGATAAACAATCCAGCTATACCCTCTCGATTTAAGATAGGCA
>DLYY01000061.1:0-1561 GCA_003447535.1 Bacteroidota bacterium | reverse complement strand
TTTAGATAAACAATCCAGCTATCCCCTCTCGATTTAAGATAGGCCCCTGCCATTATGCGTCCCAAGGTATCCACGTGGCTATTAAATGCATCAACTGCATACACTTCATAGGCCATAAGAGCGGTCTTCACGAGATCATCAACATCTTCATTGTCCTTTGTCCAGCGGAACAGGGCCGCCATAGATCGTGCAACAAGTTCATTGGGATTGGTCGTACGAAACGTAATCAAGGTTGGCAAGGCTGCAGAGCCCTTGTTATCCATGTCATCTTGAGACTTATACTCCCCTTTTTGCGTATCGGGTACGGCCATGTACTTTGTCAGCATTTCATGGACTTTTTTAACGCAATCCTCCTCAATCAACTCGTCTTGAGTTGCCGAGTTTAAAAAATCATAAGCTTCGAGTAAACCACGTGAAAAGTCTAGTGCAGGATTAGAAAAACTATCAAAATTTTGCCGCTTGATAGAACTCAAGTCTTCACTTGAAAGACTAAGCCCCGAAATCTTCGCACAACTTACAAGAGAACTTAATTCCGCGTCTTCTCGCTGATTTTCGAGAAAGGTGGCTGATGAATGACGAGACTTCCATGTCATATGGATACGCTCGACATTACGTATCATTTGAATGAGCGGCCAAGTAAATTGAAACTGAAACGTATATATGCGGTCCATTCTCTAAAAATAATGGCTAGGAGATCGTCATTTAGGACTAAGTGTGCACTAACATGGAAGATTCGCCTATAATTATGGACAAAACAATACGCCTGAAGGCATGGCTACAGCTAAGCTTCTGCTAGCAGGTAAAGGACGGCCATTCGGGTCGCCACGCCATTTTCTACCTGATCGAGAATTATTGAGTGTTCGGAATCCGCTACATCAGAATCGATTTCCACCCCTCTATTAATTGGGCCGGGATGCATAATTACTGTCTCCTTATCCAACGCATCAAGATGACTTTTTCGAATGCCGAAGTATTGATTGTATTCACGTAGGCTCGGTATGTAGCGCACATTTTGTCGTTCAAGTTGAATACGTAAAACATTGGCTACATCACACCAAGCCAGTGCTTCTTGTACGTTATGGCTCACTTTTACGCCCAAGCCATTAACGTATTTGGGAATTAAACTTCCCGGCCCGCAAACCATGACTTCAGCCCCTAGTTTTTGCAAACACAGAATATTGGAGATTGCCACACGAGAGTGCTTTATGTCACCAAAAAGACATACTTTCTTTCCATCAACCTCTCCTAGACGCTCACGAATGCTATAAGCATCGAGTAAAGCCTGAGTGGGATGTTCATGAGCGCCATCTCCTGCATTGATGATTTTAGCATCAATATGGCGCGATAGAAGACGATGAGCACCAGGTTGAGGGTGACGCATCACCACCATATCCACCTTCATGGCGAGAATGTTATTCACCGTGTCAATGAGTGTCTCACCTTTTTTAGTCGATGAATTCGAAGAGGAAAAATTGACCACGTCCGCGCTGAGTCGCTTTTCAGCTAGCTCAAAGGAAATCTTTGTTCGCGTCGAGTTTTCAAAAAACATATTAATTTGAGT
>DLYY01000095.1 GCA_003447535.1 Bacteroidota bacterium | reverse complement strand
CTGGCGTCCTAGCCGATAGACGAAGGGGCCATTTGAGTTGTTTTACTCCGTTGAATCACTTTTATAATTAAACGTGTCTTTCGTCCTGCGGAACGCGAATATAATTAAGAATTTTAGTTTAAGAAAGTACTGAGTGTAGTAATTTTTTTTAATTTCCTTTAAAATCCGTTAAATCTAGGTGACTATATCGATGTACTCAAGCCGAGCTAGTATATAATTGTGATATTTGCGGAAATATTTATTCGATGTCAGACCAATCTTCAAATCCGCTAACACCTAAGTCCTCCCGCCGAAAGAAAATTCTGAGAGGCTTGGGAATTGCCTCTTTACTCCTTGTAGTTATTGGAGTCGTTCAATTTTGGCCCAGACCCCATGATGCGTTGACCCGTTATATTCCCAACGATGCTTTAGTTGTAGTAAAAATTGAGCCATACACCTTTATCGAAAACTTGAAAGGTCACTATAAGGAAATTTCCAATAGTCCTTTAGTAGATGAGTTGTCCGAGAATGACTCAACGGCTTGTGAGCTGCCTAAAAACCCTGTGCAGTTTGGAATTGATTTACAGCATACGGCATGGACTAGAGGCGGAGAGATTTATGGCTTTACCATGGCAGATCCCTTAAAAAACACTTCGTCAACTCATGTCGTTGTAGCGTTAAACAACAAAAACAAATTCAAAAATTTCTTAGAAGCCATCTTTTGCCAAGATACCTTCACTGTGGATGAGGGAAACAACTCTTCTCAATTGACGATGAAGGACTCTTCTTTACTTGTCACTTGGGATCATACAGCGGCGATATTTACACTTGGTTATTCTCCTACGGTGAGTCTCGATTCTATGCAGGATTGGGCACGATACAGAATAGAAAATCCCGATCGTAAGAATTGTATCGAGCAACATGAAGATTTTAAGGCTTTTCGAAAGGATGCTGAGGAAGTGGCAGTTTTCGTCAACGTAGAGGCATTAAGTGAAGAAGTTTATGACTTATTCTCCTCGCAGTTGTCATCAATGGACCCTAATGGTCTTTTATCGCCCAAGATTAGTGCGAATGGAATGCGATCCATTCAGTTTCACTTGACCATTGATTCGGGACAATTTGTCCTATCCTCAAAATTTGCCGGTGAAGGACCGGGTCCCTTTGCTTTTTTGGCAGAGCAAGGCTTATCTGAGGCGGCAAGTGACAATCTTCATTCTACCGGAAATCCACAAGTCGCCTTTTCTATTGCCTTGGATATGGATACGCTTTATCACAATCTTGACGCATTAGTTCAAGAGGGATTAATAGGAGAACAACCCCTTTCGCTTGAAGAAATTGACGCGCAACTTGGAGCATTCGTGCCAGCATTGGCTGGCAAACAGTGGACGATTGAGGAATTGATGACATCGCTTAATGGTTTGATTGCGGGGGCTGTAAGTATTGACCTAGAGGAGATGTTTAGCCCTATTGATGAGTTACACGTACATATTGGACTTGAGGAGGGTGACTCCTTATTCAGCAGCACAGTTACTGAGTTGACTAGTGGAGTTATTCAGAATCGTGGACTTTCTCTTGATTTGTTGCTTGAAAATGATTCGGCTATGAATGCGCAATACGAAGCGCTTTATGTCCTACCGTATTCAGGAAGACAACTTGTGAAAACATCTGATGGTTATACCCTCATTCTTGGGATGAAAGATGGACTAGATTCAGCCAATAATGTAAACGGACATAATGATGACGTGAATCTCTTCATTCGCAACGCAGGTTATGGTCAAGACAACGCAATCGATGGTGAAATTCAAGAGATTTTGCAGCGTAACCCTATTGCTTTCTATGTCAGTTTGAATGGCAAGGATTATGGACCGAAGTTTAGTGATATTACTAAAGAGCTGTTGGAGCTTAATCTAGAAGGCGCAGAGTTATCAGAACAAGCTGTTGATGACATCGTCAATCTTATGTCTCACCTTTCCTTTTCGGTAAGCTCACAGGGAGAAATGGAATTTGTGTTAGCCCTCGATAATACTGAAGACAATCCATTGGTAACAATTTGGCAGACAATAGAACGTTTAGGAAAGGAGCTGGGAATGCTCGAATAATTTTGTACACGAATGGCAGATATTGTATTTCATGATGTAATGCCGCATCCTCTGCGTGAGTTAGGTCGCGGCGTGGATACATTATGGTATGGTCAGCACACCTTCACTCAGGGAGAGACTTATGGAATATTTGCGGAAAGTGGACGCGGTAAGACGACGGCACTTTCCTTAATTGCGGGAATTCGAAAAGATTATTCGGGGAGTTTGATAATTCACGGTATTCCATCAGGCAAGTGGACAGACAACCAATGGTCAGCTTGGCGCGCTCATAGCCTATCCGTTGTGCCGCAGGGATTGCGCTTGTTTGACAACCTTACGGCATTGGAGAATATTCAGTTTGTAGCAAGCCGTTTTGAAGGTTCTGCGAGTCGAGATCAAATTGAAGGTTGGGCAGAGCGCTTGGGGGTTCAATCCTTACTCCACAAGAAGACTTCTATCTTATCTTTTGGTCAACGGCAGCGAATTGCCCTGATAAGGGCTTTGTCGAAGCCGTATCAATGGCTTTTGCTTGATGAACCGTTTAGCCATCTCGATAAGGCTAACCAAGCCATTGTCTGGAAACTTATTCTAGATGATATCCAATCCAAGCAAGCAGGACTTATCATTACCTCGCTCGACGCGGATAATAAACTCATAGACTTAACGATTAAAAAGGTATGAGAAGACCGCCATTTCTTACACGGATTCTAATTAGTGGATTGCGCCCAAGCCAACTCGTAATGCAAGTTGCCGGTCTTCTGTTTAGTTTCGTTTTAATGGCTATTGCCATGCAGGGTTTTATTGATTACCAATCGATTAGGGACTCAAGCAAAGAGGGAATAGGGGAAGACATAATGATTCTTTCTAAGCCTGTTATTGAGACTGGCTTTGGCGATGCTGAGGAAGTGTTTTTTAGGCAATCGGAATTGGATTCGCTCGTCTTGCTGTCCTCTGTAATCAATGTGTATCCCTTTCAAAGGAATTTGGTTAATATGTCACTCCTTATCGACGTCAAGGGTGCTCCAATTCGAAGCGATATGTTTGGCGTTGAGTGTGTTGATCCAGCTATAATTGATGGGATTGAAACGGACTGGTCTTGGTCATTATCCGAAGACGAAGCGATGGAAGTGCCTATTTTGCTTCCCAAGGATTTTCTTCGCTTATCCAGTGTGCTCACCAGCGGATTTATATCCTTGGCGGAAGACGACTTAACTTCTCTTAAGCTCAAGTTGTTGCCTTCTGATTCTCTTCGGTATCCAACAAAGGCTGCATTTAATGCAAAAATTGCGGGTTACAGTGATCGAAT
>DLYY01000055.1 GCA_003447535.1 Bacteroidota bacterium | reverse complement strand
GAAATTGATAAGCGTGAACGGCGAATTTCTGAACTTCAAATGCAATTTGAAACCAAGGAAAAAGATCGCGAGATCAAAACGCTGCAACGTGAGCGCGATCACCAAGAAGCCTTGCTAGCCCAAGCTTGCCTTACCGAAGAAGCGAATGTTAAGTTGGAAAAAGCCAATGAGGAGTTGCGCCAATTTACCTATGCTGTGTCCCATGATTTAAAAGAGCCCATTCGACAGGTAAAAAACTATGCCCACATTGCATTAGCACCGATAAAAGATAAACTTTCATCTAAAGAAGCTACGATGGTGCAGTTTGTTTTAGAGGGTTCCCATCGCGCCCACCAAATGATTGATGATTTGTATTCCTTTGCTACCGTAGGTGAAGGGGAACAAACAAAGGAAGAAGTCAATCTTCTGTCACTTGCTCAAGATAGCGTAGTCGACTTAGCCGACAAGATAAAGGCGGCTAGAGTTGAAATGGATTTGAAAGAATTACCCACGGTTTGTGGTCATAAGAGCATGCTTCGCCAGCTCTTTTTAAACCTTATATCCAATGCGCTGAAGTTTACACATCCCGATCGAAGGCTAAGGATCAACATATATACAGACGCCGAAGGTGCGGTAGTTGTTGAGGATAATGGGCTAGGCATACCCCTAGCAGCCCAAAACAAGATTTTTTCTCTATTCCAGCAAGTCGATCGGCAACAAGTGGGTAGCGGCATAGGTCTCGCTTTGTGCGCAAAGGTTATGCAAAAGCATAATGGACGAATCGCTGTGACCAGTGACGGCCACAGCGGAACGTCATTTAGGCTAATTTTTAGTGATTGTTAAGAGAAAAGGAAACGCTAGGTGCATCAATAACCTCGATAGTTGAGATAGACTTGCTGCGCTTAGTGTCTTTCAAAGATGGTGCATCAATAACTTCAATAGTAGTTTTACCTCCTTTTAAAGCTTTCGACGCTTGGTCGTTTAACGGAATGAATGTGTTCTTTTTCATAATTTATAGTTTTCAACATAAATATATATAAAAAAATAATATACATAAAACATTGAAAATGAATAAAGTAAAAATTTAATGATTTGGGTTATCCACATTTATGCACCCCAAAGGCAATTGCGTATCTTCGAAACATGGCAAATCAGCGCATAAAGGTCTTATGGTGTTGGATACTTATTGTATTCTCTCTAGCGGGTGGTTTATCGGCCCAAGATGTAACGGTTTCTCGAGAGATTCGTTTGAATACTAAGATGCCTCGATTTAAGCTACTGGGAAAGACGGGAGCGGGTTATGCGGCCTTGCGTTACGGAGAAAGCCAAATGGTATTTGATGTATACAACAATCGCCTAAACCTTCAGCGCTCTCAAACCGTCAAGCTTAATCAAGCAGTATATGAAGATGCCTTTGTTGATGCCGAGGGGGGATGGCTTCTGCTTCACCGACCGACTAAAGATTCTTCAACCTTATCGGCTATTCGCCTAAACAATCAGCTACAATTGCAAAACGAGATCAATGTTGCGCTAGATGCGATACCTCAGAGCAGACGCAGTCCTGATGGGCGGTACAAGGTATATCAGTCCGAATATGGTAATGCTTATGTTGTGCTCCGAAGTGCGAGCAATAGCAGTCAGTTAGAACAGGTAACTATTTATAACAAGAGTTTTGAGTCGATCGCTTCTTATTCTATTACGATTAGCCCTGAGGATAGGTTTAATCAAATTTTAATTACCCAGTCAGGGGATGTTTATCTCTTGTTTACAGAAAATAGTGCCCGCCCAAGGCCCTTTATCCTCTTCCTGGCCGCTGAGGGTTCGACTTCTCTAGTTCGACACAATGTCCCTATGGAAGCTTTTCCTTATCATCCTGGAAAGATCAAGTTTGATGCAATGCAGGATAAGCTCATTTTTGCATGCCTTTTTTCCGATCGTAGTGAAGATGAAAATTACGGTGCTACAGGATTGATTCATGGTTACTTTGATGGTCAATATTGGGATCTCGAAGAAGAGGAATTTTCTCACAATATGCTAACCGATTTAACAGGACAGGCACTCAGGCAAAGCGATAACCGCTTGAAGACCTATTATGTCAATCGCATTATTCCTAGTGCGTTAGATTCATCCTATACGTTACTTATGGAATCCTTCTATTCGGAAGAGGAACAAGTCTTTGTCCCGTCGGTTTTTGCTACGACGACCCTGTCGAACTACCGAACGGTGGAGCTCTATTATTACAATGACATCATTGCCTTACAGCGCTCTCCCTATTATGAGGTAGACGACTATACTATTCTGCGCAAAAGCCAGCTTTCAGAAAATGACAATGGTCGATATTCTGGTATTTTTCTAATGAATCGCCGAAAGGAACTCAGCTTGTTGTATGCCGCAGCAATAACGCTTGATGGAAATTACAATCGTTTTGTACTCACAGGAGAAAACGTAGCAAAAGAAAGTCTGTTTAATTTGGACCAGAAGGAGGTGCTTCCGCTAACGAAATTAGCCCAGCAGACTGCTGTTAATGAGTGCATCATGCCGAGCTATGTCAACAATAAAATGAAGCTCTTAAAAATTACTTGGTTTTGATTTTTAGCTCATTTAAAAAGGCAGATTTATCGAAATCCTTGATTGTACTTTTGATATGTAAGGTAGTCTATGTGTTAGTCGCTGTTCTTGGTTCGAAGGATTGGACAGGCTGGGCGTTTCAAGGCTTTTTTACCTATGATGTATCGAACTGGTATTTTCTATCCATGCTTTTGGGTACGGTCATGCAAATGATCATTATGTGGCGAATTGACGATTGGATGTATACCGTTGGTTGTTATCAGGGGACTAGACATACCGCTGTTTGGTTTGCTTTTTTAGTATTGCATGCGCACCCGGTGCTATCCCATGCGAGTGTATTTCTTTCATTGGTTCTATTGATGGTGCTCTTTTTAGAGGGGAACTTTACCTTGAGTAAAAAGGATTTCACCCTTAACTACACAGCAAATCACGGGGTGTTAATGGGTGTGATGGCTTGGGCACATGTTATTCTTTTTCCTGTCTTAGTTGTGGGTTACAGTCCGAGATTACAAGAGAGCCGTGAGCGCTTTCGCCATACCTTAGTCCTTCTGTTTTTTGGGTGTTTAGTTTGGGGAATTTTAGAATCAATTTCCTTGATTAAGACAGGGAGTTACTCCTTGGGAGCATTTATTGATCACGGGTTACCCTTGTTTCATCTATCGGGGCATAGCGCCTTCGCGTGGACCCCATCTCTGATTGTAACGATTGGGTGTGGGATTCTTGCAATGTTTTCCATTATCCTTAAGGAAATTCCCCAACAGCGCTTTCGCCATATTTTACGTAATATACTTTTTGTGTATGGCTTACTTGCTGGTTTGATTCTGATACGTTCTCATAATGAAACAGCCTTCTTTTTACTCCTCGCGCCCGCATTAATTATCTTTCTTGTTAGAGGATTTGAGCAGATCCAAAATCGCGTCTTCTTTGAAGTGGTTAGCATCTTTTGGTTTGGGATAATTCTTCTCGATTTACTAGGGGTTTTTGTACTTTTCGATTTGTAACTAATTATAAGAATTGTGCGAATAGGTGTAGTAGTTTTTCCAGGTTCAAATTGTGATCGTGACGCAGCCCATGCAATGGAGCAATTGGGTCACGAAGTAGTAATGCTTTGGCACAAGGATGCTGCGATTGCAAACTTTACTGCAGAGGATTGTATTATCCTTCCTGGTGGATTTAGTTTTGGAGACTACCTCCGTTCTGGAGCTATCGCAAGGTTTTCTCCAATAGTTGATGCGATCAAACAGCACGCAGATGCTGGGGGAAAGGTCCTTGGAATATGCAACGGCTTTCAAGTGTTGTGTGAAATGGGTCTTTTGCCAGGTGCACTAGCACGAAACAATAATCAACGGTTCTCATGCAAGGATGTATACCTCAGAGTCGAGTCGACGACTTCTGCACTCACCTGCGGCCTACAAGGGGGCGAGGTGTTAAGAATACCGATTGCTCATGCTGAGGGCCGGTATGTTATTTCTAAATCAGGTCTTCAGGAACTTCATGATAACAACCAAATTGTAGTGCGCTATTGTAATGCAGATGGCCAAAACAATCATGCTTCTAATCCGAACGGCTCTATGGATGATATAGCAGGCGTATCCAATAAACAAGGCAATGTAGTCGGTCTTATGCCTCATCCAGAGCGCGCAGCAGAAAGTGTGCTGGGTAATGCGGATGGAAGGGTGTTACTAGAATGCTTATCCAAATCGCTTGATTTAATGCACGCATAGTTATGAGAACATCAAGAATTCGACACGTATTTTTCGCATACTTTATGTTAGCTTTTGGGAGCCTCTTTGCTCAGTTTGGAGATAATCCCGTGACATGGGATGTGGAGATTTTTCAAGGGGAAGGCAATGAATATGAAATTCGATTTGAAGCTTCAATAGCAGAAGGGTGGTATATCTATAGCCAAGATAACGACCCCAATGCAGGGCCTATTCCAACTACGATCGACTTTAATGAAAATGATGACATCGTGCTTGAGGGAGGAATCATCGAATCATCAAGTCATCTAAAAGAAGGTCTCGATCCGATATGGAAACAGGTAATTAAAAAATACAGTGATGAGGTAACCTTCGTACAATCCTTGGCCGTATTAGAATCTACTTCTATCGAAGGGTTTTATGAGTACATGACGTGTAATGATGAGTCGTGTATGCCACCGGAATATGTGGAGTTTAGCCTTGATGTAGATCTTCC
>DLYY01000059.1 GCA_003447535.1 Bacteroidota bacterium | reverse complement strand
GCACGTAGGCTGAATTGATATGTACTATTGATATATCCTTTAGGTCAATTCCTGCATGGCTTAAGGTGTAGAATTGAATTGCAGCGTCATGGATATGAGTTTCTTTGACGGACGTAGAGCTTTTTACCTCGTAGGCCTTCCATCCCTCTTCATCTTTGACGAGAATATCAAGGGCCACGAGCACCTCGTTATAAATGAAAGTCGCCTCATAAATCACGGTTTCTCCTTGGCGGATATGCTCTAAGGTCTTTGGCGCTGAATCTGCCATATACCGGTGGTCTTCTGGCGACACATCCACTCCTCGTGGGAAAAGCTGTTGAGCCAAAACTCCTGCCTCGTCCCCTTGATTAAAGATGGCTTGCTGCGCATTGGATACATCATCTTTTGTGTCGTAGTGGTGCTTGTAGAGATAAAGCGATTTTTCGCATTTGAGCCCTCTGAGAAAGGTTGATTTGGATAGCTGATATTTCTTGGCCATAAGGTTAACGTAAGGTAATGGTATATCTTTATTCTGTGCGTAATGGTAGCTTAGGGCTAGGTTCCTGACTCATTACCTTTCTCGTCATCATTGACATGGATTATGGTTTTCTCGCCGGTTTCGCGATCCGTGCGCACGATGGTATCCTTGAGTTTTAGGGGAACGCCGATTAAGGCATTGATTCGAGCATCAAAGTGTGCTCGAAGGTTTTTGTCAAGTAGTTCATAGAGCATCCCAGAAGATATAAAGGAATCCATGGTCTTTTCGAGCACTTGGACTATCTCTTCGTCGCTCAACGATTTCCCTTCAAAAAGTTCATCCCTTCGTTCGCCAACAGCGTCGATAAACAACTCTATATGGGAGTCATCTTCTATAAACTGAGTGAGCATCATTCGTACTACGGCGGTTATAAGTTCTTGTCTAGTCATATTTTATATCTATTTGATGTTTATTAATTGATGTTTATTTTTTGTCTTATTTATTCTAATATAAAAGGGTAAACCACAGGCAATATGTGGTCTATTTCAGGTGGAATAGTTATTCTAAAATTTCTTGAGATGAACAGGATAAAAACTCAGCTTTAAGATTAAAAACATTCTATTACTGCCTACCTTTTTTCACCTATTTACATAACGAAAATCATGGGTTTAAATTGTATTAAAATGCTTGGGAGATAAAGGAAATGTGAAAGACATATACTATCTTTTAGGCATGAAAACTCAATACCTATTTCTCCTTTTAACGTGTGGTTTGTTGGCCTTGACATCAAGAGTTAGCGCGCAATCAACTTCAAATCTAGATAGCTTAGATGAATCACTAAGTGAACTAAGGAAGAGGAAAGATTTGCGCGCCTTCGCTAGCGAAGAGTTTCAGCGTTTTGCCAACATGGTAGACTCTGTGCTTACCATTGAGGAAGTCCTGCTTGCCGATATAGCGATTCTTCAAGAAGACCATTACAATGAGGTATCCAATCTTCAAAATCAGCTGCAAGCCCTTCGTGAGGAGGTCACGTACTATCAAGATTCCTTGAGTGCGCTGGAAGTGCGGCATACCGACCTTCAGGAATCATATTATGCGCTTCAGGAGTTTAGCTTAATGATGGAAGATTCCTTGGCGATGTATGTTACCGAAAACCTAATTCTTTATGAGTTACTTCCAGATTCCCTAAGACCTGAGACGGCTGAGACCGATGATACTGCGGAGGTTGCGACCTTACCTGAAGGTTATGAACCACTTGAAACAGTTTGTGCATGTATTACCTCGTTTAATGCCCTTGATATGGAGGATTCAATTGCAATAGTGACTTGGCTTGGAGCCTATGCCGATCATTGCGATGACTTAGTTATGGACAGATCAGCTGATTTCTCAGAATGTGTTGAAGGAGCTACTCTTCTGGGCTTAGGTGCAGCTCAAAATGCAACAGACACAGCAGAAGCTGCCGCCGAGGAAGTAGATTCACTAGGGGATGACGTAAGAGCATTAGCAGAGGTATATACGGTAAAAGCTGTTGTTGATTCAGTTGCTCCAGACGAAGTGGCCGACGAAGTGGCATCTACTATATCGTCGGATGTATTAGATTTTCTGCAAGAGAGCACCATCCTTTTTTCACAGGTCGAAGGGGATTTAGATGGCGATGGAGATAATGATGTTGTTTTAATTACAAAAGAGACGACGCGCAGTGCCATAGTTGAAAATGATTACGGCGATATGGTTGACCGCAACCGCCGTGGTCTTGTCATTCTCGAAACCTTGGATGAAGGCTATCGTCTTCTGTTAGATCACAGAGAATGTTTTGAATCAGAAAATGAAGACGGTGGTATTTACTACCCACCAACGCTAGGGGTATCCATCGAAGAGTCCCAGCTAATTTGTACTTGGGAACATGGTCGATATGGTTACTGGAAATACACTTTTGATTACGCTGGCGGTGATTTTTCGTTAGCGAAGTATTTTAATGAGTCCCTAGATAACACCGGTGTGCCCGATGAGTATGAGGTCGATTATGTCGCAAATATTGCCTACCGACGAAATGGAAATGGTACCTATG
>DLYY01000212.1 GCA_003447535.1 Bacteroidota bacterium | reverse complement strand
ATCGATATCATCAAGACCATGGCGCTGAAGCTCGACATAATAATCTTCTCCAAAGACATCGACCCATTCCAACAGCATCGCCTCGGCAGCTTCTTCCCCTCTATGGAGTATAGTCTGAGGAATCATAGCCCCTATACAGCAACTTGTTGCAATAAGGCCCTCTTTATACTGTTTGATCAATTCAAAATCAACTCGCGGCCATTTCGAGTAGAGCCCCTCAATAAAGCCCAGAGAACAGAGTTTAGAAAGATTTTGGTACCCCGTTTTATTTTTCGCAAGAAGTAACTGATGATAACGTTTGTCTTTCTTTCCGCCGACAAATGATTTTTGAAAACGATCTTCAACCAAGTAGAACTCACAGCCTACAATAGGCTTAACATTCTGTTTGTTTGCCTCAGCAACGAACTTAAATGCGCCGAACATATTACCATGATCTGTAATAGCTACCGCCTGCTGGCCATCTGCCTTCGCTTTACTTATCATCGAGGAAATACTCGAGTGCCCGTCAAGCAAGGAGAACTGCGTATGGTTATGTAAATGACAATAATCTCCCATCGTTCGCAATCTAATGTTTTTTATGCGCTACAACAAGCCATAAGCCAAGCGAATAATCAACGTTAGTAAGATGACACAATCCATACAATTCTTTGCCGTATTTTTATGCCATGAGATGGTACTCTTTTTTGCTTTTAACTTTCTTGATTGGGCTCTTGTTTGTCCAAACAAGTCCCGCCATCAAGTACACCCTCACAGATGCAGACTCCTACGAAGATATAGATAGTCAAGGGCAGGAAAAAGAGGGTCAGGAAAACGAACAAGAGGAAAAAGAAGGCGAGGAAAAAGAATCTGAAAAATTTCTTGAATGGCAGGTGGGTTTGCCCTCTGAGCATCCTACTTTGTACACATCAAATCATGTTGGGGCAAATCGCCTTTATCATAGTCTATACATCGATATCATAATACCGCCTCCAGATTTGGTTTAACAAACACCGTCTTTTGTTTTGTTAAACCAATCTTAAATTATGAATAACTCATTTTCTTGGAAGCAAGACGTCCCTGCGAGTCTTGTTGTCTTTTTTGTCGCACTACCTCTTTGTTTAGGTATTGCCGTGGTGTCCGATGCACCCAACGTTTTTGCAGGGCTTATCGCCGGTATTATAGGCGGTATTGTAGTGGCTGCCTTAAGTGGTTCTCGACTCGGTGTCAGTGGACCGGCTGCAGGATTAGCGGTTATTGTAGCGACAGCAATCGGAGAAATCGGATACAGCGCCTTTTTGTGGGCTGTGGTTTTAGCAGGAGTGCTTCAACTCGCCTCAGGGTTTCTGCGAATGGGTGTTATCGCCTATTTCTTTCCTAATTCTGTAATCAAAGGCATGTTATCGGGTATCGGCTTGGTGATCTTTATTAAAGAGATCCCCCATGCCTTAGGCCAAATCAAAGTTGCTGGAAGTCCTGACCTCGGATTTTTTGAAGGGATTGCCTACGGCCCCATTACCATAACAGTCATCTCCCTGATTATCCTTGCAATCTATGAAAGCAAGCGGATTAAAAGTCAGTCATGGAGCCGAATTATACCTGGTCCGCTTGTAGTGGTCATTCTTGGTATTGCATTAGGCGTTGCCTTTAAGGGTCAAGCCATGTTAGAACTGCTTGCAGGTCATCACGTCAACATGCCTGGTTCTGAATCCATGGAAGCATTACTTAGCGGTGGGCAAGACTTTTCGTCCTATACCACTAATTTCCTCGGGCAATTTCAACTCGTTGATTTATCGGTATTAAAGGATACAAGCTTAATCTACCCCATCATCACCGTTGCCTTTGTGTTATGGATTGTGGCTAGCCTTGAAACGCTTTTATGTGTTGAGGCAACAGACAAACTTGATCCAGAGCATTTCGCTACACCTACCAATAGAGAATTAAAGGCACAAGGTATTGGAAATATTATCTCGGGATTGATTGGAGGACTTCCGATTACTCAAGTTATTGTGAGGAGTTCGGCCAATATCCAATCCGGTGGAAAATCAAAGTACTCGGCCATTATCCACGGTTTCCTTCTGCTGATTTGCGCCTTTAGCATTCCACAGTTCTTGAGTATGATTCCTTTTGCCTCTTTGGCTGCCATTCTCTTCTTAGTGGGTTACAAGCTGGCCAAACCAAGCCTGTTTATTGCGATGTGGAAGAAAGGATATGTTCAGTTCATTCCATTTGTGGCCACCATTGCAGGGATCCTATTCTTAGATCTTTTGAAGGGGGTGAGTATAGGACTTGTTCTTGCCATCTTCTTTATCATGTGGAAGCAGTTTAAATCGCCTATCCTAATCGAACAAGTTGGCGGAGATTCGAAGAAATTACAACTGCACCTAACGAAGCACGCAACTTATCTGCGCAAGGCATCCCTAATTAAGGCACTAAATGACCTTCCAGAAGGGTCAGCCTTAGAGATTGTTTACACAGGAGACGGTGCCATTGACAATGATATTGTCGATGTCTTCCAAGACTTCCAAGAAGAGGCCATTCGAAAAGCCATTACTATTAAAAACTCTACCAAATAAACTCATGATTACTGAAAAATCCGTTTTAGAAAATTTGAGCCCCGCGAATGCGCTAGAGCTACTTCAAAAGGGTAACCAACGTTACGTCGAGACGTCTCTATCAAGCGTTGACCTTAATGACTTAAGAGGGAAATCAACCAATGGACAACTTCCGCATTCGATTGTCTTAAGTTGCATTGATTCTCGAGTTCCAGTAGAAACCATTTTTGATTGTTCTGTAGGAGACATCTTTGTGAGTCGACTAGCAGGTAACATCATTAATGAAGATGTTCTCGCAGGCATGGAATATGCATGCGCTGTTGTAGGGACTAAAGCTATTGTTATCATGGCCCATGAAAGCTGCGGAGCGGTCAAAGCTGCCTGTTCCAAAGTGCGACTTGGTAATATCACTACAACACTGGTTCGAATTGACGAATCCATTGAGCAATATGAAAAAGAGCATAATGTTACTGTTGACGAAAGCCACACCAATGGAGTCGCAAAAAAGAACGTTGAAGTAGCCATTGAGCAGATTCGTGCTAAAAGCCCTATCCTCAAAGATCTTCTTGACGAAGGAAAGATTGGAATTTACGGAGCCTTTTACAACTTAGGTTCTGGTAAGGTAGATTGGTTGTAGTATAAGGGATAAGGGCATTCTTTTTAGAAGTCGTATCTTTTAGGTATGGAACTCCAAAACAGAAAGCCCTACGAATTGCCGCTAGAACCAATGTCTCAAGAGTATGAGGCATACACTGAAGAGCACTTCGAGGTCTGGACAACCTTATATGATGCTCAACTACCAATTCTGGAGAGTAGAGCGACTGAAAAGTATTTTCAAGGATTGGAACTTTTTGGTTTTGAACGAGAAAAAATTCCTGTTATAAAAGAGGTTAATAAACGCCTCAAATCATCAACAGGTTGGGAGGTTTTTATCGTGCCCGGCTTGATAGATGACAAACCTTTCTTTGAGTTTCTTGCTGCGAAAAAATTTCCGGCGACTACTTGGTTACGCAGTAAGGAAGAATTAGAATACTTAGAGGAACCTGATATGTTTCACGACGTTTTCGCTCATGTTCCTTTGTTAAGCATACAACCCTTTGTTGATTTTGTACAAAAAATGGCAGAGGTTACGCTTCGTTATATCGACAATCCCAAGGCGGTTAACCTAATGAGCCGATTGTATTGGTTTACCGTAGAGTTCGGGCTAATCCGCGAGGAAGGAAACCTCAAGCTATATGGTGCAGGAATAATGTCTTCATCGGGTGAAAGTGTCTTTGCCACTGAAGATCAAGACGTTCCGCGCTATCCATTCGACCTATCACACATTTTTGATATGCCTTACTACAAGCACGACTTTCAGAAACAATACTTTGTAATAGATTCCTACGAGCAACTTTATGATAGTATGGCAACCATGGAAGAAGAACTTAACAAAGCCATTCTTAGAAACTAATCAGCCCTTGAGAACTTATAGGATACTATATTGTTATACACCTATGAAAAGTAACCTCTCCGTTCTCGTAACCGCCCTATTTTTTTCTTTACTACTCAACGCTTGCTCTGGTCAAAAACCAAGCGACTATGTAAGTGTTGATGAAAATATTCCTATGAATACTATCCATCAGTTTACCGTTGAAGACATTGAAGGCAATTCCTTCGATTTTGCAGCATTAGCTGGTAAAAAAATCATTATTGTCAATGTAGCTTCATATTGTGGCCTCACCCCTCAGTATAAAGACTTGCAAGAGCTGTATGATAATTATGAAGACAAGAATCTTGTCATCATTGGATTTCCGGCAAATAACTTCCTTTCTCAAGAACCTGGTAGCAATGAGAGTATTCAGACCTTCTGTTCTGCGAAATATGGGGTGACCTTTCCCATGATGGCAAAGATTAGTGTTAAAGGAGACAAACAGCACCCTATCTATGCATGGTTAACTTCGGAAGAGCAAAATGGTGTGGAGGGAACCAAAGTTGGATGGAATTTTCAGAAGTACCTCATCAACACCGATGGTACCTATCATGCTATGATTGATCCTAGAGCTTCCATTCTCGATGAGGAGGTCATCCAATGGATTGAAAACTAATAGTCTATTAACTGCTGCAAACTTTCTTTCAACCGGGACTTCGCGAGGTAGTTAGCCTCTAAATCTGGATGAAAAGGAACAGGACTTTGTAAGCTAGATACAAAACGTACTGAAGCATCGAGTTCTTCAAACATATTTTCTCCAATCCAACGGCAAACATCACTACCTATTCCTCCTATTTCTACATCTTCTTGTAAGACTAATACTTTACCTGTGGCCTCAACCGCCTTGCGAATACCATCATAATCGAGCGGAGCAAGACTGCGCAGATCAAAAATGTGCGCATCGCAATGTAACACATCGGCAACCTCCTTGGCCCAATGCACCCCCATTCCATAGGTTATGATTGTTACATCACTACCCTCTTGAACGACAGCACCATAATCAATTGACGTCGTATAGTAGCCAACAGGAACCTCATCTTTTAAGCTTCGGTATAATGCCTTGTGCTCAAAAAACATCACAGGGTTAGGATCACTAATGGCCGCTAAGAGCATGCCTTTCGCGTCATGTGGTGACGAAGGGAAAACGACTTTCAGCCCAGCAGTGTGCGTAAACCACCCCTCATTAGATTGAGAATGGTATGGACCAGCCCCTACCCCGGCGCCTGTCGGCATGCGAACAACTACACTTGCTGCTTGCCCCCACCGATAGTAACTTTTTGCAAGATTATTGACGATTGCCGTAAAACCAGAAGACACAAAATCAGCAAACTGCATTTCCACAACACTCTTACAACCGGCAATACTGTATCCTAAGGAGGCGCTTAGGATGGCGGATTCGCACAAAGGCGTATCTCTAACTCGATCCGCTCCAAACAATTCAACGAAGCCGTCAGTAATCTTAAATACTCCGCCGTAATCCCCTACATCCTGACCCATAATAACCAAGTTGTCATCGTTCATCATAGCTTCTTTTAAGCCATCCGATATCGCATCGACAAAACGCATTTCCTTGGTTTCATGCGATGGATGTATTGATGCAGGATTATGCATTGCGTAGACGTCTTGTAGTTCTTGTGAAGTGGATGCCTGTACATTTTCATAACCAATGGCCTTATTCCAATTCTCTTGAATACTTGCCTTAATGCTCGCGCGCTTTTCCTGAATAGACGTTTCAGTTAAAATGCCGCATTCAGCTAGAAACAATTCATAATTCGACAAAGGATCCTTGACAGACCACTCATCAAAATGATGCTGTGGAACATACTTAACACCTGATGCCTCCTCATGGCCACGCATACGAAACGTATTACATTCTAATAACACAGGCCCCTTCCCATCTCGACAACGCTGTCCGTGATAGGTGATATGTTTAAAGACTTCAATAACGTTGTTTCCTTCGATAGAGAACGAGGGAATTCCGTAGCCTAATCCCCGATCAGAGAGCTTTTCACACCGATATTGCTTAGACGCAGGTGTAGAAAGGCCATAGCCATTATTCTCAATAACAAAAACAACAGGTAATTGCCAAACGGCTGCCACATTAAGTGCTTCATGGAAATCGCCTTCACTTGTACCCCCCTCTCCAGTAAACACTAAGACCGCCTTATTCTCTTTTGCCAAGGCATGCTTCAAGGCAATGCCATCGGCAACAGCTAACTGAGGTCCCAAGTGAGAGATCATTCCGACTATGTTGTGTTCGGTCGTTCCAAAATGGAAGGAACGGTCTCTTCCTTTGGTATAACCTTCTGGCTTTCCCAACCATTGAGCAAACAAACGATCTAACGGCAAGTTTCGTCCTACAAAAACCCCAAGATTCCTATGCATGGGAAGAATAAATTCGTCGCTATGCATACCGACTGAAGCAGATGCCGAAATGGCTTCTTGCCCAATTCCAGAGAACCACTTAGAAATCTTTCCTTGACGGAGCAAACTGAGCATTTTCTCTTCGATAAGACGAGAGGTAAGCATTACTTCGTATAAAGCCAATACCTTGTCCGAAGGCACTCCATCTAGATCGTAATCAAAATAGACTGATTTTGCGAGCGTATTGTCATCCTTCATTCCGTGAAGAAACAAAGAATATTCTACTTCTGTAAGAATCTAATCCACTTCTAATGAAGGAGTAAGAAACTGCCCTTTCGCATATCAGTGTACCCATTGAGAAAGGTCACATCCAAAATGTAGG
The DNA here is from genome assembly GCA_003447535.1 of Bacteroidota bacterium. GTDB lineage: Bacteria > Bacteroidota > Bacteroidia > Chitinophagales > UBA8649 > UBA8649. The sequence continues at coordinate 2,334 of DLYY01000212.1, read as the reverse complement.
AAAAGGTCCCAGGCGCTTGCTTTTCACCCTTGAATGTGCCGTCCCATCCTTCGAGATGCGCAGCATTACTAGCGAACACGAGCTCACCCCATCGGTTATAGATTGAAATCTGAGCATCGACTAGATTGACTCCATAGACTAATAGCACATCATTCATTCCATCATCATTAGGAGTAAAGGCGTCAGGGACAAACAAGGCCAACTCATCATCCACCTTAACAGTAATCGTCGCAAGGTTTTCATTTACACATCCGTTGCTATCTATCGCATTGATTTCATAGGTTACATTCTCGTAAACAAGAACGGTTGGGTTGATACAATCCGAACAGCTAAGTCCTGTGTTAGGAGACCATGAATAAGACTGGAAGTCATCACCAACAAAAATCTCAAGCGCCTCACCTAGTGTTACCACTGTATCAGGTGACGTCTCTAGGAAACGAGGTGCTGGTTCGCCTATATACAGATCTACAGTATCTGTACAACCTCCAACATTCTCAAAAGCAGTCAAAGAGTAAACACCCGATGTAGCGCCTTCTATAATGCCATTATTCCCTGTAAGCCCTGTACCCCCTAATGTAAAGGTGTAGTCCGAAATGGAACCTGGCGTAATTGAATCGATGACAACAGTTGCTGATGCCTCATCATAACAACGCGAATTATTTATCATATAGCTCACAATCTCAACCGAAGAAGGATCAACCAACGTTGCTTCATCACTCAAAACGCAGCCATTGGCATCGAGTATTCCTACATCATACGCTGCATCTCCAATCAGTCCCGTAACCGTTAAACCTAGAGAAATACTTGTGTCACCATTGGCAGGATTAACAACAAATGCATTAAAAGGCCCTGTTCCACCGCTCACCGTAAAATCAACCGTTCCATTAGCCTGTCCTTGACATCTTGGATCACGAACATCGAGCGAAGCGCTTAATGCATCCGGCTCATCGATGGTAAACATTAAGGTTAAAGGACAATCGTTAGCATCAACAATTGTGAAGACATTTAAGCCCGGAGCCAATGTATCAATTACGGCGGAGGATAAGTTTGAAATGATGGTATCTGAGTTAAATGCTAAAGAATAACTCCCACTGCCTCCGGAAACCCCATTAATTACTAATCGACCATCCTGGTAACCAAAACAACTTACATCTTCAGTTGTGTAGTCTGCATCGATTGCATCTGGCTGGGTGATATCAACTTGTGTAGAGGCCTCACAAAGATTTTCATCTACGACAGTGGCTGTATAAAGTCCAGCAGGTAGCGCATTAAACACATTACCCGTTAACCCTAGCTCTTCTATTTCTATCGAAAGGGAACCACTACCCCCTTGGGCAGATAACTCTATCTCGCCATTATCAGAATCATAACATGATAAGTTTACAGCACGAAACAGATTGATTTCTAGCAAATCAGGTGCTCCTATGACCGCAGAGGTATCAATTGTACAACCTACCACATCCGTAATGGTTGTGAAGTAGTTCCCTGCGGAAAGTCCTGTAAATAAGCCACTAGGTTGGCTTGGCACACCTATCATAGCAAAAGTGTATGGAGCTTGCCCGCCTTGAACGGTGTACTCTATTTGGCCATCGCTATCCCCTTCACATAATACGCTATCGGTAAGAAGACCCGAGACGAACAAGAGCGGGTTTTCCGATAAAACAACCACTTGACATGCAACCGTATCACCTATATTGTCTTGAACGGTTACTGAGTAAGTCCCGGCAGATAGCCCCGTAAAGACATTCGAACTTTGATAGGTTATACCGCAATCGATGCTGTAATTGTAAGGCGGTATTCCTCCAGCAGCTTGTAAGGTTATTGACCCAGTGCTTTCGCCGAAGCAATCAATATCGACCAAATCAATAGTAGGCAATGTTAATGGAAGGGGTTCAGTTACAAAAACACTATCAGACATAACACACCCATTTGCATCTGTAACTTCCAGCAAATAATTGCCAGCAGATAGATTATCAAAGGAAAGTGTGCCACTTGATGAAAGGCCATCCAAAGTGAAGTTATAAGGAGCACTTCCTCCATTTGCGTTGAATTGGACAGAACCATCGCTTGCTCCAAAACCTGACACAGGAATAACCGCTGTCACATTTAAGACGAGTGCGTTTGGTTGATTAACAAGACCGGTAGCAAACGCTTCGCATCCATTGGCATCAGTAAGTACAATGTCGGTATAAAGGCCAGCACTTAAGCCACTGAACGTATTAGAACTTTGCGTTACACCACTCCCTAGATCATAGGATAGCGCTCCAATTCCTCCTGTAGAATAGACCGTTATAGCTCCATCACTCCCCCCATTACAAGACACAGAATCAACTA
>DLYY01000097.1:831-14396 GCA_003447535.1 Bacteroidota bacterium | reverse complement strand
ATGTAATGCGGGTAAAGGCCATAATATCCGTCTGTAGCATAGGCAGCGACAACAGCCTGTAGCCCTCCTAGGCCATTCCAATTCGGATTGATGCGCATTTCTGTACCGTGATTTAAAATGGAAGCTGGAATTCCATCGGCGATATCTTTTGCTGGCATCAACGGGAGAAATATATATCCTGACGCTGTTATCGTATCACCATCAACATAAAGGGTTTTATAAATCACTTCATATACATCAAAGCCATACTTTATGGGTACAATGACTTTTTTGATTTTGTTTTGTTTCCAAAGCGCACGTAGACTGTCTGTTGTGAAGGAGTCAACTTTGGTGTAGCTTACTAAGTGCTGAGCTTGACTGACAGTGCCTAAGAGTAGCATGAGGCAGTATATAACGAGATTTTTTTTCATGTATACTTTGTAATACGATCAAAATACTTCCAATTCAATGTTATTCAGTAATGAGGGCTACCTATTTAACCTTTATTAGGAAAGAAGGGTAAATGTGTTCGGGAAATGTGAGCCGGTACTTAGCTCAGGACTTGCGTCGTGCATAAACTTCTTTATCGACTTCGGCTACAAGTATTCCTTTGCTGTCCAAGATTTCGGCGGTAAACACATAGGTGATTTTACCTAGAGAATTCGCTTGGGATCGAATATGTTCAATTTCCTCTGGCTTCGCTCTGAATACTGCCTTCAGTGTTCGTTCTCCGGGCTTTATAAATCGGACAGTGGCACTTTTATCCCATACTATGTATTCAGGGCCTAACTTATCAAGCACAATAAAACAAAACCAAGGATCACACATGGCATAGATGGACCCTCCGAAATGCGTATTAAACAGATTCTTATTCCACCAACGCAACTTCATTTCAACATGGCAAGCATAACCATCATCCGAAAAGCCTTTAAATCGTATACCCGCGCCGAGATAGGGCGGATATAAGTTTATCCAGCGCATTTTACGCTGTTTGAAGCGGTAACTAGACATTTCTATGGGCTTGATTTCTTCGACGAGAATTCCCCTTCACTCTGAGCAATAAGCGTGGCGACAGCAGCATCACCGGTAACATTGATGGCGGTACGTGTCATATCGAGAATTCGATCAATGGGGAAAACCAAAGCTACCCACCAAGCTTGATAACCTAGGGAAGCTAGTATTCCCATTAGTAGCACCAATCCCGCGCTTGGCACAGCAGGCGCTCCAATAGACGCGAGAGTAGCCATACCAATCATTAACAGCTGATCAGTCATTTCCATGCCCCCCGCAAAGAATTGAGCCAAAAACACTGCGGTTATTCCTTGAAACATCGACGTGCCATCCATGTTTATTGTGGCCCCAATTGGTAAGATGAAATTTGTAGTTTGTGGTGATACTCCAAGATCATTTTCTACGACATCCATCGTTACCGGAAGTGTAGCGGCACTAGAAGAAGTAGAAAAAGCGACTGACTGGGCTTTAACAAGCTTGCGCATGAAGCCCAAGTAGCCAATATGCCGAACGAAGATTGCAACCAAGCTTGGATAAAATACGAGGGCCATGATGCCTAACCCAAGAATGACCGTAATCATATACCATCCTACAGCTTGCAGAATTTGCGATAAAATAGCTGGATTGTCACCTGCTAAGCGTGCCATTTGACCTGCCAAAAGACAAAAGACAAAGAATGGCGCGGCACGCATAACCCATTGGATCAATAACAGAATAACTTCATTGATACCGTCCACTGCCTTATTCACAGGATCGCTGTATCGCTTATCAACAAAGAGCAGTCCTATGCCAAAGAATATGGCAAAAAAGATCACTTGTAGCATCTTGCTCATCGAAGTCAAGGCACTGAAAATGTTATCGGGAACTGACTCGACAAGTATAAACAAGGGACCATATTCTTCTTGAATTTTGTTGGTGGCGTCCTGTTTGGCTTGTAAAGACTGAAATCCATCATCCTGGGAAACATTCGTTTCAACATAAGTTCGAATTTCCTCTTTAACTGTCGGATCAATTTTATTACCAGGTTCAATGAGGTTAACGAGGCCAAGTCCAATAGTCACTGAAACAACAGTCGTAAGCACATAAAGGCCAAACGTCTTTGCCCCCAATCTTCCGATACGAGAGATATCGGATAATCCGGCTACTCCTTTAATGATTGAAAAGAGTACCAAGGGTACGGCAAGCATTTTTAGTAAGCGAATAAAAATGTCTCCAAAGGGACGCAGGTAGTACAAGGTAAATTTCATCCAACCCTGTGAAATCGCTAAGTAGGAATAGAGTACTCCGAGGATGAGGGCTATAATAATTTGCCAATGCAGGGCTATTTTTTTCATAGTATTATGGTTTGGATTCGGATTCAAAGACGATTTCATCTTCTTCTCGCCAAGCTGGATCCACGATGCAATAAAAAATTAAATCCTCTGTTCCAATATTTTCTATACACTGGACTGCATTAGGCGGAATGTAAACGACATGCCCTTTGGTAACTTCTTGAGACTCCTCGTCGATAAACATTAGTCCCCTTCCTTCAAGAATAATGTAGACTTCACTGGTTGTCAGCGCGTGTTTAAAGGATGTTTCACCTGGTTTTACCACGGCGTGCGCCAAACTGTAACGCAGCGTAATATCCATTTTATCTGGATGAAGTATTTCTCTTAAGTGGGTGGCATCTCCAGCTAGAAATTCTTGGCAGTCTTTATCGTGGTAGACTTTCATCGTTTCAAATCTATTTGTTCAATGGTATCGCTCTGAGCGAGCAGAATATGGTCTACGGTTACAAGATTTGCCATCGCCTCTACAATGGGTACAGCCCGCGGTATCACACAAGGATCATGTCTTCCTTTGCCCTCAACGATGGCTTTTTTCCCCTTTTGATTGATGGATTCTTGAGGTATTTGAATCGTGGCGGTTGGTTTAAATCCCACTTTAATCGTTACGGGCATTCCATTGGTAATTCCCCCTTGCACACCACCACTGAAGTTTGTTGATGTGGCAACTTTGTCCTTTTCAATAATAAAGGGGTCATTGTGCTCGCTCCCTTTCATTTTGGTTCCCGCTATGCCTGAACCAATTTCAAAGGATTTGGTCGCATTGATAGATAGCATAGCAAAGGCTAAATCAGCTTCAAATCGATGAAATACAGGTTGACCGAGTCCAACAGGGAGGCCTATAATGTGACATTCTATAACACCTCCAAGGCTGTCTCCCTCAGTCTTTGCCGATTCAATAGCCTGTTGCATAGCATCTGCTGTTGATTGTTTTGGACAACGCGTGGGGTGATGCTCGATGCTTGAATAGTCAACGGGTGCAGCTTCTAAAACAACTTGACCAATTTGATGTGTAAAGGCATAGACGTCAATACCAAGATGATCTAGTACACGCTTTGCTACCGCTCCGGCAGCCACACGACAGGCTGTTTCTCGTGCTGAAGCTCTTCCTCCTCCGCGGGGATCTCGATGACCATATTTCTTGAGATAGGTATAATCGGCGTGTGAGGGACGATAAATTTCTTTAAGGTGGTTATAATCTTTTGGACGAGCATCCTGATTACGTATAAGTAAGGTAATGGGGCTTCCCAAGGTTTTATCTTCAAATACTCCTGACAGGATTTCTACTTGATCTTTTTCTTTTCGAGCTGTTGTGAGATTTGATTGACCGGGTCGTCTTCGATCGAGCGCTTCCTGTATGTGAGATGGCTTCAGCGATAGTCCAGCTGGACACCCATCAATAACCACCCCCATAGCGGGTCCATGAGATTCACCAAAAGTGGTGATACGAAAGCGATGTCCAAAGGAGTTTCCAACCATAGAGCAAAAGTAGATAATTCTCCTCGTCGTTTAGGGGTGTAAACGCTAATAACCCTGTATCTTGACGATATGTCAGGTGCAAAGCTCATTACAAACCTCCACATTGAATCACCTTATGTTAAGGCGACGGGTCTAAACTCAATAGCTATTGACAATGGGAGATTTGTAGAAATTGAAGATTTACCCCTAGAGGCTGAAGTCATTGATATTGATCATGCATTCGTTCTTCCGGGATTTGTGGACAATCATACCCACCTAGTCCATGCTGCGTCTAGGGAAGAGGAGTTTTTGATGAAAATTGAGGGAAAGAGTTATGAGGAAATTGCCGCTGCTGGCGGAGGAATTCATAATTCAGCTAGAAAACTTCAAGAATTATCCGAAGAGGCATTGTTTCAAAGAGCTTGTTGGCGAATGGATGCTTTACGTAAAGCAGGAACCACGGCCATTGAGATAAAAAGTGGCTATGGATTAACCGTTCATGATGAGCTAAAGATGCTACGTGTGATTCGTCGACTGCAAGAGACCTATTCTGATATGTTAATTCGCCCAACCTTGTTGGCGGCTCATGCTCTACCTACGGCCTATAAGTCTAATCGAAGCCGTTGGATTAATATTATATGTGAGGAGCTCATACCGGCCGCGGCTGAGGAAAAACTGGCCTACTTTATTGATGTCTTTTGTGAAAAGGGCTTCTTTACCGTGGAAGAAACAGCGAAAATTTTAGGGAAGGGAGCTGATTTTGGACTGAAAGCAAAAATTCATGGCAATCAACTTGCAGTAAGTGGTGGTGTACAGGTTGCCGTTGAGCATGAGGCTGTCTCAGTTGATCATTTAGAACAAATTACTGAGACAGAAATTAAGTTGTTGGCATCGAGTAAAACAATACCGGTAGGGTTGCCTGGTTGTAGTTTCTATCTCGGAATACCCTATGCGCCGGGAAGAGAACTTATGGAGCGTGGGTTGCCATTTGCCCTTGCCAGTGATTTTAATCCAGGAAGTTCACCGGTATACGATATGCAAATGATTTGGTCCTTAGCTTGTATAAAAATGAAATTAAGCCCTTATCAAGCGCTTGATGCGATTACATGCAATAGTGCAATGGCAATGGATGCCGTTGAAGAGGTCGGAAGTATAGGTGTTGGACAACGAGCTAACCTTGTGGTTCTTCAAAAGGACGTACAAAACCTGTCCTATGTTCCTTATGCCTTTGGGGAAAACAATATTGAAAACGTTATGATATTTGGTGAGTGGGTAGTTTAACCAACGAAAAATAAAACAAAGAAAACATCATGAGAAAGCTAATCGAATGTGTACCGAATATCAGCGAAGGAAGAAGGCCTGAGGTCATTGACGCCATAGCGAACACAGTAAAGCAAGTAGATGGTGTACGATTGCTCGATGTAGATCCAGGAAAGGCCACAAATCGAACAGTGATCACTTTTGTTGGAGAACCTGGTCAAGTTGTCGAAGCAGCATACAAGCTTATCAGTAAGGCAGCGGAGCTCATTGACATGAGCCAGCATAGCGGGGAGCATCCAAGGTTTGGTGCAACAGACGTTTGTCCATTTATACCTGTAGCAAATGCCTCCATGGAGGATTGTATTGAATGTGCTAAAAAGCTCGGTGAAAGGGTAGGAAAGGACTTGGATATCCCCGTCTATCTGTATGAGTCGGCCGCCACAGAGGTGAAGCGGAAGAACCTCGCTACGGTTCGCGCTGGCGAATATGAGGGAATTGAAGAAAAGATAAAGCAGGAGGGATGGAAGCCAAACTTCGGCCCTCAGCGATTGAATGCAAAAACTGGAAATATTGCTATCGGGGCGCGTGATTTTCTCATTGCTTTCAACGTAAATCTAAATACCACCTCTGTACGTCGGGCAAATTCTGTAGCCTTTGATGTAAGAGAAAAAGGGAGGATAAAAACAGATGATGGCATGCCAACAGGTAAAAAAGTGCTTGATAAGGATGGCAATCCTGAGAGAGTTTTCGGTACTTGTCCGGGAGTAAAAGGAATTGGTTGGTATATTGAGGAATATGGTGTTGCCCAAATTTCTATGAATATCACCGACGTCAACAAAACACCGTTGCATAAGGCCTTCGATGAAACGGTAGATTCTGCGCACAGACGAGGTATGCGCGTCACGGGATCCGAACTTGTGGGACTTGTACCTCTTAAAAGTATGTTGGATGCGGGAAGATATTTTTTGCAAAAACAAAACAGAAGTATTGGAGTCAGTGAGGAAGAGCTCGTTCGAGTAGCAGCTCTCTCTATGGGTCTTAGTGATTTAAAGCCTTTTGTGCCTGAGGAAAACATCATCGAATGGATGATTCGCGAGACGAGTTCATCCAAGTTAGTGGAAATGGATTTAAAAGCCTTCGCCCACGAGACAGGAAGTGAAAGTCCTGCACCTGGGGGTGGATCAATTTCTGCCTACGTGGGAACTCTTGGCGTGGCCCTTGGAATCATGGTGGCTAATTTATCATCTCATAAACGCGGTTGGGATGATCGCTGGGATTTCTTTTCTCAGTGGGCTGATAAGGGTCAGCAAATCCTTTCAAAGTTACTTCGATTGGTCGATGAGGACACGGCGGCTTTTGAGCGGATTATGGTAGCAATACGCTTACCTAAGGGGAGTCCTGAGGAAAAAGCGTCTCGTCAGCAGGCTATGAAGGAAGCCACGGAGTATGCTATTGAGGTACCCTTAGAGGTGATGCGGACTGCATATAGTATGTTTGATTTGCTTGATGCCATGGCAAAGGATGGCAATCCCAATTCAGCTTCAGATACTGGGGTAGGGGCACTTTGTGCTCGTACCGCGATTCAGGGGGCTGGAATGAATGTTCGAATCAATATTCAGGATGTCGATGATGGGGCATGGAAGAGTGGGGTGCTTGAGGAGATGAGGCAGTTGGAAGAGGATGCTGAACGCCGATGTAAGGTTATTGTAGATAGGGTAGAATCACTAATAGCCTAAAAGGTCTTGTTTGATTGAATTCGATGCATAAGATTTTAGGAGACCATATTCGATGGGTGAGGAGCTTATCCCACGACCCAATAGACAACCTGTCATTTGAACGTTGGGCTCTAGAAGAAGATGTTGACGAAACCCCCCTGTTTTATTGTTATATAAATAAACCTTCCATAGTTATCGGAAGAAACCAGCAGTTGTTTGCTGAGGTCAACCTGCCTTTTTGCGATGAACATGGCATTCAGATATGTCGTCGGGTAAGCGGTGGAGGAACGGTTTATCATGATTTGGGAAATCTGAATATTGGCTTGGTAATGCCTAAATCCCTGAAGCTTGTAAATGACTACCATTTCTTTTTAGACTGGCCAAGACAGGCACTACAACGTCATGGATTAAGCACTGAGTTAAACACGAGAAATGCCATTCTTTGTCATGATAAAAAAATATCGGGTTCTGCTCAGTTTGCGGGTAGAAACAAGCTTTTAACTCATTGTACCTTGCTTGTGGACAGTGATCTAAATCATTTAGAGGAATCCATATCTTCTCCACTTATAACCCATTCGAAAGCTCTTCCCTCTGTTCGCTCGGAGGTAGTCAATTTGAAATCCTTTGGTCTATCCATGGAATCTGTAATTGACGTATTATTGGCAGAATTACAAGACATGTTTAAAATAGTTAATCATGAGGTGGTTGTTGAGAATAAACTTCAAGCTCACAGCCAGCTATTACAATCCTGGGATTGGATTTATGGGCGATCTCCTAAGGCATTTATTGTCTATGATGGTCAAAAATATACCGTATCAAAAGGTCGACTAATTGAGCACGATACCTTACAAGGAAAAGCGTTTGATCAATTCCTTCGAGAAGATTTATCAGCAAAATAGATTTATTGGAACAACTTTTGTTTAAGTATATTGCAAAGCCATAATTAAACATGAAACGATTAAAATTCTTGCCGATTCTTCTTTCTTTTTTGGTGCTGTTTTCTGCTCATGGCCAAAGTCCTGAATCTATAATTGAAGAGATGTATGACCGCGTTATGGACGCTTCAGGTCATTCGTTTACGCTAGTTATGAATGAACGTATAGACGGTGATTTGGAACAGTCCACAATGGAATGTAAGGTTCATTATTCATCAGAAAGGATATACACAAAGATGACTGGTGGCGAAAACAAGGGGGCAGAGATTTTGTACAATCCTGATGTTTATGGCAGTAAGGCATTGGTTAAAAAGGGCATTAAAATCAAGCTCGATCCAAAATCATCCATGATGAGAAAGGGTATGCATAATCTCCTTACTGATGCCGGGTTTCAGATGCCTGCTGTACTTCTTTACGAATCGATGGCAACGGCAAAAGACCAAGGAATCCTGAAGGAGGCTTTTGAGTTATCGGGTAGCGTTACCTTCGATGGGAGATCATGTTATAAAATTAAGATAGAGGATCCCAATTTTAAGATAACTAACTATACGGTGTCCAAATCACAATCGCTATCTAAACTCGCCAAATCATTGCATCTAAGTGAATACATGCTTGCTGAAATCAACGGTTGGAGAGTTGGTAAATCACTTTCTGCTGGCGATATCGTAAAGGTGACTAGCGCCTATGGAAAGACGAGTGTTTTTTATATCGACAAGTCGACCTATCTTCCTGTTTATCAGAGGATAATAGACCATAAAGGCAACTTGTTTGAAGAATATAAATTCACTGATATTATTGTGGATCCCTCTTTTTCTTCCAGTGACTTTTCAGAGGATAATCCAAAGTATACCTTTTAAGCCATATCTTCTACCCAACCAAAGGATTCTGTCGCATTACCCTGTTTAATTTCTTGAAGGGCTTTTTTAAGCCTAGCTGAAATGGAACTGTCATCTCCTAGCGTTACTTTGAAGTGGTGATCATCATAGCCAAAGCCCTTAATTGGAGATATCGTAGCGGCCGTTCCACTACCAAACATTTCGTCGATAATACCTTTTTGATGAGCTTCTATCAATTCGTGAATGGAAATTTCCCGCTCATGAACTGGAATATTCCAACTTTTCAGTAATTGGATGGCGGAGTCTCTAGTTATACCTGGCAAAATGGTGCCTTCAAACAATGATGGAGTATGCACTTCGCCATTGATTACAGCAAATACGTTCATGGTTCCGATCTCTTGAAGATTGGTATGGTTTCTTCCATCAAGCCAAAGAATTTGATCATATCCATTATCCTTAATCTCTTCAGCAGGTAGGATCGAAGCAGCGTAGTTTCCCGCCGCTTTTGCCATGCCTGTTCCTCCTGGGGCTGCTCGAGTATATTTCGTGGATGCATATACCTCTACTGCTCCGGAATAGTAGCTAGCAACAGGACTTAAAATAACCATAAACTTGTAATGGACTGATCTTCGTATTCCAATAAACTCATCTGTCGCAAACATGTAAGGCCTGATGTATAAAGAATACCCTTCTTCTTTAGGCACCCATGCTTGGTCTAATTTGACTAGTTCCATAATTCCTTTACGAAAGAGTCCTTTGGGAATCTCAGGCATTGCCATGCGCTTAGCTGAATAGCAAAAACGAGCTGCGTGATCATCCATCCTAAAGAAAACGATTTCGCCTTCTTTATTGCGATGAGCCTTCATTCCTTCAAATATGGACTGTCCATAATGTATCGATGAAGTTGCTGGATGCATCTGGATGGGCCCAAAAGGTAGGATTTGTGGGTTAATCCATTCACCATTATCATAATCAACAACGAACATGTGGTCCGTAAATGCATGACCAAACTTTATGTTAGCAAGATCAAGTTGAGATAGGTTGGATTCCTTTACTTTAGTTGTTGGTATGGTGATGTTAGAGTGGAGATCCGTCATAATGCCGTGCAAAGATAGTGAAAATGGAGCATCTTTTTAGGAATTCGCGGCTTTATAGTGTTGAACGAACAAGTATAAGTTATTGTAAATCAGGGATTGATGTGATTTTGGTGCTCAATAAAGAAGATGATGTTCCTGAAACCCACGCTTTTTTAGAAAAAGTGATGAAAGCAGTAAATAGAGACCAATCGTCTTATGAGTTAAGGTTTTTTTCAGGGGATGAATCTTTAAGTGATCTCTTTCAAATGGAGAAGCTTCAATTTTTGATATTCTTTGGTATACGTCCATCTAATTTTGACCTTCAGATTCATCCTAAGGCCTATCAGCCTTATGAGATTTTCGGAAAAAAGATTGTTTTTTCGGGAGGTATAGCTTGGATGAAGGATCGTGCAGGGGATAAAAAAAAGCTTTGGGAAGCCATGAAGATGATGTTTGATTTACCCCTAAAAGGAGAATGATGAAGCTTGTTTTTGCAACAACAAATGCTCATAAGCTTCACGAGGTTAGGGTGATGTTACCCGATGTAGATATTGTTGATCTGAACAGCATAGGCTTCACAGAAGAAGTTGAAGAGACCGGTACTTCTTTTGAGGAAAACGCTTACATAAAAGCTAAGGCTGTCTTTGATTTTTGTGGTTTACCAACAATGGCTGAAGATTCCGGTCTTTGTTGTGAGGGTATAGGCGGTGATCCTGGAATTTATACGGCTCGATATGGAGGGCTTCCTGTAGATCATGACCGCAATATGGATAAACTCTTGTCTGCCCTTGAGGGAAGGAGTCGGAAAGCTTTTTTTAGAACAGTGGCTTGTTTTATCATAAACGAAGAAGGGGAAGAGACATCTACTTTCTTTGATGGAGAAATCCATGGAGAAATCAGTCAGGAGAAGCGAGGTGCTAATGGATTTGGGTATGATCCTATTTTTATTCCTGAGCAACATACAACAACCTTTGCCGAGATGCTCGATGAGGTAAAGGCAAGTATGAGCCATAGAGGTAGGGCAATGCTACTCTTTGGGGGGTATATTCAGCGTTTGAAATTGTAAATGTGCAAGTGACCGGGGTAGGAGGTTGAATCCTATCCACGAAGCATTTGAACGGCGCGTTTTAGTCCATTGATGAATGCTTCAACTTCTTCTTCTGTGTTATATGCTGCAAACGACACACGACATGTCCCTTCAACACCATAATACTTCATTAAGGGCTGGCAGCAATGATGTCCTGTCCTTGTCGCAATACCCATTTTGTCTAGTAGGACGCCTAAATCATAGGCATGACATCCATCAATGAGAAATGATAACACTCCAGCCTTGTTTGTTGATTTACCATAAATCTCAAATCCCTCGATAGTTTGACAGCCCTCTTCTGCAAGACGTAAAAGATGTACTTCATGGGTGGCGATACGCGAAACATCGGTTTCTTTGAGGAACCGCACTGCCTCACCTAGACCGATGACTCCAGCTATATTTGGGGTACCTGCTTCAAACTTGAAGGGTAGGTCGTTATATGTCGTCCCTGCAAAATCCACTTCGCGAATCATTTCGCCGCCTCCTTGCCATGGGGGCATATTCTCAAGCAACTCCTTTTTACCATAAAGAATTCCTATACCTGTGGGACCATACATTTTATGCCCGCCAAAGGTGAAAAAATCTACATTCCATTGGTCGACATCAATTGTTTGGTGTGGTGCAGACTGCGCCCCATCGACTACTGTTATTGCCCCAACGGCATGGGCTGCATCCACGAGTAGATGGATTGGGTTAATGGTCCCTAATGCGTTAGAAACTGCATTGAAAGCCACAATCTTTGTCTTAGAATTGATGTATTCATTAAGATTAGAACAATCCCATTCTCCGTCGATTGAAATGGGCAATACCTTGATGATAGCACCTTTTCGCTCTGCTATCATCTGCCACGGAACAATGTTGGCGTGATGCTCCATTTGGGTAAGCAGGATTTCATCGCCTTCCTGTAGGTTTGCCTCTCCCCATGTGTTCGCAACAAGGTTAATTCCTTCGGTGACACCCCGAACAAAATTTATGGTTTCATAGGGTGCGTTAATGTAATCTGCAATGACTTGTCTTGATGCTTCGTAGGCATCAGTAGCTTTAGCGGCTAAAGAATGTGCACCCCGGTGTATGTTGCTATTGTACTTGCTGTAATAGTGATTCACACAGTCAATAACTCGCTGTGGCTTTTGAGATGTCGCTGCATTATCGAAATACACAAGATCTCTTCCGTTAACTTGCTGGTGGAGAACAGGAAACTGATTACGCAATGATTGTAATTCTTGACGGGTAAAAGTCATAGTTACGATTGCGTCAGTTCCTCATCCCAAGCGTAATTCAATTTTTCACGCATAAGTTCCTGAATGTGCTCGCGGATGGTTGGTAAGGATATCTTTTCCGTGATTTCGGCTATGAAGGCATAGTTCAATACGGCTTTCGCTTGGTCTAAAGGAATGCCCCTTGATACAAGATAAAACAACGCATCCTGGTCAATCTGACCAGAGGTTGCTCCATGACTACATTTTACATCATCAGCATAAATCTCAAGTTGAGGCTGGCTATGAACCGTGGCATGATCAGATAAAATGATGTTTTTGTTGGATTGAAAGGCATTGGTTCGCTGAGCGTCCTCTTCGACATATATTTTCCCATTGAAAACAGCCGTTGATTTATCATCAAGAAGTCCCTTAAAATTTTGATGGCTTTCACAATCAGGTGAAAGGTGTTTGACTGTTATACGATTGTCAACATGGTCGTCTCCTTTACCATAATACAGGCCCTGGATGGTGCAGTTTGCTCCGGGTTCTTGAAGTCGAACAAAGACTTGGTTTCTTAAGAGTCGTCCTGCTAAACTTACAGCAGTTTGTTTGAACTGACTATCTCGATTTTGGTAGACAATGTGATTATTCAGGTGATGGAATCCATTGACCGTTTCATTTTGAATCATTGTAAATTCAAGATGGGCACCTTGATCAAGAAAGGTAGAGCAATGGGAGTTGACATAGAGCTCAGAATTATCAAGACTCTGATATTCCTTGATGATTTGCACCTTCGAGTTTGCACCACAGTGAATCTGATGATAAGGATTAATCATAAAACGCGCATTATCTGCCGCTAGGAAAATCCAATGAATAGGACGTTCTAAGACCGTGTTTTTTGGGATTTTTATAAAAATCCCATCACCAAAGAAGGCCACGTTGAGCAAGTTGAATCCGTCGTGGGGATTTCTACATATTTCTTTGAGATGAGGCGTAATGAGTTCTGAATGTTTCATCAGCGCTTCATTCATTGAACAAATCGTTACTCCTCGCGCCTCTTGATATACCTTAGAAAGATGTTCCTGATACGATCCATTAACAAAAACAAGTTTGTGTGCATTGATTTCATCTTTACGATTGAAGTCATTTACACTGGTATGCTTTCTGTGCAAAGGGGCAAATGATGGATTTAGTTCACTTGCATAAAATGGGAGAGGAGAGGTGTGTCGCCATCGCTCCATTTTGCGAGTAGGCATTCCCATGGCGGTTAAGCGATCCATGGCCTCTTGCTTGCAATGATGAAGCGCAGTATTGCTGTGGACGCCCAAATTGGATTCTAGTGCCCTGAATATATGAGGATATGTTTGCAGAATACCCATATTATGAGACCTCCTCTTTAATCCAATCGTAACCTCTTTTTTCTAGCTCTTTAGCGAGTGATTTGTCTCCTGACTTGACAATCTTTCCGTTGTACATAACATGGACAAAATCAGGTTGAATGTAGTCCAGAAGTCTCTGGTAGTGGGTGATAATCAGAAAAGAACGATCCTTGCTTCGCATGGCATTTACTCCTTCAGAAACCACGCGTAGAGCATCGATATCGAGGCCTGAATCGGTTTCATCAAGAATACAAAGCTTAGGATTGAGCATGGCCATTTGAAAAATCTCATTCCGTTTTTTC
>DLYY01000097.1:0-521 GCA_003447535.1 Bacteroidota bacterium | reverse complement strand
AAAAATCTCATTCCGTTTTTTCTCACCTCCTGAAAAGCCGACATTGACTGAGCGCTTCATGAACTCTTGCTTTATCTCTACGAGTTCTGTGTTTTTCTTCATTTGAGCCATAAACTCGCTAGCCTTGATTGATCCTTCGCCTTCAGCTTTCCTTCTGGCATTGATTGCCGACTTCATAAAGTTTATGGTTGTAACGCCTGGAATTTCCACCGGATATTGGAAGGCAAGGAAGACACCAGCTCTCGCTCGTTCATCGGGCTCCATGTCGAGTAGGTCCGCATCTTCAAATACCACATGGCCTTGCGTAACCTCATATCCATTTCGTCCTGCTAGAGTAGAAGCTAATGTGCTTTTACCCGTTCCGTTTGGTCCCATGATGGCATGGACTTCGCCGGGTGCGATATCTAAGTTAAGCCCCTTAAGTATGGGCTTATCGGCAACGTTGGCGTGAAGGTTTTTGATTTCTAACATAAGTGATAATCTATCCCACGGATCCTTCTAAGGAGATCTCAAGTAGTTTT
>DLYY01000145.1 GCA_003447535.1 Bacteroidota bacterium | reverse complement strand
TTAGCAGAAGCATTAGATGGCTGCACGGCATCTTCCTTACACGAAGCACGCTTAGCTCACGAATACTTTCCAGGACACCACCACGCTTACAGCCCAGCCTATAGTCCTAGAGATTTTCCGGAATGGACGAATTACTGCCAAACCTTTACAGCGAACTCATTACAACAGATAGATTTCCTTCAAAATCTACAAACAAAAAACAACTTGGAGATTGGACTACGAATCAATCCCCTCCAAAACGAGGCAGGCAATCCATTGTATGATCCGTCTTCGCCTCAGTCACGGCTTGGAGTAATTGCAAAACACCTTAAGAATCAATGGCCAGAAGGTGTAACAGGCTTACATGTGCACAATCTATATGAGAACGATAGCCACTCTCTTGAGCGCACTATACAGGCCTTAGAACGTGATGCACAGTTTGCTTTAGACGCCTGCCAATGGATAAATCTTGGTGGAGGTCACATGATTAGTAAAGGTGATTATGACTTAGACCATCTTATTCAACTCATCGAACATCTTCAAAAAACATATAGTCTAAAGGTCATTCTTGAACCAGGCGCTGCCGTTGTATGGGAAGCGGGAAGCCTCCATACCCATGTCCTTGATATCGTGGCTCAAGACGAAGTGGCCACTGCTCTTCTTGACGTAAGCATAACGGCTCATATGCCAGATTGTATTGAAATGCCCTACACACCTCAGGTACGTGAAGGAAGAATAACGAGTGAGGGGTGCAGATACCGCCTCGGCGGGAATTCATGTTTAGCAGGAGACTTTGTAGGAGATTACTATTTTGACCATGGCCTGTTTATCGGAGATGAGGTGGTATTCTTAGATATGGCGCATTATACTACGGTCAAAACACACTTTTTTAATGGCGTTCATCATCCGTCCGTATACTTAAAGCATACGGATGGTTCATATACTTGCTTAAAAAGCTATGACTATAATGACTATCAGTCAAAACTTTGAACCCATTCAAGTTCATCCTGTATTGTAGATTGCTGTCTGTTGTAGAAATCATACAATAAGTTAAATACCAAGCGAGGGTCTTCTTCATGAGGAACATGTCCTGTAGCCGGCATTTCTACTAGATAGCCTTCTTGTAAATCCCGCATAAACCGATTGCGGTGTGCGTAGGGTAACACCTCATCTTCTTCACCCCATAGAATCATCGTAGGTTGTGTTAGTTGCTGAATTCGTTCTGTATCAGCCATTTCTTGACTTAATATCATGGTGCGTAGCCATTGCATCCGATCGGGAAGGTTCATGAAAGCATAGCCCGCATCAACACGGTGACTAAACCAATTACTCGGCAACGCTTCTTTATTGTAAAAACTGTAATTGGCAGCATCTTCACGATCTTCTCGAGATACGCCTAAGCGAAGATTGAGTATTGCACCTACGTACCAAGGCGCCATTCCTTCAACATAAGGCAGAGTAATCGAATCCCAAGCATAGCCCGCTGGAGCCATCAACATCATAGATTGCACCAAGTCAGGACGTTCATAGGCTAAATTCCAAGACAACATTCCTCCCAGTGAATTCGCTAGAATCATACAGGAATCCACTCCGGCATCCTCAAGAACTGCAGCTACTGCACCTGTAAAATGCGCTTGAAAACTAAAATCCTCTGGAAGCGTTTTATAATTAGGCGGATTACTCAAGCCAAACCCTGGCAAATCAATGCCTATGACCCGAAAACTGTCCAAGATCGGTGTATTCTCGAGAAGAGGTGTGAAATGATAGAAACAACTGTTTAAGCCATGTATCGCTACAACCACTCGCTCTCCATATCCCGTATCCACATAATGAACTTTTCCCTCGTTATAGTCTATAAAATGTGAATTGGGCGTGGTGTAGCGCTCAAAAACCACTTCAGAGTCACTTTGATGTTTGGGCCATAGAAAATAGAACAGTCCAAGTAAAAAGGGAATCAATCCTAATAGGATAACAACATTACGCTTTAGCCGAGAATATCTCGGTTTTGGAGATATAGTAGATGAGTGTTGCATAGACAGTATCTTCTAGATTTTTTGTCCTAGAACCAACGCTTACGACGGAAATAGAGCCAGAAAAACAAAGGAAGTACAACGGAAATACCCAATATGGTCCAAAATGGCCATAAAGAAGTTTGCCCAGCCTCTTGCATAGGCAAGGCTATATTCATCCCGTAAAAGCTCGCTATAACCATCGGAAAGGTTAAAACAATAGTAATAACTGTAAGACGCTGTACCGTGCGCCCCAGATTATTTGAAATAATTGATGCAAAGGCATCCATCATACTATTTACAATATTTGTGTAGATATCAGCCATCTCGGAGGCCTGACCATTGTCAATAATGATATCCTCGAGGAAGTCATCCTGCTCTTCATTGCCCTGAATCTTTAAGAAATTCGTGCGCCGCATGCGATTCATCATTAAATCATTGGCACGGAGGTTTGTTACAAAATAGACTAGGCTCTTCTGAAGATCTAGAAGGTTTTTAAGGTCTCGATTTCGGCTTGACCGATAGATTTCGCTCTCAAAGGTGTAACGCTTGGTATTGATTTCCTTCAGGTAATACTGAAAATAATGAACATTTCGATCAAGTAATCTCAGGGTAAACCACTGCTGGTCTTCTATCTTAAGCATTTTAATACTACCATGAAGAAAATCATCGATAACCGGATTTTTAAAGGAAGAAATCGTGATAATAAAATCTGGCGTTGATATGATACCAATAGGGATTGTGATATATAAAGCTTCATCTTTTACGAAGGCCTCGTTTCGCACCGGTGTATTAACCACTACGAGATCAATCTCTTCTTCGGATTCGTAGCGAGATCGCTCGTCAGTATCAAGACTATCTGTAAGGAAGTCAATAGGTACATTATTTTGAGAGGCAAAGTCCTCTAACTGACTTCGGTCAAAGGGCGGATAGATATTCACCCAACAACCCTTTTCAACTTGTTCTAAACGCTCAAGTCTTCCGTTTTTCTGTGTTAAAATATCGATCATCCTCCTCCATCTATTGATTACTAAACAACGTTTTCAAATCAGTAGCCTTTTTTGGATCAAGGCGACCTGCAAGAACTAAACGCATTTCACGACGCTTTAATGCCCCTTCATAACGGTCGTTTTCCTCCGCGGTTTCTGGAAGGAGCTCAGGAGATGCCTTCGGCCGTCCGTTACTGTCAAGGGCTACAAAGGTGTAATATGCCGCATTGCACTTGTAACGCGTCTTTGTAGGAATGTTTTCCGCCCAAACCTCAATATAGGTCTCAATGGAAGTGTTAAAAGCCCTAGTAACCTCTGCATTTATTGTAACTACATCACCAAGCTTAATGGGGTTTTCAAAAGAAACCTGATCGACAGAAACCGTGACAACTACAGATTGTGCATGCTTACCAGAAGCAATAGCTGAAGCGATATCCATCCAATGAAGGATTTTTCCTCCGCGTAAGTTGCCCAAAGCATTCGTATCGTTAGGCAACACTATCTCCGTCATTGTTGTGCGAGAATATGAGGGAGTGCGTGCTTCCATAACCTAAGTTTAGTGTAAAAATAGGGACTATAACGCGTTCTCTGCAAGAAACATGCGTACATCAATCCATAAGTGTAGTACATGGTGGACATTCACCACCAATACCTGTCGATTGGGACAGAGCTAGAGCGATTTACTGTCCTCCTCCGAGAGTTGATAAGGCAGGCAGCACTTGATAGTTAAAATCAAAAAGTGCTTGATTTTCCCAAGGAGAGGCATCGGTAGCCTGAGGGCCTTTCCAAGCAATCAATTCCCCTCCCCAATAACAGTATCCAATCCCCCCATCAACGGCACGAACGCGATCAGCAATATCGATCACAAAATCAGCCTGCCCATCTGGAGATGCCGGGTATTCAGGCAAGATTAAATGCTCCTGAAGCCCTACGATATTATTGGTATAATCATTCCAATCCAAGGTAAAGGGATAGGCGGTTTCTGCAATGACAAGGTCTTTATCGTGCACAGTAGCTAGCTGCTGCATGGTAATAGACAGGCTATCTAAGTTCTTTCCATGCCAAATAGGATAATATGAGAGTCCTATTATATCATAATCTACGGAATCAACTACATCGTAAAACCACTCTGCTCCTGTGATACCGGCGTAATGGATAATGATCTGACAGTCACTTGAGGTTGCACGAACAGCCGCACTACCCTCTTTAAGTAATTGAAGAAAACCCTCTTGATTATCTGAGATATGTCCGTAAGGGTGTAACAAGCCACTATTGATCTCATTTCCCAATTGAATGTAATCTGGGCGGATTTCAGCAACAACCTTTTCTGTGTAATGGTATATAGTGTCCGCTAAAGCCTCAAATGATAGATTCTGCCATTGCGATGGAGGGCTTTGTTGACCAGGATCTACCCAAGTATCCGAATAATGAAGACTCAACCAAATCTTAAATCCCTGAGTTTTCAATTCATTTGAAAAGGTGAATACTTCTTGAAATCCTGAATGCCCATCACTTGGGTTGACCCATAGTCTTAAACGGATCGTGTTGATTCCCTCATCTTTAAGAATATTTAAAAGAGGCTCAACTTCTCCCGAAGCATTGGAATAGGTTGCATTGGAAAGGGCTATTTCAGGATAAGATGAGATGTCCACCGCTTTTATACTGACTTGCGATGAATTGGGACCTGGAGCAATAGACCCACGCTCCTCCTTACAAGAGGAGGCGCACATAACAAAAACTAGAATAAGACCATATAGTCTGGGCCAAGTTATTCCTAGGCAACGTTTTATTCCGTTCACCACAGGCTTGGTAAAAAGCCCAAATACTACCACATTACAATACCGATAATTACTGCCTGAGTAAAACACTGACGAGCTCAGTTACATTAGAGGATGTATTTATACCCGTTATGTTAACCCGAGTGCCGTCAACATTTTCAAACTGAAATTTAAGTTCACCAAGGAAGCTTTCTGAACTCACACAGCTATCGGCAAAAACAAATGCCACCTCATAGGTAGAGGCATCTAGCGATGCATCATTAACTTCTAGGAAGCATGAGTCTGTTGCACATAAATCGTTGAGGGAAGGGTTAGGTAAAGCTGAGTCCATATCATATTCAAGCCACCCAGTTTCTGAAAACTCAATTCTTCCATTTGCTGAATCTAGAGCGCCAGGTTCATAGGAATACCAAGCCCCCTGTAACCAAGAAGGCACATTGAGCTCACATGGTCCCTGACTATCGCCTGGCCCTGCATTACCACCATCATCATTTGAACAAGCAAAGACAAATAGAATAAAACACAAAAAGAAACCTTGAAGAATTTTCATACTGATTGATTTAAGCACTTGTAAATAAACCTTGCTTTAGAATTTCTGCGCTAGGCGAAGCATCGTGACCCTTCCAATCTCAGGTGTTCCAGGAAAGCGCTGCAGATCCGTTCCAAGAACATTGGTCATATCCAATGTTAACGTAGTATTCTCAGCCCAAGTTGGGGTATAACGGATTCCTAAATCCAAGAGATTCTGAGCTACAACCGTTCCTTGATAAATCGCTGAATTTGCAGGGAAAGCATCCGACCATCTCCAGTTAGTGGAAAACCCTAAGCCACACTTAGAGAAAGTATAATCCAAACCTAGTGCTCCTCTGAAACGTGCCGCATTTAATGGAATAACTCCACCTGCAACTCCTTCAAGTTCAAATTCATTTTTGTTGAGGAAGGAAAAGGCACCATTGATGGCCAAGTTCTCATTCGGTAAATACTTGAACTGAATATCACCTCCCCAGAAGTTTACTTGTCCTAAGTTGAGGTAAGTCAAAATTACGTCACTACCAATCTGGTCTTGATCAGGAACGATAACTCCAAGGCCTAAAACATTAAGCTGAGACATGATTGTATTGGCTAACTCATCCGCTCCTGTTCCTTGAATCTGATCAAAGGTAGATCCCGTGTAATCCGGATTTTCGTCAAGTAGCCCCGTAAGAAGATCCTTGATATCATTAGGAAGAGACTCATAGTTTTGATATAATGTGCTGTTTTGAAAATCCCCCTGTCCGAGAACCCCTACAAGAGATGTAGGCTCAAAAATCACACTGTAGGAAGCGGTAGTTAACGGGCTCGTAAAATTGGAAATCTGCTGGTAATATAAATCAGTAGTTAAGAATAACTTATCGGCTATAATTCCTTTGTACCCTACTTCATACGTCTGTGTAATTGAAGACTTAACGGCATCAAGATTACTGATTGCATTGATATCTATAGTAGATGCTCCATAATCGCCACCTGTTGCTGAAAGCGTGGCCAAATCAATCACCATTTGATCAGCATTTTGTATAGTACCCGAAGCATTATCCCAAAGTCCTTGAGAAAGAGTATTTAAGACTAAAGCAACTTGACCCGCATTTACATCGTCTGATAATTTAGCTAGCTCTGAACCCAATACATCAGCCATTGCTCCGAAGTACTGGTAGTTGTCGGCAGTGTTTCCAAAGGACGCCCAGTCATTGAGTGGATTGTTATCAAAGTCTATATTGTAGGCTCCGGGACTACGGAATTGAGGCAATCCGTTGGCATCATAACGGTAATCAAATCCTGTAGAGTTTCCATATCCTCGAATCGTTACCCCATTGGGCAAGAAGGCACTAGCAAGGTCTAACGAGAAGTTTAGTGACGTAGGTGCGCTAAAGGCTCTGTTATAAGTACCTCTCAATGTATGACGAGCTGCTGGCTTGTAAACAATAGCTGCACGAGGAGACACTTGAAACTCCTGAATACGGTCTTGATAATCTAATCGAAGCGCACCCAAAAAGGATAGCTTTCCATCCATTAATTTATATTCTGCCTGGCCGTATCCACCATATTGATTGATGTTATCATTATCCTCGAAACGTCCATTAATCGTGCCCTCGGTATTAGGACGTGTACCGATATAATCAAAACCATAGATAAGGTCAAAGTTGTTTACTTTGTCCATTCGCCCTTGGATTTGAGCTACATGAAGTTTGGACTTATCAATAAGTAGTTGCATAGCATGTGGCTGAGGCTCTCCCCCTGATTGCGGTAAAAGGTAGGTATCACCAGCATTGGATGCATTAATGTAGTACTGCGCAAACCAGTTTTTGTAATTCATACGGAGTTGTCCCGTATAATAATTCCAGTTTATCCCTTGGGCTGCTCCAAGCCCCGTGAGCTCAATATTTGTTGTATTGGCCAATCCAAAATTGGCAATCATATTGAAGTCTTTAGTTGGAGCATAGTCAATTCGGCCATCTATATTGTATGTCTGAATTCCGTAGTCACGCGAAAATGTCTCGATGCCTCGTGCACTATCTACTACAAAGGCACCACCATCTTGCACAGTACCGAATATAATATCGTCACCAAATGCAGGCTCTCTTGGATCTTGATATTCAAAATCATTTCCTTGCAAGTAACGACCTGAGATTTTATAGCCAAACTTATCACTCAGCTTCACGCTATGTCGGATCTCTGGGCTGTACAGCATACGAGAACCAAATGACGTATTCGTCGGCGTAAAGGAAATCCCCTGGGCATCTATAACGCCATCATCTTGGCCACGTACACCCATAGTCATTGAAACCGTGCTCTCGTACCTATCCTCTTGATCTAACGGAGATTTGGTGCGAATAGCAAATACTCCATCGGCAGCATTAGGACCATAAAGTGCCGAAGCAGGAC
>DLYY01000156.1 GCA_003447535.1 Bacteroidota bacterium | reverse complement strand
CCACATTGTATCATTAACAAGCAGAGGCTGTAGAGTGAAAAATGATAAGATAATTTAGTTAGGTTAATCATTGTAAAAGACATTAATAATTTGAAAAAATAAAATATTTTGACTTGACTATTTTCTTAAACTTATGAAAAGCTATAAATATGCATTACTATTTATTGTCATTGTCATGGCCTCTTTTGTTGTGTATACACAACTTTTTATGCCCAGTAAAAAAGCATTTGAAAAAGCAAAATATAACCTAGCAAAGGTTGACCAGCAAAAATCCCTTGCCAAAGATAGCCTTTCGATAGAACAAGCAAATCTGGATTTATTAACGGCTGTTCGGGAAACCAAAACACAAAGAGTTGAAGAATTTAAAACGGATACAGGGTTGTTTTGGTTGATTCATGAAATTGATAAATACAACCGTCTTGCCCAACGCGCAAAAGAGCTACAATTACAATGAGCTTTTTCAAACGATATGGATTACTCATAGCTTCAGTCTTGTTTCTTGTGGGCATACTAGCCATGGTTGCATATTCTCTATCGTGGAAGAATAATGTTAAGCATATAAACACCAAAGTATCCTCCGTCGGTAAGGAACAAACCTCCATTATACATCAGAAAGATTCAATAGAAAGCATCGTTGTATCGTGGACAGATTCTACAGGGGTTTTAGATAGTTTGATAGCCCATTATGAGTCATTAGACTTCCAACTGGAAATTGCTCGGAGTCAATATGGGAAAGCCATTTACGCCTTGGAAGAGGAGATTTTGGCAGGGGATAATCCAATTAAAATCATGTACTTGACCTTAGATGACGGCCCATATGACCGATCCCATGATTTTCTTGACATCTTAGACAGTTGTTCAATTGATGCTACTTTTTTTGTCTTAGGAAAGCCCAAAATGAAGGCTGTCTATGAACGAATTCTTCGCGAAGGTCACCTTTTGGCAAATCATACCTATTCGCATAGAATTCGAACAGGTCTGTATCGAAGTACTTCCTCTTTTATTGAAGATGTCGAGAAGCTTGATCGCTTTATCTGTGATGAATTCGGACTCCCTACGAATAATGTAGTGCGTTTTCCGGGTGGCTCATATCAGGCCTTTTCGCTAAGACGCCCCATTATTGATTCATTGCATTCTATGGGGTATCAATATGTTGACTGGACGGGGTCTACTCATGATAGTTCAGATAGTTGCCTAACAGCAGATTCAGCTTTTTTCAATGCTACGCTTGATTGTGACCACGATATCGATGTGCTTTTGATGCACGATTTCAGTAAAATTAGTTTGGCCGCATTACCGCTAATCATCACCGATTTTCGTCAGCGTAACTACACATTCTTCCCCTTGGTTAAGGAGAGCCATGTAATGGGAAGGTAGATTATCCCCTTCTAATTTATGATATTGAAAACTACTCAGTAAGTGTTGAGTCTTGGATTGTTTCAACCACTGCATTGGGAACACTGCCTATTCCTAAAATATATTGTTGAATCACATCGATTTCTTCAGCGTGTTCGCAGCCTGAAAATTCTGGCAAATCTCCATAGGTCATTAAATGCAACATGTCCTTCGTCATCTTTTGTCCCGTTGGGTAAAAGGACCAATGCCATGTTTCTTCTTGATAACCTGTTCGACTAGTGTCATCATCATAACATTGATAATATCCAAAACGAAGCGCATTTTCTTTTAGCCATGCATACCGTTTGTTGTCCTCTATCGTCGCTTTATGGTATCGATTTCCAAGACCATCGATATCGACTTCTGTACCCCAATGATGCCTTGAAATACCCGGCATAGCCACAATTTTCATTATATCTAGACATTTTTCGACTCCCCGCTTATTGGTTTTTTTCCAATCTCGATTCCAGAAATAGCATTGCTGTTCGTAATCACGACTTGCCGATCGGACCAAAAGCTTTATTCCGTCTTTTTTTGCTACAACGAACATAGCCTCTAACGAATCACATGCTTCCTGTCGTAAATAGAGCGTTCTACCTCCGTAAGAATAATCTCTTGCGATGGCTCTGAAGTTAGTATCCACGGCAAAGTCTAGTTGACCTGTCAACTCTTCTAAAGTAAATGATGGCAGGTAAAGTGAATCCAATGAATCGAGGAGATAGATTGTGTGCAGCGAATCGTAGGTGTATTTGTTATGACCCATGGCATCTCCCTGCAATTCTTCTTGCGAAGGGGATGCACTAGAGGACCCTTCGAGCTGGCATCCCATAATCCATAGCATTCCTATCCCAAGAATCCAATAATGCTTTTTAAAATGATAATACATTGACTACCTGCTTGCCTTATTCAAAAATACAATCATTCTTTGTCTAATTCTTGTGATGTACCTTTGAGTTATGGTAGGAGTTATAATGGGCAGTAAAAGTGATTTACCGGTGATGCAAGAAGCTATTGATATACTACATTCGTTTTCCATCGAAACGGAAGTTAAAGTGATATCCGCGCATCGTACACCTAAGGCCATGGTCGAATATGCTGAATCCTCCTTAGAGCGCGGTATAAAGGTTGTAATCGCTGGTGCAGGTGGTGCGGCGCATCTGCCGGGCATGGTGGCTTCTTTGACTACCTTACCCGTGATCGGTGTGCCCATTAAGTCAAGCAACTCTATTGATGGCTGGGATTCTGTACTAAGTATTCTTCAAATGCCATCAGGTGTGCCTGTAGCCACAGTCGCCTTAAATGGTGCTAAAAATGCGGGAATTCTTGCGGCTCAAATTATCGCAGTACACAATGATGATGTACAGCATGCCCTGCGTTCCTACAAGGAGTCATTAAAGGAAAAGGTAGCGGTAATGAATTCCGAGTTAAAAAAATAGGTTTAGGCTACAATAATTATTATTTGCGTCGAGATCTCTTTCCACTATCTCGTTTAGCTTCGCGGACAATCTTTCGGTTCACAACCGATGCTGCACCGAACCATCCAACGACAAACAATATACCTCCAACTGGCCTTAGATAGTTGAGGTATTTGAGCCTCATGCCAGGATCATATAGTTTTAATCCAAGTTTTACGTAATAGGCTCCACAAAAAAGAAAGAGGCCGGCAATGAGTAGGTTGACAGGCCATTTGTCTGGAATGGCACATTGCTTAAATATTAGAAGCATCAGAATGCCTCCGAGGGCATGAATGAATTGATAATTCAAGGTGCTCATCCAACTGGATACTAGCTTCTCATCTTCGGTTAGCTGATAGATAAAATGGCTACCAAAGGCACCTAGCAGAACGGAAATTCCAATAAGAGCAAAAAAGAAGACAAAGTAGTTTTTC
>DLYY01000118.1 GCA_003447535.1 Bacteroidota bacterium | reverse complement strand
CTTTCGGATTCCGAGGTCTTGTTAGGGCAGTTAAATCATGCGGGGCTTGCTGCGGCAAGTGAAATGCGCGACGACCATGATATCGTGGTGGTCAATACGTGTGGCTTTATCGATTTGGCTAAAGAAGAGAGTGTTGAAACTATTTTGCACCAAGTTGAACGAAAGAAGGCTGGCGAAATTAAGAAGCTCTACGTGACAGGCTGCCTCTCTCAGCGATACCGAGATGATCTTATTCAAGAACTTCCTGAAGTTGATGGTTTTTTTGGAACGGTTGAGTTACCCATGCTTTTAGAGGAGTTTAATGTTGATTACAGAAAAGACCTGTTAGGTAGTAAGCGATTGACGACGCCATCCCATTATGCCTATGTGAAAATCTCTGAGGGTTGTAATCGGACCTGTGGCTTCTGTGCTATTCCACTGATGCGGGGTAAACATATAAGCCGTCCAATGGAAGAAATCGAGCATGAGATTAAACATTGGGTATCTAAAGGAGTAAAAGAAGTTATGCTTATCGCTCAAGAATTGACTTTTTATGGATTGGATTTATATAAAAAGAGAGTCTTAGCAGAATTAGTACAACGTTTAGCTCAGATTGAAGGACTGCATTGGCTACGACTACATTATGCGTACCCTAGTCAGTTTCCAATTGATGTTATAGAAGTCATTCGCAATGAGAAGGTTGTTTGTGATTACTTGGATATGCCATGGCAACATGCAAGTAATGAGGTCTTACGTAGGATGAGAAGAAACATTACCCAAGAAAAATCTAGAGATCTGATTGCCCGTATACGTGAAATTCACCCTGAAATCTGTTTACGCACGACGATGCTTGTTGGGTATCCAGGAGAAACTGAGGCAGATCATGAGCAACTGATCGATTTTATTGAAGAGATGCAATTTAATCGACTTGGTGTCTTTACCTATTCTCATGAAGAAGGTACTCATGGACACAAATTAGAAGATGATGTTCCGCAAGAGGTTAAGGCAGAGCGAGCATCTCACGTCATGGAAGTTCAGGAGGGCATTTCATACAACCATAATCAAAAGCTTGTTGGTCAAACAATTACGGCACTTGTTGATGAAGTTGATGCCGAAGGCAACGCTATTGGAAGAAGTCAATGGGATTCGCCTGAAGTGGATAATGATATTTTCATTCAGACCGGCGATAATTATGCACCCGTAGGGCAGATGATTCAGGTAAGGATTTCAGAGGCAGATGCGTTTTCATTACGTGGTGAAATGGTCTAGTCATGACGAAGTCTCTTCTTCGATTGCCAAGACACACTGCCTATTCAACACCTCTTTTGGAGGCGTATTTTAATGCTAGGCTATCATTACACATTTTAACACCCGATGAAGCTGGCGCTCGATCAGGATTAACGGATGCAAAAAAGGTTCAGTGGAATAGAGAAGTGCTCGTTGAAGTGCTAAAAGAACAAGCAAAACAGTGTCAAGCAGGAAGTAAATCAAGTCATGCGATTGATGATTTGCTGCATGAAAATGCGTTCACCGTATGTACCGCACATCAATCTTGTCTATTTTTCGGACCGAGGTATTTGTACTATAAGGCGTTGAGCGCCATTAAGGCAGCAAGAATGTTGACCAGTAAGGAAAATCCTGTCTATCCTGTGTTTTGGATGGGTAGTGAAGACCATGACTTTGAGGAGATAAACCATATATATTGGGAAGGTGAAACAATACAGTGGAAGCATGAGCAGGGTAACGCGGTAGGGCGGATGTCGACGCAAGGTTTAAATCAGGCGATTGATGATGTCATGAGTGTAGCTAAAGCGTCTTTGACCAGTGAAAAATTGTCAATTCTTGAAAGCCAACTTGATGCATGGAAGACCAAGAAGGACGCAACCTATTCCACGCTATGGCAGATGGCTCTTTACCAGCTCTTTCAAGACGACGAACTCATCATACTAAATGCTGATGATCATCGTCTAAAAAAATTGTTTACTCCCATTATGCTCAAGGAATTGAGGACAGATAAATTGCAGACTTGCATAAAAGAATCGGATGAAGGGATGTTTGCTGCGTTTTCTATGCCACTGCATGTACGCGAAACCAATCTCTTCCATATTGAAAATGGAATTAGGCAGCGTGTCGAGTTCGATAAGAGTAACTCCGATACAGTTGAATTCTGGTGCGATAAGTGT
This sequence comes from Bacteroidota bacterium, assembly GCA_003447535.1. Lineage (GTDB taxonomy): Bacteria > Bacteroidota > Bacteroidia > Chitinophagales > UBA8649 > UBA8649. The sequence continues at coordinate 10,403 of DLYY01000118.1, read as the reverse complement.
GCTCGCAATCCCGAGGCCTTTAGCCCTAATGTTGCTTTACGGCCAATTTATCAGCAATCTATTTTACCCAATATATCCTATATCGGTGGTCCAAGTGAAGTAGCGTATTGGCTTCAACTTGCCCCCGCATTTACCATGCTTAATGTACATTATCCTCAAGTTCTCTTGCGAGATCAATGCATCACAGTTAATCAAAGCACGATTGATTTACAGCAAGACTATGAAGCTTCTTGGGAATCCCTATTAATAGGAGATCTCGCATGGCAGGATGTATACCTCGAAAAAGCCTTTGCAGACGATCTTAGACCAATAATTGAAGCGAAAAGATCATGGAATGTAAAGGGCGAGGAGTTAGCTTCTTACGCACATGCAAAGGAAGAAGGATTAGGTAAGGCCTACGAAGGTGCCTGGTCTAAGATGAATAAGTTAAATGTGACACTCCTTCAAAAAACCAAACGATATCTAAAACAAAGACACCCTAAATTGATTGCAGATTGGACTAAGTTGACCAAAGCATTACGGCCGGAAGGTGTTTTACAAGAGCGCCATGCGTCTACGTTATCTCTTCTGATCAAGCAAAGTCATAGTAAAGAAGCACTTATCAATACGTTCAATCCTTTTGATCAAGGAATGCACATCATTGTAGAGGACTAGTAATCCATTCCCTGATCCCTTTGTACTGACAGCCTGACTTGTATCCTTAAAATTACTCATAGATGACTCTACAGGATCTTGTGCATAGAGCAGACTTCCAGATAAGAGTAAAATGGTAAAGGTCAAGATATAATGAAGCGGAAGCATAGATAGATTGAGAGTACGCGTTATCCCGCTAGTCGCCAATGAATAGGAAGAAAGAAACGGTTCCATCTGACTTTTTTGCCGGTAAACCAATTTTGATCAGCATTTAAGGAAAACAAGACAAACCAGGCTTTTCCAACAATGTGGTCTTCGGGTACAAAGCCCCAAAATCGACTATCCTGGCTACCATGCCGATTGTCACCCATCATCCAATAGTAATTCATCGAGAAGGTGTAGGTATTTTGCTCCTTTCCATCAATTGTAATGATATTGCCCGCCTTGCGGCGCAAAGTATGTCCTTCATAGGCCTGGATAACTCTTGTATACAAGGCAAAGTTGAGGCTATCTTGTAGATTGATTGTCATGCCCTTTGCGGGAATAACAATTGGGCCATAGTTGGATAAGCCAAACATCTCACCGAAGCGCTCATTATGCGGATAGTACTTTAATGCGGACTCACTCTCCCAAGTATTTTGTGTTGTTCGCTTCATAAAGGCCTCAAAATCGACTTGTTTAGGTGGGTTGGATTCACAGTCCATCGTTTTGCATAAGGCCTCCAAATTGTCTTTGGACGCATTGAATTGGACATATCCGTCCGCTGTCTCCATTATCTCATGTCCACCATTCGGAGCATTTCGGTTATAATAGATATTAGCATCAATGAGCTTTTGAACACTAAAGTCATCCGTGCGCTTGATGCGATAGGAGTATTGGAGGTGCTCGGGTTCGTAGGCAACTTTGCCGTCAATAAACAAAGTGTCGTTACGAATAGATAGCGTATCTCCAGCAATGCCAACACATCGTTTGATATAGTTTTCACGCTTATCAACGGGTCTGCTGATAACTCTGAAATTTTGCTCAATGGCATTGCGCGCTTGATCCCACGTAGTAATACCATTGGATGGGTCATAAAAGGCCCGCCGAACAAGGTCGTAATAGGTCACTTGACTCTGAAACTCCATGGTAAGCGTATCATTTGCCGGAAAGTTAAAAACGACTAAATCATTTCTCTTGACATCTTGAAAACCTGGTAAACGATAATAGGGGAGTTGCGGCTTGGAGAAGTACGCCTGCCCGCCTCCAAGAATCTTAGGAAAAGTATGGTGGACTAACGGAAAGGCAATTGGAGTCTGGGGAACTCTAGGGCCATAGTGCATTTTACTCACAAATAAGAAGTCACCCACGAGTAAGCTATCTTCCATTGATGAGGTAGGAATAGTATATAACTCGATAAAGAATGTTCGGATAAAATAAGCGGCAAATACAGCAAATAATATAGCATCAGCCCACTCCCGACCTTTATTGCGTAAAGGACGTCTTTCTTCTTTGGCAACCCCACCAATTCCATGGTAGGATACATCTTTTGACCATCCCCAGTAAGGGAGAAGCACCCATCCAAAAAGCACCGCACCATTGTGCTCCCAAAAGGAATACTTTCGGTAGCTATCACAAATTTCTCCGATCAAGTGAGCGTACAAAAAAAGACTAAATCCGGGTAGGATGGCAAACACAACCCACCATTTTCGCTTGTTGAAATGGTTGAGCAAAATCCATACTCTGTATATAGGTATGAGGGCGAGATATCCCTTGTAGCCGGCCTGTTCAAAAAATCGATAGAATCCAGCGAGGTAGCCGGCAGTGAGTATGAGTATTATGATAGTTGTAATCATTTTTCGAATTTACGTCAATCCCAATACATCCCGAACAGAATACAAACCAGATTTTTGCTGTTGAATTAACCATTGTGCTGAATCAATAGCTCCTTGCACAAAACCTTGTCGGCTTTTAGCATGATGTTCAAGTTTGATGTAATCAATCGCGCCATCCCAAATGGCCTGATGGTTTCCAATGATTCCCTGTTCCCGGAAGGCTTTTATAGTGGTCTTTTCATTGGTCTGTTCATTCTCTAATGTCCATTGATTAAGTGATGAGTCCCCTTGTTGTACAGCGTGAAAAAGACTAATTGCAGTACCACTTGGGGCGTCCTTTTTCTCTAGATGATGCGTTTCTTCAAGGTGAAGCTTGAAGTCTTGGCGACCCTTCATGAGCTGGGCTAAGTTCTTGGCGGCTTCCAGAAACAATTGGACGCCTAGACTGAAGTTGCTTCCATAGAGAATTTTAGCCTGATGTTCTTGCTGTTTAGTTTGAACCTGGCTCCATTGATCCAACCAGCCTGTGGTCCCAGATACAACGGGTAGTCCATGCTTAGCACAAAAAATCAAGTTTTGAACAGCGTTTTCTGGACCTGTGAATTCAATAGCCACATCACATGACAAGAGATGGTCGGATACCTCAATTACGTTTTGCGTCTCATGGATAAAGCCGATGTTATGGCCCTGTTCTTCAAGGGTTTTGTGCAGAGCCTTGCCCATTTTTCCGTAACCAAGTAAAGCGACACGCATAGATTTGATTTTACTCTAAGTGTAATGATACAGATAATCCCACGATCGGCGTTCCAACAGGGCTCGGCAGCACCACAGGATTCCACGTTAGAAGAAGGTTGTCGTCAACTTGAAAATGACTGAGTCTGGCGTCTACCGCGGCATCCATAATTTGAAGTGCATACCCCAAGCTAAGTAGAAGTGCGCCATAGTCAATTTGTCGCCGACTTGACTCTCGCTTGAGTTGTAAGGCACTTGAGGACGTAAATCCATTACATCCTAGGTCATTGCTAGGGTTATCGTCATTCAGAGCTCTTAGGGCACCACGATAACATCGAAAATCTTTGATACCGCTGACCAACCAATAGGTTATTCCACCGAGTCCACCATACACAATGGGCATCTTCCAATATTTTTCATTATAAGCTTGACCTGCTCCTGGTAATGTGCTTGCCCATAGGATGGCACGTTTAAAGTCTTTTGGATGGAAGGAATCTTCAACTATCTCTTCAGATAGGGTAAGGGCACTATCCTTTGTGGGTTGGGTTGTATCCATTAGGATTTCTTGTGCTTGAAGGTTGAATACCAACAAGAACATAAACGTTAGGCTTAGCTTGTTGCGTAATGCAGCGCCCATGATACAGTAGTTATTGCAATAAGTCAAGAATCCGTTGTAAGTCTTCTTCATTATGAAAGTATACACTCATCTCCCCTGACCCATTGGCTTTTTGATTGAGACGAACTCGAGTACTCCACTGTGAGGAAAGTTTTTCTTCCATGGTCTTGAACGAAGGAGATTTCTTTTTGTTTTTTACTTTGGGTTTCCGTTTTGCTAGACTCGCGATACGCCGTTCGACTTCCCGCACTGATAAGTTGTCACTTAGAATTTCATGAAGCAGGTCGAGTTGCAGTAAAACATCCTCTAAACCAGCTAGTGCACGTGCATGACCCATGGAGATACGTTGTTCACTTAAGGCATTCTGTACATCGGGTGGAAGTTTGAGAAGCCGTAGGTAATTACTGATTGTTGCACGCTTTTTGCCTATTCGTTGGGACAACTCTTCGTGGGTTAGCGAACATTCCTCAATGAGTCGCTCATAACTGCGTCCCACTTCAAGCGCATTTAAATCTTCGCGCTGTATGTTCTCAATGAGGGCGATTTCAAGTGATTCTTGATCGTTGGCATTTCTGACATAACAGGGAACTTCCAGCAGTCCCGCTAGTTTTGATGCTCTGAGTCTTCGCTCCCCCGCGATTAACTCAATCTTTCCGCTTGGTTCTCTTCGAACTGTTAAAGGTTGAACCACACCGTGAATACGAATGGATTCTGCCAACTCTTCGAGTTTTTCATCGTCAAACTCTACACGAGGCTGAAAGGGATTTACCTTGATCTCAAGAATGGGAATGTTAAGTACTTCTCCAATGCCTTTTGATCGGCCTGATAGGCTGCCTACTGAACTGGTGTTTGGTGTCTCTCCAATGTCAGAAAGTAAGGCACGAATACCTTTTCCCATTGCTTCTCTTTTTCCATTTGCCATAACTCTTGTCTCTAGGGGTTAGCTTGCTACAGCCTCATTGATTTGACCGAGCTTCACCAAAATTTCTCTTGCTAAGTTGAGATAGTCTTGTGCTCCTTTTGAGCTTGCATCAAACAAGATAACAGGCTTGCCAACCGATGGGGCTTCTCCGATACGTGTATTTCGATGAATAATTGTCTCAAAAACGAGCTCTTCAAAATGCTTACGGACCTCTTGGTTTACATCATTAGCCAATCGAAGCCTTTGGTCGAACATGGTAATCAGAATCCCTTCGATCTGCAAATCGGCATTAATGCGTTTCTGAACAATTTTGATGGTATTAAGCAGTTTACCTAGTCCTTCTAAAGCAAAATACTCTGCTTGAACAGGAATAATCACAGAATCAGCTGCTGCGAGGGCATTGACAGTAATTAATCCCAGGGATGGCGAGCAATCAATAATGATAAAATCGTATAAATCTTTAATACCATCAATGAGTTTAGCTATGATGCGTTCTCGTGAAGGGACATTGATCAATTCAATTTCTGCACCTACCAAATCGACATGTGATGGAAGGATGTCCAAGTGGGGTGTTTCCGTCGATATGATTGAGTCTTTTATTGTGGCATCCCCAACTAGGCACTCATAGAGTCCATGCTTAATCTCTTTAGGATTGATTCCAATTCCTGACGTTGCATTTGCTTGCGGATCGGCATCAATAATTAGTGTCTTTTTTTCTAAAATTGCCAGACTAGCCGCAAGGTTAATTGCTGAAGATGTTTTTCCTACACCTCCTTTTTGATTGGTTATCGCAATAACTCTTCCCATGTTCTTCTTTGTTTTCCTTCCGGTTTTAAATATTCATGCTATCGCCAATGGCCAGCATAGTAAAGTCAATGTCTGCTTTTTTGAAATCTGCCTTGACCTCATTATGGTCGACCTCGATATATCCAAACGTATCAAAGTGGATGCCTAGTACACGCTTGCACTGAACAAGTTCTGAGGTTTTAATGGCTCCTTTATGATCCATGGTAAAGTTTCCACCAATAGGCAGTACTGAAAAATCAATGGGGCCTATCATTTCAGGAATCAATGTCATATCTAAGGTAACGGCTGTATCCCCGCTATAATAGAATAGCATATCATCAAACTCAATTACAAAACCTCCAGGTTGGCCGCCATAACTGCCATCCGGCAGCGAAGAGGTATGCACTGCTTGCACATAGTGCACACAGCCGAAGTCAAATGGCCAGCTCCCTCCATGATTCATAGGGTGGATTTGGCATTCTTTTGCTCCAAAATACATAGCTACCTCATAGTTGGATACTACGGTTGCTCCGCAGCGCTTAGCAATCTCTTCTGTTTCGGCAATGTGGTCCACATGACCGTGTGATAAGAGGATAAAGTCTGCCTCAATCGAGTCCACGTCGATGTGCGCAGCTTTTTCATTACTCCGAATAAAGGGATCAAAAAGAATTTTATGACTGCCCGTATCAAGAAGAAAACAGGCATGTCCGTAGAAAGTACATTTCATTATGAAAAGGTAAGATTAAATGAAGACATCTATACCTAAGAAATACACCAAGAATCCACGATAAATGAACAACGGGGTAGAAGGTGTTAAAGGGCGTACATAGTTTCTAAATGTTGGCATTCATTAGCCCAGGTGAAGTTCTCTTTTGCCTTATAGGCTGCTTGCCGCATGACTTGTTGAGATTCTGCTGAAAGACAATGATGGATACCCTGTGCTATGTGTTGAGGCTGAAGATCATCGAGCATTAAAAAATAAGGTGCTTTTTCATAAAGCATTTCGTGTATTGGGGTTTCAACGGTAAGCATAGGCAGGCCAGCATGCATATATTCGAAGCATTTGTTGGCAAGCGAATATCTATAGTTTTTAGATGCGGTATCCAAAAGATGCAGCCCAAGCAACGCCTTTTTCGTGATGCTCGGAAGAAGGCTTGGAGTAATTCTCCCCAACCAAAGTATTTGATCTGATTTACCCTGTTGGTGTGCTAATGTCTTAAGTTGGTCAACTTCATCTCCATATCCCGCAATAACAAGAGGAGGTAGGTCTTTTGTCCATGCAGAAATCACATTGTCTAATCCTCTTCCAGAATTAATCACCCCTTGGTAAAGAATAAAATCTTTTGGTAAAGCCTCTTGAATGGCTTGGGGTAATGCATCCTTGAGATTTCTGCTTACAGGAATGTTTCTCACCACAGTAAAGTCCTTAGAATACGCTGTCGAAAAGGTGTCTGCTAACCATTGATTCACCGTGTAGCAATGCGTGAATTTTGGGATGTATTGATTAGCAATGGTTTTCCAAACCCATCGCACAAAGGGTTTTGTTTGCAATTCATCTACTTCTTCAAACCATTCGTGGGCATCAAAGATTCGTTTGGCATGATGCGTGCTACCATGATATACTCCAAGGATCGTATCCAAATCATTGGCTAGATAGACATCATATTTCTGTTTTCTTAAAAGCCTCCAAAGCTTCCAGTTAAATTCTAGATAAAACCGCCAACCGCGAGAGTACTTAAGAGACAGCAAATCAATCGAAACGGAGTCATGAAGGTCAGGATGAATAGAGTTTATATCCTCCAGGCTCAATACTGGAAAGTTTCTACCAATGATAGTGATGTGATATCCCAAGGATGCAAGGTATCGCGCGACCTTCTGCACCCTTTGGTCATATCTGTAATTGTTGGTGATAGCAATACAGCAAGTGGGCTTATTGTGTATAGTTTGGCCCATTAGGTTTGAGGTGTTGAGGTAAACGTATTGGCTCCGGCTTGATGTAGATCACCGCATTCACAGAGGTCGTTAAAGATTTCTTTTACTTCACGGCGCTCATCCGCTTCAAAATGACTTAATACAAAAACCAAGGAATGCGGCTTTTTGGTTAGTGTTTTAATCCGTTGTATCCAATGACTCTTTAAGGCGGGGGATACAGAGGGTCTGCTTGTTGGTTTACAAGAATCGCATACTTGACAATCATGTTGAATTTCTTCACCAAAATAGATACAAAGCATGCGCTGACGACATAGGCGATCATTGGCAATATAGTCAACCATCTGCCTCAGTTGATGCGCTTGATGGTTGAAGTGACGTTTTATTTCAGCGGTATTGATAGGCAAGTTGACCGTTGCTATACGGGGCATTCGCAAGGTCACAGAATTCCCCTGGATACCACGAAGAAAGTCAACGCATTCATAGGTGTGAAGTCGCTCAAGGAGTTTGAGAATCCGTGCTTCATTACCCTGAACCTCCTTCGCCATGCGCTTGATGTCAATCGACTGGAAATCCCGAAATATATTGGGGTAGTTCCTTAATAAATAGTCAATTACAACACGATAATCTTCACTCTCTACCTGCATTTTATAGAGGTTTTCTCGTGAAGTAATGACCTTAATTTTATGGTGGCTGTATTCATTGGTCGCAAGATGAAGCAATCCCCAACGTTCTAACCATTGTAACGAGCTGTATACTCTAAGCGCAGACAGGGAGGTCTTTTTAATCAGCACGTCAAGGGGCAACTGATACGGTATGAATTGGCCTTGGCCCTCTGCTATGCCATGGTGCAAACAGAAATAATGATAGACTTTTTTGATATCTGATGGTGATACCTTGTTGCTTGTCTGTTGTTCAAGAGCATCGCGTAAATCCTCCCTAGAACAAATGATCATTGATTTTGCGGGTAAGCGGTCTCTTCCTGCTCGCCCGGCCTCTTGGTAGTATGCCTCTATGCTTGGTGGGACGTCAATGTGAATGACCTGTCGTACGTCAGCTTTATCTATGCCCATTCCAAACGCATTGGTCGCGACCATTACATCAATTTTGTTCTTGGACCATTCATATTGTATGGCATCTCGAGCAGCATTGGATAATCCTGCGTGGTAATATTTCGCTTGAATATCATGTTGCTGCAAAAACGAGGCAATTTGATAGCACTTTCTTCGATTTCGCACAAAGATGATGGTGCGCTGCTTTTTGGAGTCAATGAGTTTTTCTAATAAGCAATTGTACTTATTGGATTCATTGATTACTTGGAAGGCAAGGTTTGGTCGTGAAAAACTTGTTTGGTGGAGAATCGTGTTTCGAAGCTTTAAAAAATCCTTGATGTCCTGTGCAACTTGAGGTGTAGCAGTCGCCGTAAGTCCCAAGGTAGGGTAGGAGTCTTGAAATTGTCGGATTAACCCAATTTTGAGATACGAAGGTCGGAAGTCATGCCCCCATTCTGAAATACAATGCGCTTCATCGACTACAAACAAGCCAATGTTGAGTTTAGGATATAAGGCTTTAAAAGCCTTTGTTTGCAAACGTTCCGGGGAGAGGAAGACAAACTTTGTTTTATTAAATTGAATGCTGTTCCACGCATTCTCGATTTGTCGAGCGGTCATCCCGCTATGAATCATAACACTTGGAATACCTCTTTTTTTGAGGCCCTCAAATTGATCGATCATTAAAGAGATTAAGGGGCTTACCACAATGCAAAGTCCTGGTCGCAATAAACCGCTTATTTGATATGTCAGCGACTTTCCTCCGCCTGTCGTCATTATTCCAAGTACATCCCTTCCTTGGACCACATCGCGAATTATATCCTCTTGTAGTGGTCTAAACGATGAAAACCCCCAATACTTTCTCAAGAGCTCTCGAGCGTTGGTAGAGGGTTTTTCGTGAATCATATTTTGTAAAGGTCTTATGTCAAGTTATACAGAAAAGAAAAGGTTATTCTGCTACAAGTTTAAACGAGTTTGCCCTTGTCTAAAGTGAGCATGCGGTCAGCTTTTTTTGCGAAGTCCAGGTCATGGGTTACAATCACAAAGCTTTGTTCTTCTGTTGCACGTAAGGAAAAAATTAAATCATGTAATTCTTCACTCGTTTCAGCATCCAGATTGCCTGAGGGTTCATCAGCAAAGACAATGGCTGGTTTATTCATGAGGGCTCTTGCTACTGCAACTCGTTGTTGTTCGCCTCCGGATAATTCCGAAGGACGATGTTTAATGCGCTCTGACAAACCCATTTTCTCAAGTAATTCGGAGGCACGAAACGATGCTTTTTTTTGTGAAATGCCCTGTAACATCGCTGGAATACAAACATTCTCAAGGGCTGAAAACTCAGGAAGCAGGTGATGGAACTGAAAGACAAAGCCGATCTTTTCATTTCGAAAACGAGCTAATTCTTTTCCACTAAGTGATGATATGCGTTGGCCTTCAAAGGTAACTTCGCCTTGATCTGGTTTTTCGAGGGTTCCCAGAATTTGTAGGAGGGTGCTTTTTCCAGCACCTGAACTACCCACAATACTGACCACCTCTTTGGCTTCGATAGTCATATCAATTCCGTTTAGAACGGAAAGGGTATTATACGATTTATGGATGTTTTGCGCGCTGAGCATGCTGAAAAATACGAAGTCTACAATTTGTACAACAGTTGTGGATGAATTCTCTTTAAAAAAAACCTTTCTTTCCTTGCAAATCCGTTGCTTTAGGTTGAAATTTACTGGAGAATCAATACGATACTATGAACTTACATGAATATCAGGCAAAAAACCTATTGAAGAAATACGGTGCGCGCATCCAAGAAGGGGTAATGATTGAAAGCACTTCAGATGCTATAACTGCAGCGCAAAAGCTTACGGATGAGACGGGCACGTCTTGGTATGTTGTCAAAGCACAGGTGCATGCTGGTGGTCGTGGAAAGG
>DLYY01000117.1 GCA_003447535.1 Bacteroidota bacterium | reverse complement strand
GCGATACAAAAAATATTTATGTCATCACGGACCAGTATAATGAAAATTCCCGTAAAGTGCTCAATTTAAGGTTTACCCATACCGTATTACGTCAGCAAGATGATCTTTTTCTAATTCAACTGCGGCCCATAGATAAACCTTGATAACTCGCAATCTAGTCATGCAATTAACCTAAGAGGTCCTTATTATCTTTCGAATGCAAAAAAAAATGCTATCATGAATTTCTCTCTCTACAAGTTCATCTTAACCTTCATTATATTCCTTTCAGTTTATTGTGTCTCCGGCCAAACGTTTTTGTTTCAAGAAACCTTTGATGAAGCCAATGGAAGCAATATCGGAGTTGATAATACAGCAAACAATGTGGCTTGGAATTCAGTTTGTCCATTTGCTGATAATGCGCAAGACTACTTTAATGTTCGAAATGGCAAGCTCGAGGGTCGTGATACCAACGGAGAAGCCGTGTTTACCACTGACCCTATAGATATTTCTTTAGCTCCCCAGGGAGTTATTCTACGAGCTACCTTTAGTGAGTCTGGAGATATGGAGGATTGTACTCCAGGATGTGAGTTTACATGCCTCGATTGGGTTCGTTTTGAATGGAGAGTAGATGGCGGCCCATGGACCTTGCACCCAGCATCTATTGCTTGTACTAATCCTTCTGCAGGTAGTTCATACATTTTGCTTGGAAATATGTCGCAGGCTCAAGAGACCTTTACCTCAGGATGTATTACTGGAAATTCATTAGAAATTCGAATTGCCGTAGCGAATTGGGCAGCCGATGAATATTGGAGAATTGATGACGTGGAGGTGTTCGCTGAACAGAGCACTGGACAGGACTCGACATTGAGCACATGCGATACAGCCTCTTTCGACTTATTTTTTGCCCTTGGATCCAATCCTTTTCCGACAACTAGTGGTATTTGGTCTGGCCCATCACAATTAACAAGTGGTTTCTTAGGAACCTTTTCACCCGGAGTCAATGTAAGTGGTGTGTATACCTATTCACTTCCAAGTAACCTCTGCCCTACGTCGACAGATATCACAGTGAACAGCATTACTTCGATTGAAGATTCAACAACACTGACTACATGTGACTCTGTTCAAGTTGGAGGTGTATGGTATTCTAGTGATACCACGTTGATTGACTCTTTTATTACTGCCTCTGGATGTGATAGTGTAGTAACTGTTGAGGTATTGATTCAATCCACCCTTGTAGGGAACGATACCATAAATGGATGTGACTCTATTTTGTTTGATGGTCAGTATTATTATAGCGATACCGTGTTAGACGATGTCATTCCAGTTGGTGCTGGATGCGATAGTATCGTGGCTGTTGCTTTAGTTTTTGGCGGAAGCTCAGCTCCAACAGCGATCTGTCAAGGAGCTCCACTTTATATAAACAGCAGTGGTTTCGGTGTGCTTGACGCATCCCTTATCAATAATGGATCTTTTGATGATTGTAGTATTGACACCTTACTTCTTGATCGAGATACTTTTTATTGCGACGACGTTGGTCTTTCTGCTTTAACCGTGAATCTTACAGTAGTTGACGGAGGAGGTGGCAGTAGTACATGTTCTGCTCTTGTTAGCATAATTGATACAATAACTCCTACTGCTTTATGCCGAGATACAACAATTTATGTGGACTCATTTGGCCAAGTAACCCTCACAGCCAGTGAGCTTGATGGAGGATCTTTTAGTAATTGCCTTCCTCTGACTACAAGTTTGTCTCAAACAAACTTCAACTGCGCCATTTCAAACTCGGATGTGGTCACTCTTACCGTGATTGATGCTAATGCTAACCAAAGCACATGCAACTCAACAGTTACGTTAATCGATACCATTGCACCCGAACTTTTTTGCGAGAATGTCACCTTATTCCTTGATGGCTCTGGAGGTTTGAGCACAACTGCCTCGACCTTCGCGCCTTTTGCCTTAGACAATTGCAATGGAGTCGCTATCAATCTTACCGCGAGCCAAACGCAATTTACTTGCAATGATTTGTCCCAAATCCTTCCATTACCTCCCACGACCTTACTGTGGATCAATGAATTCCACTATGATAACACGGGTTCTGATCAGGGAGAGTTTATTGAGATAGCAGGAACAGCCAATACAGACCTTACTGGGTACAGCCTAGTGTTGTATAATGGTAGTAATGGGACAGTATACGACTCACAAGTCCTTAGTGGTAGTTTATCTGACGATGGCAATGGATTCGGCTTTTTTGTAGTGAATTACCCTTCTAATGGAATTCAGAATGGGCCCGATGCGATTGCACTGATTGACCCAATGGGCTTGCCTATTGAGTTTTTTGCCTATGAAGGGATTTTTACTGCTACTGATGGCCCCCTACTTGGTATAACTTTTCCTGATTTTGGCTTAGAAGAAACAGGATCAACTCCTGTTGGTTTCAGTTTACAGCGCTATGGCATTGGTTCTCAGTCATTTGATTTTAGTCAAGACACTATAGCATCATCGACTGCAGGAGCAGCTAACTTGGGACAAGTCTTTCTAAACTATGCATTAGTCCCTATCCAAGTAATCGTCAATGCGAGCGACTCTGCAGGAAATCAATCGACATGTACAGTAAATGTGTCGGTTATCGATGCCATTGCACCGATTATTGAATGCAGTAACGATACTACAGTCGACAATGAGGCAGGTCTCTGTGGTGCAACAGTAACCTATCCCGCACTGAGCTTTACAGATAATTGCGGTGCTACGATTACTCAAGTTGAGGGGTTAGGCTCGGGTTCTTTCTTCCCCGTGGGCAATACAGTGGAAACCTATGTCGCCACTGACAGTTTTGGCAATACAGATACTTGTTCATTTACAATTACAGTAAATGAAACTTCTCAGATTATTGACACCTTCTCCTTTGCAGGTTGCGACTCAGTTGAGATCAATGGTTTTTTCTACACGACTTCCACCGTATTTACTGAGGATTTTACTTCTGTTAATGGATGCGATAGCATAGAAGTATACATTATTGATGTTTATCCTTCTTACAATCAAGTAAACAACATTGCAGGCTGCGGTGGGGTGAGCTATAGTGGAACAACATATTTAGCGGATACCTCCTTTGTTCAAACATTCCAAACAGAGTTTGGATGCGATAGTATTATAACTACAGTGATTGACGTTGTGGAAGCATATGAAGTAAACCTTGCACCAATTTCTGCATGCCCTCCTTTCACGTGGCAAGGACAAGTTATCACGCAAAGCGGTTTGTATACCGATACCATGCAATCTAATGAAGGATGTGACAGTGTTATTCGATTGACCGTTAATGTAACAGCTAATCCTGTTGTTACCATTAACATTGATAGTGCCATTAGTTGCAACGGGGATAGCGATGGTGAGTTATCAGCTGTGGTTAGCGGTGGGACATCTCCTTATGTTGCCGACTGGTCTATCGATGGGACTGGCGATTTTGATGATGCCATTATACAAATCAATATCGGAGAGGGCTCTTACACCGTTCAGATTCAGGATGCAGAAGGTTGCATTTCAAATACAGCATCCATTGCATTAGAGGAGCCTGAAGAAATGACGGTATTTGCAACGGCCTATCCCGAGTTAGAAGGTAGCTCAATTGATATCACCATTCTTGGAGGAAGTCCGCCATTCTCCTTTGATTGGAATAATGACGGCATTGGGGACAATGATGACCCAGAAGATTTAGTCTTAGCCTTTCCAAACACATACTCTGTTATTGTTACAGATGCTAGCGGATGTAATGCTTTCTTTAGCGACAGCATTGTATTGGGAGGCTACCCTACATCAATTATTCATGTTGATGGTCTTGAGGTATCCCTCTTCCCCAATCCAACCAATGGCATGGTCAATGTAGTTTATCAGCCAATGAACAACGAGGATATGCTATTAGAAATCCTAGATATTCAAGGCAGGCTAATACAGTCCAAGCGATTAAATCAAGGGGGAATGGTTCAATTTGATCTAAGTCATTTACCAGACGGAACCTATCTCG
>DLYY01000069.1:1605-5640 GCA_003447535.1 Bacteroidota bacterium | reverse complement strand
CAAAGGAAATCTTTGTTCGCGTCGAGTTTTCAAAAAACAAATTGGCAATGGTGACATCGCGAAGGGATGGGACTTTTTTAATCTTTCTTGATAAAACTTCTTTAAACTCGTCTGCCGTGGAATGAATCAATTGAATATCCTCAGTGGAGAGATCAGCAATTCCTAATAGATGTTTAGTCGACAAACTAGCCATTATCAGAGGTTTTAGGTGTAATCCAAACACTTTTACCTTCTAGGTCAACCGTGACGCGTTCCTCTTCGATTGAATCAATCGTTTTTCCGACATATTTTGCCTGAATAGGAAGGTCCCGGTGAAGTTTTCGGTCAATCAGCACGAGAAGCTCAACATCTTTAGGCCTACCAAAGTCAACCAAGGTGTCGAGTGCTGCACGTATCGTTCGCCCAGTATAGAGCACATCATCAATGAGTATAATTCGCTTACCTTCAATGGCAAAGGGAATATCCGTAGACTTTGGAATAAGGCTTTTCCCGGATCGAAAATCATCGCGATGAAACGTTATATCGAGTGTTCCTTGCTTCAGCGATTCAGGCTTTATCGCCTTAACCTCTTCCAAGGCCTTTACCACGGCATGCATCAATTCAATACCACGTGGTTGAATAGCAATAAAAACAGATTCTTCAAAGGACTGATGGCTCTCAATAAGTTGAAAGGCCAACCTACTTAGGATGAGATTAAGCAAGGATTCTTCGAGGAGCAAGCGCTTTTCCATCGGGCCTAAAGGTAAATAAAAAGTGGGAAGTTTTGCGGGGGCACCACCTCCCCTCGAACCCAGTTTCAATCTACGCAATATCAATCGCATAATCTAGGTCGATTAGAATGCTGCATTCTTCCGTGAGCAATCATTAGTTTAGCATGATGCAAAAGGCCGATAAAGTCAAACTTGTCATCGATACGCTCGAATATCACTTCCCGAAAACTCCTATCCCGCTGGATCACAAAGACCCCTATACCCTACTCATAGCGGTTTTACTCTCTGCACAATCCACAGATGTAGGAGTCAATAAAGTGACACCGATTCTCTTTGAACGAGCGGACAATCCCTATGACATGGTAAAACTTACCGTCGAGGAAATTCGTTCGATCATTCGCCCTGTAGGTCTATCCCCTGCCAAGTCAAAAAATATTCATGCTTTATCGCAAATCTTAATTGATCAATACCAAGGCATAGTCCCTGAATCACTCGAAGACTTAGAATCCTTGCCAGGTGTTGGACACAAGACGGCTTCCGTCGTAGTGAGTCAAGCCTTTGGAATGCCCGCCTTTCCGGTCGATACGCATATACAACGTCTGATGTACCGATGGACGCTGTCCACTGGAAAGAATGTCGTGCAAACGGAACGCGATGCCAAACGACTTTTCCCAAGAGAAATTTGGAATAAACTTCACCTACAAATCATCTTCTTTGGCCGCGCCTTTTGCCCTGCCCGTGGCCACAACCCCAACGCATGTCCCTTGTGTTCAAAAATTGGGCGTAAAAGCTTATTCAAGTAGAGTAAAATCAGCGTTTCTTTGTCTCATGTCAAATTCATCCCAACGATATGCTGAAAGAGGAGTAAGTTCCGATAAGGCTGAGGTCCATGCGGCCATCAAACATCTCGACAAAGGGTTGTTCCCCAATGCATTTTGCAAAATCATGCCTGATATAGTCGGGGGCGATGAAAAATTCATCAATATTATGCATGCCGATACAGCAGGCACTAAGCCCTCTCTAGCCTACTTATATTGGAAGGCGACGGGTGATCATTCTGTGTGGAAGAATATTGTACAAGATGCGCTTATTATGAATATTGATGATATGATTTGTGTCGGTGCTACGGATAATATTCTAATATCCTCCACTATTGGTCGCAATAAGCACCTCATACCCGGTGAAGTGGTAAAACATCTTATTCAAGGGGGGCAAGAACTTGTCGAATGGCTAAACGGCCTCGGAGTTGGTATCTATCCAACCGGAGGAGAAACTGCGGACGTGGGAGATATCGTGCGCACGCTTGATGTGGGATACACTGCCTTTGCACGTATGCCAAAAGACGAAGTCATCGACATTCAGATTAAGCCTGGACATGTGATTGTTGGCTTAGCTTCTTACGGGCAGGCGAGCTACGAAACGAGTTATAACGGCGGAATGGGATCTAATGGATTGACCTCAGCACGGCACGATTTGTTTGGAGGAAATCTAAAGGATAACTTTCCCGAGAGTTACGACCCTAATACGGACAAGAGCCTCGTGTATTCAGGACCACATGAGTTAACCGACACTGAACCTGAAACCGGGGAAACCTATGGTAAACTCGTCCTCTCCCCTACCCGTACCTATGCTCCGATTGTAACCAAATTCTTGGGCGAGATTGACCGAAAGGAGATCGGTGGCATAGTGCATTGTTCTGGAGGCGGTCAGACCAAAGTCATGCACTTTCTTCAACACGGACGCATTATTAAAAACAACATGCTTACCATCCCGCCTCTCTTTGATGCCATTCAGAAAGCTTCGGAAACTAGCTGGGAGGAAATGTATAAAGTCTTTAACATGGGGCATAGACTGGAGGCCTACCTACCTATTGATTTAGCCGAGCAGTTGATCGCTACAAGCCAATCCTATGGTGTAGAAGCTCAAATTATTGGTGAAGTAGTTGATGGAGATCGCGGAGTTGACATCCAACATGGTGATCAGTGGTTAAGTTATCGCTAGGCACTTGTTTAAAAACATTACCCCATAGTACATTCATAGTATGCGATTAGCCGCCATAGATGTTGGATCCAATGCAATGCGTCTTTTAATTAATGACGTGATTGAGCTTAATGGCAAATCGCATTTTGTAAAGCTCGGATTGTTCCGCGTACCGGTCCGTCTTGGATGGGACGTTTTTAATGACGGAAAAATCAGTGACCACAATACCCAACGGCTTATCTCAGCGCTCTCTGCCTACAAAAATTTTGTTGATGCCTACGAGGTGGACCACCTAAGAGCTTGCGCAACCTCTGCTATGCGCGACGCAAGCAATTCAAAAGAGATTATTACCGCCATTAAAAAAACAACAGGTATTGAACTTGAGGTTATTCACGGAAAGGTTGAAGCTGATCTTATTCAACAGGCCGAATGGCAAGGTAAACTTAGTAAGGATGTGGACTATCTCTACATGGATGTCGGGGGCGGTAGTACTGAATACTCATTACATCGTGGCAAGGAAGTCATTCGGAGTAAGTCATTTAACATTGGAACGATACGGCTACTTGCCGATAAGGTCAAAAAATCAGAATGGCAAAAAATGCAAGAATTCTTGCAAGAGCTAAGTACATCTCCTAGAAACATTGAATTCGTCGGTAGCGGAGGGAGTATAAATACAGCCCATAAGTTATCCAAAAGACCAAGCAATGCTGTATTGGATTATGCCTATATCAAAAAGCTTTATGAGCAAATCGACCGGCTGACGGTTAACGAACGAATCGTACTTCATGGATTAAAGCCGGACCGAGCAGATGTATTACCCATTGCATTGAAATTGTATTTACGAAGCATGGAGTGGACAGAAGCAGACATCATTCATGTGCCAAAATTTGGCTTGAGTGATGGCATGATTCGTACATTATACAGACAACATAGGTAAAATTGACGTATCTTTAGGGTTACGCAAAGGGGTTAATCCCTGGGTCAAAAATCACACAATGAAGAGGCAAAAAGATACACTTAAAATAATCATGGTAACATTGCTGGTATCTGGCGTTATTGCTTGTCAGCGAGGTAATTCAAGCATGAATAGTACAGCCAATGATAACGAAGCAGTCATTGACTCGACATCACGCGGTGGAAACAGCAAGTTAGAGCTCGCGCCCAATCAGATAAGAGCAGCAGAACGCGGTGGATCGATCAAACAGGAAGCCATTAAAATTGATACAGCAAACCAACAAGCAGTTCCTGCCACTCGATTTAGTTCAGAACCTTAAGTGTTGTATCTTCACATCCTCACGGTCCTATAGCTCAACTGGATAGAGCAACTGCCTTCTAAGCAGTAGGT
>DLYY01000069.1:0-1301 GCA_003447535.1 Bacteroidota bacterium | reverse complement strand
GGATAGAGCAACTGCCTTCTAAGCAGTAGGTTTCAGGTTCGAGTCCTGATGGGACTGCACTTTTTCCCTTCAATTTCTTAAAAAATGTTACTAAACATCTGATAATCAACAGATTTGTTTCATTTTTTGTTAAAATTTCAAAAAGGAAATTTCCGTCTACTTTGAACTTTTTCGTCCACTTTTCCGTCTACTCATAGGGAATAATTCAATTTAATTGTGTAGTTTATGGAGGCTTAGCGCAGTATGAAAGTCTCTGTTTCCTTCTTTCTCAGAAATAAAAATTCAGAATCAGCCACGGCAATATTATGCCGGGTGCGTTTTAACAACCAGCATTGTAGTATAGTCGTCAGACAAAGTGTTCATCCCAATGACTGGGATGCTCGACGAAAAAGACCTATGGTCCACCGTGGTGCATGGTCTGCTGAAATGAAGGCCAGACTCGATCACATTGAGAATACCATTCTAGAAGAGTTTTACAACTATACTAAAGCTCATGATGAGTATCCAATTCCAAAGGCCTTCAAACGAACTATTGAGGAAACGCTCTATAGTAAAAGGCAATCAGGCAATAACTCAGACCTTGAAAACTATTGGGAGCGTTATATAGAGAACTTATCTCTCCGCAGAGACGGGCCCAATAGCCGGGCTATTAGCCCAAAGACTAAAAAAGCCTATGAGAACTCGCTAAAGAAACTAAAAGACTTTAGCCAAGCAACCAACTACCCTCTTAGCTTCAAGGCCGTCACGATGGATTTCTACTACGCCTTTATTCAGTTTATGGAGGACCAAGACTACAAGGTCAATACTATAGGAAAAGTCGTCAAGCACCTAAAGGCAGTAATGAATGACGCACTAAGCAATAATCTACATAGCAATAAGATTGCTAGCAACCGACATTTCCAGGCCCATAAACGATCAACTGACTCGATCTATCTTACTGAAGCTGAAGTAGAAGCTCTTGAGCAAATTGACTTGAGCCATGATAAGAAGCTTCATAATGCCCGAATTCTCTTTCTCATGCTCTGTTACACTGGACAGCGAGTACAAGATCTCCCTAAGCTGTTTGATCAAGAAAATATCTATACGGACGGAATAGACAATCGAAAATACCTTCGATTTGTGCAAGGGAAAGGCGAGCAGCCAATGGCTATCCCATTAAATCAAAAGATTGAAAGACTGTTATCCCTATCCCCCACGGTAATAACTTCTACAAAGCTTAATAAGCATATTAAAGAGATAGGCAAACTTATTCCAGACCTTCAAAAAGAGGAGTCCATTTCAATGGTAGTCGGCGGGCAGGA
>DLYY01000047.1:3100-7703 GCA_003447535.1 Bacteroidota bacterium | reverse complement strand
TATTTATCATCACCAACTATACTATTACCCAAATAATTCATGTGAACTCTAATTTGATGAGTTCGACCTGTTTCTAATCGACATTCGACCAGCGAGACATAACCAAATCTTTCAATGGTTTTATAATGAGTTACGGCGTGTTTACCATGACTTCCGTCTTTGTAGATCCGATATACCTTTTCATTGCGTAAATCCCGACCAATATTCCCCTCAATACGTCCTTCGTCTTCTGTTTCTCCCCATACTAAGGCATGATATCTGCGATGCGTTGTGCGCTCAAAGAACTGATGTGCGATTTCTTTCATACCTAATGGAGTCTTGGCCACGACCATAACTCCCGAAGTATTCTTATCTAAGCGATGAACAATTCCTGCTCTACTTGCATCCGCTTTTGCCGATTCATCATCCTTGACAAACTCATTTTGCTGCGTGGGAAGATTGTTATAGCGATACATCAGCGCATTAGCCAAGGTACCCGTCCAGTTACCTACACCAGGATGTACAACAAGACCCGCAGGTTTATTGACAAGAAGGACATCATCATCCTCAAACATGACATCGAGTGGAATATCCTCAGGAATAAGGGTTTCATCCGGTCGATATCTTGGAAAGTCAATCCGTACTACATCTTTGGGACGAACCTTGTAGTTTGCCTTGATCTCCTTACCATTAACCCAGACGCTTTTCGCCTCGATTGCCTGCCGAATGCGGCTTCTTGAGACTTTATACATGAGATTAAGGAGAAACTTATCGACTCGAAGCGGTTCTTGATTACCTGCCGCTTGTACCTCAAAGGTTTCCATCGCTTCTGGATATGCCTTATCTCCTATCATACTGCGAAAGTAGGAGTTTTAAACCAAGTGAATGGATCTAAGATTAACGTTTGTAAGTCTTTATATATTGACCTCCTACAACGAGCAACATTTCATAGATATCTTCTGGATACAGAATCGCACTCTTTCGAACAGTGACTCGACCATCTTTAGAAGTCACTTCACGCGTTCGTAACTTAGCAAATTCCTTGACTTTGAGCTTCTCAGAAAACATCACCTTACCCTCTGAATCAAATTGTGTGATTTTTAGAGTAATCGTAGGTTTTAGCTTAAAGCGAACATCTTTAGGGTTAATGGTCCACTTTCCACCTCGTCCTGTGATATTCACATCGATTCGCACGAAGTAATCTACATCACTATGTCTATTGCGTGCGGCTTTTAACAAGTCCACGGGCATCCCCTCTAACTCACCATTCATACCAATAGAGGTAACTTCTTTACCCTTTTTATTGACTTTATATACGCATTCTGTGGGTACACCTAGTACTTCTTCAGAAACATACTCTAAGTACTCCTTGACGGAATCCACAAGGGACATTGGAAAGACTGGAGACTCCGAATACCCATTCAAAAAACTTCGATCATTAACCGAGATGGAGATGTCACTCATTAACTCTTCGTCCATTTTAAACATGACGTAGTGAATGCCTGCCTTTTCCCCATCCTCTTGGGCCATTACCGGTGTGGCCAATATCGTTACAAACAGCAGGAGTAATGCTAAAGCAATAGATTGAATAATATTCACAGAAATTGATTTTATTGTTTGGCTAATTCTCTTTTTAAGAAGTCGATAACCTTAACCTCTGTCGCGTCCACTTCACGGTAAACTGATAAATGCCAGCTCAACCAATCGGCAACATGAATGAGGTATAGGGCACGTTCCATATCGTTATCTCCTTTAGCATGGATTTCTGTTATAGAATCACAGTATTCCGCGATGATGGTTTTATTGATTTCCATTCGGACCTGATTACGGGAATAATCGGAATCCTTTCTCAGGAGAACCACCGCCCAATCCTCTTTTTTCTGACGCCATCCAACGAGTTCATTATGATTCATTTCTGGAATCACATGATGCCAGCACAACATCTTCCCGTTTTCATTGATTTGTTGACGAAATCGAATCGCTACCGATTCCATAGAATCTTCTGAATATAGAATTGGAATCTTTGTGTAGAGCTTCTCCGCAAGGGATTTTGTGTATTCATCAATCGAGGCTTGCTCTTGATCGAGTAGGACAATTGAAGACTGTAGCTCATCGAGCTTACTCGCTGAAATTTGACCGACATGTTTAAGAATATAGAGTTGCTGAACAAAACTGTACCCTAGACAAGCGCGAGGAGGCTTTCCACCGGGAACGGTAATCACATCATATCCTTTGGCTTCACAATGTGCCTTTACCTTACCGCCTGAAGTAATGCCAATAATTTGAGCCCCCGCAGCCTCGGCGAGTGCCATGGACTCCAAGGTCTCCTCAGTGTTTCCGCTGTAACTAGAGACAATAACTAAACTTTTCTCATTGATGTAACCCGGAATCGTATACCCTTTTGAAACATTAAAAGGAACTGACATCTCAGCTTGGCAAATATCATAGATAAGATTAGCGCCAAAACCTGACCCTCCAAGACCACATACCGTGATGTTTTGAAAATCAGTGTAATTGTGGATGAATTTGTAGCTCAATCCAATGGCATTGGCTTCGCGCAATTGATTGGTAAAGTCTTGAATAAGTTGTTTCATGGTAGTTGTGTTAGAGAAATGGTTTGGTTACTGCTCAAAGGTAGCAGAAAACTCAACGAAAAAACAAGAGTACTACCCTATTGATTGAGCACAAATGAAAGAGGATAATTTTGTGAAAACTTGAAGCATAAACTTGGAATCATAGGAGAACGATGGGCTCAGTTATACCTGAGGCAAGTAGGAATTATGCCTATCGATCAAAACGTACGATATCATGGCAGCGAAATCGATATTATAGGTCTCGAAAAAGATTGTCTTGTATTTATTGAAGTCAAAACCCGACGATCACATCGATATGGATGGCCCGAAAGCGCTGTTGATTCCAGAAAGCAAGCTCATATGGTTCAAGTAGCTCGATTTTATTGTGATGACATGCAATGGTCATCTCCTACACGCTTCGATGTTATTGCGCTGTCCCTATCGGGTCACATGCTTTCGATCTATCACATACGGGATGCCTTTTATCCCAATTTGAATTAGTATCTACTTACTCGCAATAATCCAATCATCAGCTTGAAACAAACTATATGGCACTGAGGTCAAATCAACTGATTCGTCATACATTGTTACTGCCTCATTCCCGTTGATTGAGCAACGACAGGTAACGTAGACTTCGACCTCGCGATTTTCAGTGCGCCTGATATCTTCTTTTAGCATTTGCGCAAATTGCCACGTCATATCCGGAAGACAAAACACTTTGGCCAACTGCTTATCTGTTAGATAGTCCGCTGCATTGATTCGATGACGCACTCCCGTTTCCGAATCCACTACTTCAAAAAAACTTGGATATTCTGCCGACTTAGCGCGCAACATCATCCGCCAGGACATCTTATGCCCCTCTTCGGTATAGGTAACGTCCCCAGGCATCAGATGGTGTCTCAAGGGCAATAGAATATTTAGGATTAAAAATGAGAGAAGAAGAACCAACATAGATTTTGATAACGATGGACTATCGCTTGTATCTTCTGGTAATCTCTTTGGGAAAAATCGGCGTTGAATCTGTTCAGGAGGAAAAAATAAAACCATTGAACCAATCATCATATAGGGGAAGATTCCTATTTGGAAAATGATGCTGTTGGCCAAATGAAATGCCACGGCCAGCACGACACCGAACCATCGCGTTCGCCTCCATAGCAACATAGGAATAATCAGCCCATCAAAAAATATCCCACCATAGGCGAGTAGCTTAGGGAGCCAAGGTGCCTGCAAGGAAGGCCCTATGATAGGCAGATCTGCTTTTGATTTCATCCAAATCTCAAGCGGTTTGGCAGCAAGCCAGTCAGGATAAAGTTTATTTAACGAGGCGTAGGTATATACAATCAGCAGGAGGGCAATCAAGGTATAACGAGCCCACTTCCCTATGGTATTAGATGGATTGACCCGCTTAGCACGTACATCCAATGACAATGCTCTATGTACAGGCATTAACATCATTAAAAACAACAGCAAAACCATGAGGTAGTAATGGTTATTGTAGCTGGCTTTTTGCATCAGATAGACGTAAGTCCACAAGAAAAAATAAGCGGTCACTGACATTCTGTAGAACCATCCGAGCATGACCCCTAAGCCTAGAATTCCCATAACAATGAATACATAAAGCATCCCTTCGCCCTCTATGGGCTGAAAGAAATCAAAGGGGCGGTGTACAAAGTGAAACTTGGGCTCAATAAATGCCTTACGCACCCATCCCGTAGCGATTGCTCCCCAAGCCTCTACCACTAAGAGAAGCCCAAAAATTATGCGCCACAAAGCCATAGGAATGATCGATTCCCTTCCCTGCGTGAAGTCTTGCCATATTGTTGTCACCCACTGCATAATCCGCTTATCAAATGTAGCCATAAAAAAACCCCGCCGAAGCAGGGTTAACAAATCGTAAATACGTTTTGAATTTAGTAAAGCATATAGCCGAGAGTTACTCCTGGACGTATATTTAAAATGGAAGTTCCCCCTGAAAACTGTCCTCCAAATCCTGTCCCTACATCCATCGTGATACGATCACCTAAGGTCTTCTGAAAACCTAGCGAAGCTCC
>DLYY01000047.1:0-2786 GCA_003447535.1 Bacteroidota bacterium | reverse complement strand
AGCGACCCCCCTGCCATACCTGCAGTACTTGATCCGCCACCAGTATAAATTGCAAGACCACCATAGCCCCCTACATAAAATCCACTTACTGCATCAGAACCTGTAAGATACGCTCTAACCTCTGGCGTAAAACTCACCATAGTTGCTGAATAAAAGGCAAAATTTAACGAGGTGTTTAAGGAAAACGTTTTACTTAAACCGTATTCGAAACCAAGGCCCATATCCCAAGCTGATGAGGAGGCAGTTATGGTGCCAAAGAGAGGAACCGATACGGATGCGCGTTGATAATCTAAGCCAATTGGTTTAAATTTTATAATGCTTTGAGCACTAGCAGAAACTACTAACCCTACGAGCAAAAAAGAAAGAATAATATTTTTCATAAGTCAAAATTTTTCATAAGCTAACAGAAATCTATGTTAACATCTTCATAGCGTTGACAATCTTTGCTCACAAGCTGATCTAAAATGTGCAACCTTGACTACACTCTTGCATGGTTGATAATCCAATCCATAAGATCGGGAAGTTCTCAGAACTCTCAATATCTTTAGCGTATGACATCAGAACAACGCAAAGCCCTCCGCGAGCATCTTCGCTCCCTTGGGCAATACCTTTGACATCGACAAGAAGACTTTTGATGTAAGAGAAAAGGAGCGCTTATCCATGCAAAATGGCTTTTGGGACGACCCTAAAAAAGCAGAATCCATTATGCAAGCGATGCGTAAAGACAAGTATTGGATTGACCTGTATAATGTTGTATTGTCCTTGCTAGATGATGCCGAAGTACTTCAGGAGTTTTACAGCGCCGGAGAAAGCACAGAAGAAGAAGTAAAAGAAGCCTTTGTACTTGCCAAAGACCAATTGGAGGATTTGGAGTTTAAGTCGACGCTCAGCAAGGAAGAAGATGCCTTACACGCTATACTAGAAATCAATGCGGGTGCTGGAGGAACCGAGTCCAATGATTGGGCAGCTATGATTTTACGCATGTACACCATGTGGGCAGAAAACAATGGCTTTAAAGTTACTACCCTCGATACACGTGATGGGGAAGTCGCAGGTATAAAATCCGTTTCTCTTGAGATTCAAGGGGAGTTTGCCTATGGTCAACTCAAAGGAGAAAATGGGGTGCATCGATTAGTGCGTATATCTCCATTTGACTCTAGTGGACGGCGACATACCTCCTTTGCGGCAGTATTTGTCTATCCCGTAGTCGATGATACTATAGAAATTGAGATTAAGCCATCGGACCTTGACTGGGACACCTTTCGTGCATCAGGGGCAGGAGGTCAGCACATCAACAAGGTAGAAACTGCCGTGCGTGTTCGGCATAAACCCTCTGGACTTGTAGTAGAATGCCAGGATAGCCGATCTCAACACGGCAACCGCGAGACGGCTCTAAAAATGCTTAAGTCTAAGCTCTATGAATTAGAGATTCAGAAAAAAAATGAAGCGCGGGAGGAGATAGAGGCAGGAAAAATGAAAATAGAATGGGGTTCTCAGATAAGGAATTACGTCCTCCACCCTTATAAGCTCGTAAAAGATACGCGATCCAACCATGAAACCTCTCAAGCACAAAAAGTGTTAGACGGAGAACTTAATCCGTTTATCAAATCCTATTTACTTCACGGAAAAAAATAATCGTTATGCCCATGCACCAAGTTGTCACCTTATCTCAGTTTATTGCAGAAGAGCAAGCAAAGCACCCTGAATCCTCCGGGAATTTATCCCGAATATTTCGCGACATTAAGTTAGCCGCAAAGATCGTTAACCGAGATGTTCGAAAAGCAGGCCTTGCAGATATCCTTGGAGAACATGGCACGATGAATATTCAAGGAGAGGAAGTCAAGAAGCTCGACGTTATTGCCAATGATATCTTCATTGACTCGCTTAGTCAGTCCGGGGATATCTGTGCCATTCTATCCGAAGAAGAAGATGATTTTAGACCTGTGAACACTCCCGCGGGTAAGCAAGGAAAATATATTATTGCCATCGATCCCATGGATGGATCTTCTAACATTGACGCCAACGTGACGATTGGAACAATCTTCTCCATTTGGAAAAGAAAAAGTCCCTTTGGAAGTGAGG
Organism: Bacteroidota bacterium; assembly: GCA_003447535.1. Lineage (GTDB taxonomy): Bacteria > Bacteroidota > Bacteroidia > Chitinophagales > UBA8649 > UBA8649. Next base: position 704 of record DLYY01000047.1, on the reverse strand, counting down.
TTACACTGGACGACTGTTTGCAAGCAGGCAACGAACAAGTTGCTGCAGGATACGTGGTATATGGTTCTTCCACAATGCTCGTCTACACCACAGGAAGCGGGGTCAACGGATTTACCCTTGATGTGAGCATTGGTGATTTCTGTCTGTCTCATCCCAACATGACTACGCCACCGATGGGGCAAATTTGTTCGATCAACTCCGGAAACTACCGCTCATTTTCAGAGGGAATGCGGGAATACATTGACCATACCAATAACAAGGGATATACTGGACGGTATATCGGATCATTTGTTGCTGACTTCCACCGCAACATGGTTAAAGGAGGCATTTACCTCTACCCTGCTACAGAGAAAGCCCCTAATGGAAAACTGAGATTGTTGTATGAATGCAACCCTATGGCTTTTTTGATTGAGCAGGCAGGTGGTAAAGCCCATACAGGACAAAAAAGAGTGCTTGACGTTCAGCCTACTGAGCTCCACCAGCGTATCCCGCTTATTATTGGATCAAAGGGTATGGTGGAAGAAGCTTTACGCATTGCACACCCAAATCGCTAAGACCAAAGCACCTATGCCCAACGCCCAACTGACCTCTTCTTTAAATTCACTTGTCCAAGCACTGGAAAAAAATGAGGTTTCATCCTGCGCTAAGCTTAGATCAGTGCTCACAGAGGCTAACATCAAGTCAGAAGAGCTACTTCCATGGGC
>DLYY01000214.1:10043-15160 GCA_003447535.1 Bacteroidota bacterium | reverse complement strand
TTTAGGTAGAAATGTGGAGCAGTGAATTTGCTTTCACTGAGTCGCTTAGCAATTGTCTTTCGCATCATACTTACACGCTCATCGCGTGCCTCCAGAGCGGCGGTGAATACTTTGTTTACCGTTGGTACGGGATTTGCTGCATGCGCTTCGACATCTCGCTTCACGATACGTCCATCTTCACCAGAACCTTGCACATTAGATAAGTTGACCTTAAAATCTTCTGCCATTTTACGTGCTAAAGGGCTTGCTTTTATTCGGCCATCATCTTTGGAAGTTGTTGATTGGCTTTGCGGTGCCGGACTTAATTCTTTTCCGCTGGGCGCTGGTGCAGATATTTCTGCAGTTGGTTTAGCAACTTCTGGTGCAGGGGGTTGCTCGGCAGAAGTTGAAGGAGCTTCTGATTCTGCTGAGTTTAGCAATTCTTCGAATGACTCTCCCTCTTCTCCGAGAATAGCTACTCGTCCATTAACTGGAATGGCATTACCTTCTCCTGCAATGATATGGAGTACAACTCCTTCCTGGTCTGATTCCCAATCCATTGCGGCTTTATCAGTTTCAACTTCACCAATCAAGTCACCTGGGTTGAGGTTGTCACCTACTTTAATTGCAATGGAGGCGATTACTCCTTCTTCCATTGTATCACTCATGCGGGGTAGTCTTAAAAATTCGGCCATGTTTAATTTTGTAAGTGCAAATTTAAGGGGTATTGATCTTTTCTCCTATGTCAATTTCTTTTTAAGCCGAATAATCAATTTCCAAGCCTAAATCATCGATGAAGTTTCGCATAGCTGGATTCATCTCGTGCATTAACTCAGCTGTTTTTTTTGCGTTCTGTAAGACCCCTCTCTTCTCTTGCCTCCCTTGTTTTTCGTAAACTATGCAAAGTGTGGGAGCATCGGATAATCTTTCTTGGATGTATTTATTGATAGATGCCATGTGGGTTTCAATATAATCCCTTTGCGCTCCAGCTGTTGCGGTGAATATAAATTTGTTGTCTTCCAGGGAAGCGTCGAGTTTGCCTAGAATACTTGCCACGGATTGATGGTCATTTTGTTGTAGATATTCTTCCACTTGGGCAAGAATTGATTCGATTTTTTGATCCCAAGAGTTTCTTTGTACACTTTCTTCGGGACTAGCTGATTTCTCTTCTGTTTTAGGACGTAGTAATTCCTCAGTATCTAAATCTTCTAGGCTTAAACGTTTTCCCGTTGTTGGTGCTGATACGGGTGACTTACTCTCGATAGGTTTATCCTCTGCACTTTTGTTTATCTCCGGTTGAGGACTTGTGGTTTCCTTCGTCTGTATGTCAATCTGTTTCTCGGTGACTTCATGTGATGGAGAGTTGGTAGATGTCTCCTCCAATGATTCTATTTGTTCAATGGATTTGGCTACCTCTTTAGTCTCGTGATTTGGTGAATCAGAGCGATCGTCTTGCGAGGTGTTATTGGATTGTGGGGGAGGGGTAGTGCTGGACGCACTAACTAGCTTAGCTGTTTTTTTTTTAATCGCTCCTCCTTCTAATACTTGAGATGCATGAGCAATACGAATCAAACATACCTCTACATGTAAGCGCTTATTTAGTGCTCTTTGATAGCTTACTTCTGCATCATTTATTAAGGCAAGCGCATTGATTAGAAAGGATGGGGTTGCAAGTTCAGCTTGTTCAGAGGCTCTTTGTATTTTTTTCTTACTACCCGTCATAAGGGAGTGTAAGCGGGCATCTTTTGCGATTAAAAGAGTACGGATGTATTCGGCTAGACCTTGCATAAAGGCATCTCCTTCAAAGCCTTGTTCTAACACTTGGTTAAAGAGGGAAATCGCACTTCCATGATCATTGATCATTAGACCTTCCGTCGTTTCTGAAAACGTTGACCAATCAAGTATGTTAAGTTGTTGTAAGACAGATGCTTGTGTGAGCTTACTATTGTCTAATCCTGAAACTAGTCGGTCAAAAACTGACAAGGCATCGCGCAAGGCTCCATCAGCTGACTCCGCGATAACGTGGTAAGCTTCTTCTTCTACTTCGTATTGTTCCGCCTGGGCTACGTGTTTCAGTTGTTGAATAATGGATGGAACACTAATCCTTTTAAAATCAAAGATTTGACAACGCGATAAAATGGTTGGAAGAATCTTGTGCTTTTCTGTCGTTGCTAAGATGAATATAGCATATGGTGGGGGCTCTTCTAACGTCTTCAAAAAGGCGTTGAAAGCTGCTTGAGATAGCATGTGAACCTCATCAATGATATAGATTTTGTATCGACCAGTTTGAGGAGGTATGCGAACTTGTTCCATCAAACTACGCATATCTTCTACCTTGTTGTTTGAAGCCGCATCAAGTTCAAAAATATTGAAGGCAAAATCCTCGTTTTCTTCAGAAAGACAGTCAATTTTGCCAAGATTAACGGCCTTCGCTAGGATTCTTGCCGTTGTGGTTTTTCCGACGCCTCGAGGTCCACAGAACAAAAAAGCTTGTGCTATCTTTTCAGCAGTGATGGCTCGCGAAAGCGTTTCGGTGATGCTTTCCTGGCCGACAACTTCTTTGAATTCTTTCGGTCTATATTTTCTTGCTGAGACGATAAATTGACCCATACGATGAAAGTAGGCATAAATCTCAGAATTGTTTCTTGCAGAGGTTGAGCTTTATGCACAAAAAATGTCAAGTGGTAGGCGATAAGCTAGGCTAAATCAAAAAAGTTTCATTTTCCTTGATTTTTTTTAAATCAGTAGGGATCATCTAGTAACTAGTTGAGTTTTTTTATGAGCATTTGAATAATAGCATTTTACATATAGACTCTATTTCTATATATGAAAAATACTATGTATAAGTGTCGTAATATGCTGATATACAATGCCTTGAGTCTATATATTTTGATGATTTAAGCAAAATTCAATTACCTTAGTTCTTGATGGAAAAAATGAATAAAAATGTTTTAATCAAATTTTTAACGCCTGTATTGGTATCGTACGGAAGAAATTCAAGGTGGTCAATCATGCTTTTTCTGCTATTGATGAGTGCGATAGCTCAAGCTCAATACAGCAAGAAATTATCATCACAAGAGTTAACTATAGGATTTGGAGGAATGAATTATCTCGGGGACATTTCAATGGATGGCCAGCGAGGGCTATTCGGAGGGGTTGATATGCAAGCCACTCGGCCTATGTTGGCAATTTCTTACCGTCATAACTATCATGCCCATGTAGGAGGCCGAATCACGGCAACCATAGGACAGATTTGTGGGAATGACCAATGGGGTGAGGGTAGCAATGCCAGTCGAAACTTGCATTTTAAGTCCATAATAGCAGACTTTAGTGCGCAAGTAGAGTTTAATCTCCTACCATACCATCCAGGTCACTTTAAGTTTAAAGCAACACCTTTTGTGGCTTTGGGTTTCGGAGGAATGTACTTCAATCCCAAAGCTGAGTTGAATGGTGAATGGATTGCGCTGCAACCTCTAGGTACTGAAGGCCAGTATTTGGATACATATTGGGACCGCCCGCAATACCTCAGAATGGCGCTTACCGTCCCGGTAAACATGGGGGTTAAATGGAATTTAAATAAGCATTGGAGTATGGCGACGGAATTTGGTTTTCGTTATGTTTTCTCTGATTATGTAGATGATGTTAGTGGTAATTATGCTGATGTGAGCCTCTTTGATGCGAGTTCTCATCCTGATGCATCACTGGCTAGACAACTGAGTTATCGCGGCTCAGCACCGATTGAAGGCACCGTATTGGAACAGACATTACGTGGCAATCCATCGAACCGTGATCATATGTTCTTTGTAATGTTTTCGCTTACGCGCAAATTGGGAGGATTCTAGATACCAAACGAGCGTTTGGTTAAAGGTTGTTGTTGGTGTATATTTACAATATGCCACGGCAAAAAGTAGATGAGAAAACGATAATAAAGGAAGCCTTGAAGCTCTTTAGACAAAAGAGTTACCATGCTACCTCTATGGCTGATATTGCTATGGCTTGCGGTTTACTTAAAGGTAGTTTGTACCATTACTTTCATTCCAAGGAGGATCTCATGATTAAGGTGATTGAGAGCGTCCATACCTTTTTTGCGGAAACGGTATTTACCATTGCTTATAATCATAGCTTGGATGCCGTAGATAGAATGGATCTTATCTTTACAGAAGCTGAAAAAATCTTCGTGGACCAAGAATCTGGTGAGATATTGGGTAATGTTGGCGTCGAAACCGCTTTAAGTATGCCTGAATTCCAACCAACAATCCAAGCCTTCTTTTCGGACTATTTCAAAGCCATCAAGGAGGTCTATCGATCCAAATTTGATGAAGGTATGGCCAATGAGCTCGCTGAACGAAGTGTTTCTGAGATTCAAGGAGCACTCACCCTAAGCCGTATTTTCAATGATGAGAAGTTTATCAAGAATACTCATTTGCGAACGGTTGCTCGACTCCGCAAAAATGCGTAAGCGTGTCAAAGTTTTACAGACAGGTCACCTAGGTGATGCAGAGTAAAGCTCTTGACAAGCTAGTCTTCATTTCTTTCACATTTTGTTATGACATTTCATACATACTAGTTTGTTAGGAGCTTTTTTGTTTTATTGATTTGTTATTTAGTTGATAAGTCTTTTTTTATTTGGATATTCCAACTATTGACCTTGATTATTTTCGAGGTCAAACAAAGGCTATGATTTTACAAGGATTGGATTGGAGTGCGTTGCCCAAAAAGGACACGCGTTCTGGTTTTGGAGCTGCGATGGATGAATTAGGGTTGACCAACCCTGATGTTGTTGCACTTTGTGCTGATCTTACTGGATCATTAAAGCTCAACGATTTTGCTAAAAACTTTCCTGAACGGTTCGTTCAATGCGGTATTGCTGAAGCAAATATGATGGGCATAGCTGCAGGATTAACCATAGGAGGGAAAATTCCTTTTGCAACAACCTTCGCCAACTTCGCTACAGGAAGGGTTTATGATCAGATTCGTCAGTCGATAGCTTATTCTGGAAAAAATGTAAAAATATGCGCATCGCATGCAGGGTTAACCCTTGGTGAGGATGGTGCTACCCATCAGATTCTTGAGGATATTGGTCTTATGCAGATGCTACCAGGTATGGTGGTAATTAATACATGTGATTACAATCAAAC
>DLYY01000214.1:9273-9732 GCA_003447535.1 Bacteroidota bacterium | reverse complement strand
ATGTGATTACAATCAAACAAAGGCAGCAACTTTGGCGATTGCCGAGTATGATGGCCCGGTTTACCTTCGTTTTGGTCGTCCCAAGGTCAGTGTGTTTATACCGGAAGATGCTCCTTTTACCATTGGAAAGGCATTGCACCTTAGAGAAGGGGTAGATATTAGTATTTTTTGTACAGGCCACTTGGTTGAAGAGAGCCTAAAAGCTGCTGAGGATTTAGCTGAACTTGGTATTTCATGTGATGTGGTTAACATTCATACGATTAAACCGCTAGACCGTGATGCAATTCTTAACTCTTTAGGGAAAACAGGTAGAGGAATTGTCGCTGAGGAGCATCAAAGATTAGGCGGTTTGGGCAGTACTATCGCACAAGTTTGTGCTGAAGAGATGCCTTGTCCTTTGCAGTTTGTAGCTGTACAAGATAGTTTTGGAGAAAGTGGTAAACCCGCCGATTTAATGAA
>DLYY01000214.1:0-8982 GCA_003447535.1 Bacteroidota bacterium | reverse complement strand
TTTTGGAGAAAGTGGTAACCCCGCCGATTTAATGAAAAAGTATGGTATTGCGCAAGCTGATATTGTTGCTGCTGCAAAACAATGCCTCAGTCGATAGCATCTATCTTCTTGTACAATTTTTTGGAATGTCCATTCATTCCTTTCTATAACCGTCTTAGAGACTTGGCACGATTATAGTCATCTTTGCTTCATGAAATCTTTTCTTTTAGCTTCCATAGTTCTCATCGGTATGGGCTCAACATTGCACATACCACACTTGAATGAAAAAACGGTAGATTCCAACAATGAATCTTCTGATTTCATGGGATTCCTCGCGGATACGGGGTCAATCATCTATGAATCTCGTGGTGATGAAAACATGGGAAAGGAGCGGATGACCCGAAAAGTCAAGATGAATGGCAAGGTCTCTTGGGTCTATTGGAGTGAAGCCTTAGGACAAAGGAACCTTGGATATGTTTATGAAGACGGTTTTGAATACGTCTATTTTTCGGGTAATAGCAAGAGTAAGTATAAGCTCATAAGGGATCGTTGTGGATTCACCTGTGTTCATCCTGATGGGGATACCCAGTTCTATCGCCAGATAAAGCCTACATGTAACTAAATATCCCTAATACACTTTGGCCTCCCACACTGTATTAGGCTCAAGAGCTCGAATAACCAGGGTGTTGGTAGATAAGGTAATCCAAATATCACTTAGGTTGTTTGGTTGACGGAAATACCATTCATTAAGCACATTGCCATGGTTGGCATAGTTTGGTAATCCGTAGAAATCATAAGCCATCTTATAGGCATCTTGGGTAGAGGAAAACATTAAATCTACTTGATATAGCGGTTTTCCCCCGTCTAGATCATAGGTGAGTATGATGGATTTAATACTCAATTGCTCATCATCGCTTTTAGCATAGCGAAGGCTTATAAAGTCGATTTCATTAATGCGCTCGAATTCATGATTTAGTAGTTGTGTGACATCTAAGGAATCTGAAAAATCTACATCTACCATAATATCGGAAACCGCTGGTCCTTTAAGCATCGGCTGCGCATGTACCTGGTAAGACCATAAGATTGTACATATGAGACTTAGAAAAGGTGTTATGTAGTTTCTGATTGTCATGGAATCAAAGTCTATACCTTACAATACGTGGAATATCTTGCCTAGGATTCAGATTATTCGTTAAAAATAAGAGATAGAGTTACATTTTTATGTTTAGATACATATGTCATTGATTATCAATAAAGTATGATTTTGACTTGATGGGCGAAAAGGGTAATGATGCAGCGAAATTTGCTACTCTTGTTCTTCAAAAGTGCTAATTTCTTCTCGAAGCCATCGGGGTATCTCAATGGTAGAACGACTTTTTGTATCAAACATGATTTGTGTTGTTTTCCCGCTGCTGTGGAGTAGGGGCTTATCCTTGCTTCCGCTGCATACGGCATATTCAAGAACAAAGCTTTTTGTCCCGAAGGAGTGTGTTCGCACAGAAACTCGAGGTTCAGTATGTAGCATAGTAAGTTCCTTGTAAAAGGTGGCCTGGACATCACCTACTAAAAACATATTTTTAGTCCAATCCCAGGTTCTACTTGCCTTTAGCATATATTGACTTCGGCCGAATTCAAAGTAAGTAATGAAAATTGCATTGTTTACGTGGCCTAATGGATCAAGATCATTCCATCGCATCTGAATGGGCAAATCAAATCGAAAATCCTTAAGGTTTGGTTTTGGATTCGTCATGACTAGTAGGGATAGGCGTTTGCTTCAATGGCAACTTCAGCAATATGGTTACGCATTGCTGTTGTGTTGATAAGGTCAAACTTAGTAAATCGTTTGATCCCTAAATTCATCATTCGAAGCATATCACCTTCTGCAAAGGAGGCGATTGCTCTTTTTCCATTGGTATGTATGCGCTCTAAACCGTCTGAGACAAATACTTGCGTCATGGTAATAAAGTCCCTGCTCGCAGTCTCTCCTTCAGTCATTGCTCTTTTTTGGGTCCTCAGAATCATTGATTCCATGGTAAAGAGGTCAATAAGTATATCAGCAATATACATCATCACCATCTGTTTAGATTCAAGCTCTTTGCCGTAGTGTTTTGCTGCGGCACCGGCTACCATAAGTAGTACTTTTTTTGCTTGCTGGGTGGCATGCATTTCTCGTGATAGTACTCCATCTTCAATTCCGCTATCTGATGGCACGGACATCAACTCCTCCTGTACTTTTTTTGCTGGCCCTAACACATCAATGTGTCCCTTGAGGGCACGTCGCAGAATCGTACCGATAGATAGTAAGCGATTGATTTCGTTAGTACCTTCAAAAATTCGATTGATACGGGCATCTCGATATGCTCTGGATACTAAGGTTTCCTCAGAGAATCCCATGCCTCCATGGATTTGTACACCCTCGTCAACTACGTAATCCACGGTTTCAGAACCCAGTACCTTGAGAATTGCGGCTTCAATACTATATTCTTCAGCTGCATCGATTTTGGCTTGAATAGATGAAACCCCTTTAGCCTCTAGATCATCCATTAAGTCTTTAATAAGGCCAGAGGTCCGGTAACATGCAGACTCTAGCGCATAGGTTCTTATTACTTGTTCAGCAATTTTATATCGAATGGCTTCAAAGCTTGCAATAGATTGCCCAAACTGCTTTCGTTCATTGGCATATTTTACAGAGGCAGTTGCTACCACTTTTGAACCTCCAATTCCTATGACACCCAGCTTGTAACGTCCGATATTGAGCACATTGAAGGCTATTTTATGTCCCTTGCCAATTTCACCAAGCACATTCTCTTTTGGAATAACGACTTCTTCAAAGAAAACCTGTCGTGTGGATGAACCGTTGATACCCATTTTCTTTTCTTCAGCACCCAATCTAACATTGGCACTATGGGCCGGCACAATAAAGCCGGTGAATCCGCTTTGACCATTTAATTGACTGTCTTCCTGAACTTGAGCAAAAACGGTGAATACATCGGCGAATCCGCCGTTGGTGATCCACATTTTTTGACCTGATATGATCCAAGACTGACCATCTTCGGAAAGAACTGCTTTGGTTTTCGCGCCAAGTGCATCGGATCCTGAGCCTGGTTCAGTTAAGCAATAGGCAGCCTTTTTTTCTCCAAAGCAGAGAGCGGGAAGCCACTCATTTCGTTGCGCTTCACTTCCGTAATACAAAATCGGAAGCATTCCAATTCCAGTATGGGCGGCATAGGCAACACCAAAGCTTTGGGTGCGGCCCATGATTTCAACAAGGTAGGTTTCGCTGTTAAAGTCTAATCCCATCCCTCCGTATGCTTCGGGAATGCCCGGTCCTAGTAAGCCGAGTTCGCCTGCTTCTTCTAAAAGAGAGACTACCTTATCAAACTCCTTATGTTCTATAGCATCGAATTGCGGAGCAATTCGTTTTTCGACAAATTCAGAAGTTGCATCAGAAAATGCACGTTGTTCTTCATTGATATCTTCTGGGCTGTAGATTTCTTGGGGAGCTGCTTGCTTGACAATAAATTCTCCTCCTTTAATCAATATTTTTTTATGTGTTGCTGTATCCATAATAAATCTAATGTTTTGGTTAGTTAAGGTATTCGTAGATTGAGGCGATTCCTTGTCCACCGCCGATGCAGGCTGAGACCATGCCGTACTGCTGTTTTTGTCGCCGCATTTCACAGAATAATTTGATGCTTAATATCGCTCCAGTACATCCCAAGGGGTGTCCTAAGGCAATGGCTCCACCATTAACATTGACTTTGATAGGATCTAGGTCAGGTAGATTTTTCAGTACGGCTAAGGATTGTGCTGCAAAGGCCTCATTAAGTTCAACCAGTCCCATATCTTGATAGCTTAGCCCTGCCATTTTCAGCGCTTTGGGAATGGCTTCTACAGGTCCTATACCCATGTAGCGTGGTGAAACTCCGATGGTTGTTGATGTAACCATGCGCGCAATGGGGTCTAGATTGAGCTCTTTAACCATTTCTTCACTCATAACTACGACAAAAGCGGCGCCGTCTGATGTTTGTGAGGCATTGCCAGCTGTAACCTGCCCGCCTTGTTTAAAAACGGCTCGAAGTTTTCCTAAAACCTCCACTGAAGTTTCCGCTCTCGGTCCTTCATCTCGATTGACAGTGTAGGTCCTTGATCGTTTGGAATCTGAAGCGGAGTCATAGTAAACTTCTTCAATATCCATTGGGGTAATCTCTTCGTCAAACAGTCCACTATTGACTGCTTTTACAGCTTTTTGGTGAGAGTTGAAAGAAAACTCATCGGCTTCTTGTCTTGTGACACTATACTTGGATGCAACTTCTTCAGCGGTAAGCCCCATGCCGATGTAGTAGTCTGGGTGATCTACGGCGATTTGGTAATTTGGCACGGTCTTAAAGCCCATGGTTGGTACTAAGGACATAGATTCTGCTCCACCAGCAATTAAACAATCAGCCATGCCGGCTTGAATTTTAGCTGTAGCCATGGCAATCGTCTCAACCCCTGACCCACAATATCGGTTGACGGTTACCCCACTAACGGTCTCTGGAAGATTGGATCGGATGGAAATCCACCGTGCCATTTGAAGACCTTGTTCTGCTTCAGGTACGGCATTGCCAACCAATATGTCTTCTATTCTACTTGGGTCTAAACTCGGCAGGTCTTGCAGAAGTTGGTTGATCACGTGTGCTCCCAGATCCACTGGAGATGTAAATCGAAATCCTCCTCGCTTTGCTTTCCCGATGGCGGTGCGTTTCCCAGCTACTATATATGCAGTTCTCATAGGTTTTTGTTTAATATTCTATTCAAGAGGATTGAAAATTAGTTTCGAAGTGGTTTTCCAGTTTTTAAAATGGATTCCATTCGTTGTTGTGTCTTGATTTCGCCACAGAGGGAGAGGAAGGCTTCTCGTTCTAAATCCAGAAGGTATTGCTCAGAAACCTTACTTGGCATACTGAGATCTCCGCCACAGAGTACGTAGGCGATTTTTTTGGCAATTGTAATGTCGTGTGGGGTAGCGTAGTTGCCCAATTCAAAGCCACTAAGTCCGGAAAGTAAAGCCGCCATACCCGAACGTCCCATCACCTCTATATCTTTCCGGATAGGAGGTTGGCTATATCCATTATTATGTAACTCTAGCACCTTCTTTTTGGCTTCTGCAATAACACGTTTGGAATTGATGACTATTTCATCTTTTCGCTTATCTAAAAGACCTAATTGAAATGCTTCATGGGCCGAGCTGGCCACTTTAGCTGTGGCAATATGGGTAAATGCCTCTACGATTCTTGGAATTTTAGGGTCGTTTGTATGGCAGTAATCCGATGCGCGCAAGGCTAATTCTTTACATCCTCCACCCGCAGGTATAACTCCCGCACCCACTTCTACGAGTCCAATGTAAGTCTCAGCAGAGGCAAGCGCAGCATCGCTATGCATGGTGATTTCACATCCACCGCCTAAAGTCATTCCGTGAGGTCCTGCCACTACAGGAATTGACGAATGACGGACACGCATTGCTGTTTGTTGAAATTGGCGGATAGCCAAATCAAGTTCATCATATTCTTGCTCAACGGCAAGCATGAGAATCATTGCGAGGTTCGCTCCAGCAGAAAAATTGCTGGCGTCATTACCAAGAACAAGACCCTTCCATCCCTCGTTTTCCGCTTTACTGATGGCATGATTAATTCCTTCCAATACTTCACCACCAATGCTATTCATTTTGGTTTTAAACTCAAGGTTAAGTACGCCATCACCTAAATTATAGAGATTCGTACCGCTATTATTCCAGACCACGTCCTCTTTTCGATTCGCAAGAATGATGAAATGTTCTTGACCAGGTACAGCTTTATAGGATGCTGATGGTATATCCCAATACTTGCGCTGTCCTGCTTGATGCTTATAAAATGAAGTTGCTCCTGATGCCAGCATGGAATGCACCCATTGAGGTGCTTCAAAGCCCATAGAAGTCATTTGATCTAGCGTTTCCTTAATTCCGATAGCATCCCACATTTCAAAAGGACCCATTTTCCATCCAAATCCCGTCCTCATGCCGTCATCTATTCGATATAGTTCGTCAGATATTTCTGGGATGCGATTGGCGCAATACTGAAAGACCATGGCATTCACGGTGTTGTTAAATCGTGCTGCCTCATCATTCCCCTTCGATAACACACGAAGCTTGTTTTTTAATCCACCGGCTGCTTTGGCTTGCGTGATGGAATCAAATGGTCTTTTTGTAGAAGCCGTATATTCCAATGTTTTGGGATCTAACTCAAGGAATACACGTTTCCCTTCTTCAGTTTTTGACTTTTTGTAGAAGCCTTGACCTGTCTTATCCCCAAGCCATTGGTTCTGCTCCATCGAAAGCACAAAATCGGGTATCTGAAAGGTACTTCGTCGCTCGTCTTTCGGACAGTTATCGTAGACTCCTTTAGCTACTTTTATCAAAGTGTCAAGTCCTACAACGTCTGCTGTTCGAAACGTCGCTGACTTTGGTTTTCCTGTGAGTGGTCCTGTGATGGCGTCAATTTCTCCAATACTGAGGTCGAAATCATTCATGAGTTGAAAGATGGCCGACATGGAAAAGACGCCTATCCGGTTGGCGATAAAGGCTGGAGTGTCTTTGGCAAGCACGGGTGTTTTCCCAAGAAATAAATCCGCATAATGCTCAAAAAATCGAATAACTTCTAGATCTGTTGTAGTGTGTGGGATAATCTCAAAGAGATTGAGATATCGAGGGGGATTAAAAAAATGTGTACCACAGAAATGTCTTTGGAATTCCTCACTGCGTCCTTCGGCGAGCATTGAGATGGGAATCCCTGAGGTGTTAGAAGTTATAAGACTTCCTGGTTTACGAAGCTTTTCTACTTTATCAAAAAGTGCCTTTTTAATGTCCAAGCGTTCAATGATTACCTCAATCACCCAGTCGCAAGAAGCTATTTTATCTAAGTCATCTTCAAAATTTCCTGTAGTAATGTTGTCAAGAAATTGTTGGTGATAAATAGGGGAGGGTTTCGACTTTACAGCAACTTTTAGTGCATTGTTGACAATTTGATTTCGTGCCTTTGAATTGTTTTTTTGTTCTTCCGTAAGGTCGAAAGGGACAATGTCAAGGAGTAGCACGTCCAGACCGATGTGCGCAAAATGACATGCTATTCGTGAGCCCATAACACCAGATCCCAGTACAGCTACTTTTCGAATATGCCGTTGATTTGCTGGTGTTACAATTCTTGAGCTTTTCTGATTGGACGAAGAATTCATCATGGTTTCTATTTTGATCGATTACGGGGTTTGTACGCCAAGAACATAGATTCTTATCAAACAAACGTTTGGTAAAATACAAAAATTGTGTAATTAATGAAGTCTCTGAGGTATTATTAACTCCTAGTCTTCGCTTTATACACTTTATATTTTATTTATTTTAATGGAAATCAAAACAAAAATCATGAAATATTACATCCATTGTTTTAAAAACTACGCCAAGTTTAGTGGTCGTGCTTCACGCACGGAATACTGGTACTTCGTTCTATTTAATACGTTGATATCCTTGATTCCTACTGTTTTAGTTATTCAGAGTGGGGGCCGTTTGGATGAACTTATGGTAGTATCTTATTTATACAGCCTAGTGGCTTTTTTGCCGGGTCTTGCTGTAGGAGTTAGACGTATGCACGATGTTGGAAAGAGCGGATGGTTTATTTTGATTCCTATATACAACCTTATTCTTGCCTTAACCAAAAGTGATGAGGGGGCAAACGAGTTTGGGTGATAAACTTGAATCGTGTTATAGACACAATAAAAAAAGCCCTCAATGTTGAGGGCTTTTTTTATTGCATGTATTGGCAACTATTATTTAATAGCTGTGTTACTTTCCCTTGTGTTTAACATCACCTTGATCTCATCAAGCTGATTTTGAAATGAAGCGTTGACGTTTTTAAGCTCTGCATTTTCCAGTTGTAAATCTTGGATTAAGCGATGCAATTCTTGCGTGGCTGAGATATTGAGCATAGAAAGGGCATCATAGTCAACACCTCGAAAGTCATCAACTTCCTTTCCATAGATAAAGACCTGTCCTTCATAATCGCTGTCTACAGTAAAGCTATTGGCATCTGTAGCTAATACGTTAACATGTAACTCACTGCCATCTTCTTTAAACATCTTGATTTTATCCCCTACAGTAACTTCAGCACTTACCATAATCTTGCCATTGGTAATCTTTGCTGCTTCATAAATATTAGGGATATAGTTAGACGTAGTGTTTACAGCCTGAGGGAATACTCCTTCTACCTGTTGAGCTATAACTTTTTTAAAGTCTCTACCTCCTTGACCTATAACATCCTTTAGCGTGTAGTCAGTGACTTCAATGCTCATTAATGTCTCAAGATCACTAGAAGCATCTGATACACCACTTATATTTTTAAGGCGCGCATCAGATTCTGTTGCTATGAAACCCGAAACTATTAGATCGTTCTCACAATAAATACCGACGTTAAAATTATAAGCTCCGTACGTGCCTGTGCCCCCGCCATTATTTGCAAACCATCCACCTCCTGCAGCACTGTAGGAATCGCTTCCAGAAACATGTAGTTTTCCTTTTGTTGGACTATTGGTTCCAACGCCCATTCTACCATTACGAAGTACTACCTCCATATTATTTGTTTGCAGAGCTATTGTACCATAACCGTATAGCTTAGGACCGTCAAATCCTGCCCCATCAGTAAAATATTTTAAATAGTGATTGGGGTCGCCATTGCCACGCAGGCGTAGTTCAGTGTTACCCAAACCTAAGTTTCCTAATACAGTGGTATTATCATACATTATGACATCGCCAAACATATCCGTATTGCCGGTAATATCGATATTTCCACCAACATTCACGTCATTACTAAATTCAGCTAAACCACTCTTGTAAACAATCATAGCGTCGCTTCTTGATAATGACTGACCATTACCAATTACAAATAGGCGATCTGCTGCATTCCAAGTTAATGTATCATTTGGATTATAAGTGGTATTGTA
>DLYY01000093.1 GCA_003447535.1 Bacteroidota bacterium | reverse complement strand
GTAACCAATAGGGTAAATAGCCCATCCAACAAGTACAAACCATCCTAAGACTTTATTTGCCTTTTGAACAGCGCCTCCAGCATTACCAGCAAGCTCAGCAACTTCACCGAACCATACGAGGTAAACGATGTAGAAGTATGCGATACCTGAGATAAGACCCCATAACCAAGCATCTTCACGGAAGACTCCTTCCCCGATGTACCCTGTTACAAGCATTACTACAGAAGCAAAGATGAGTTTCCACATTGTGCTAATTTGTCCACCAGCTTTCTTAGTGATTAGGTAGAACTCAACGCACATTAATGGAACAGTAAGAATCCAATCAACGTAACGTAGGAACGTTGGCGATGGATTTTCTGCACCTGCAGCAGATGCCATGATATAATAGTCACGCATGTAGTAGTAGTGTACCGCGGCAATGAAAGTAATCAAACCCGATACAAGTAGTGAAGTACGCCACTTGGCGTCAATATTACGCATCTCCAACCAGAAGAATGCAGTTGCGGCCATCATGGCCATAGAGCCTATAAAGAACGTAAAGGCAACAAGTTGCTCACCGGAGAACTCGCCACCAAACGCTTCAATAGCCTCATAAGAAATCGCTAAAATGTTCATATAAATAATTATTTGTTTCGCCTAAGAAACACATTTGTTTAACTTTTGTTCTCATTTTTGTTAAAAAATTTTAACAAACCGCACATTATTTTGACTTAATACGGCAAAAAATGTTGATTAATTGAAGATATTAAAGACTATCGAGCGCAATTTTGGCCGATAATAAACAAAGCGGTACACCACCGCCAGGGTGCCCACCCCCTCCTACAAAACGAAGGTTTTTTAGCGAAGGGTTTCGTTCACTGTGACGAAAGAATGCACTAAATGGAGAATTTGATGCATTGCCGTATAGCGCTCCAGCATAGGAAGAAGTATCTGACTCAATGCCTTTAGGAGTCCAAACCCTTTCATACTGAATACTTGAACTTAGCGTTATGCCAAGCATTGACTCAATTTTTGTTAAAACGTTATCCTTAGCTCGGGCTACTATTTCATCCCAATCCTGGCCTGAGTCATGCGGGACATTGATCATAACAAACCAGTTTTCCGCTTCGTCCGGCGCGTCATTTGGAATATGCTTCTTACTGATATAAAGGTACACGGTAGGATCATCGCTTACTTTACCATTCCTTAAAGCATCAAATTCATGCTGGTAATCCGCACTAAATAAGATATTGTGAACATCAAGGTCTGAATGCTCCCCATGCACACCCCAATAAAAAATCAAAGCGGAAGTGGACTTTTCTTGACTGAGCACTTTTTGAGGCGGCTTTACAGATGGAAGAAGTTTATTATATGTTGGTTGGACATCCATATTGGTAATCACCCAGTCAAACAAATGCTTTTTATCCCCTAAACGAATACCGCATGCCCGCCTGCCTTCAAGCAAAATTTCCTCAACGGGGCTATTGGTATGATAGTCTACTCCCAATTCTTTTCCCAATTGTATCAAGGACTGTACGACTTGATGCATACCTCCATCCATAATAAAGGCTCCGTGATTATGCTCAAGATGACTAATCACTGCCATCGTTCCTGGTGCCCGATATGGATCGGAGCCATTGTAGGTGGCATATCGGTTAAACAACTGAATCGCTTCGGGAGTAGTAAAAAACTTTTTATGCAGAGCATTTAGTGTTGTAAATGCCTTTAATCGTCTCAGTGAAGCCGCTTTAGGAAGAACGTGCTTTGGTATGTACCGCCAAGCCTTTCGCAGTGGATGACGAAGAAAAACCTCATCAGTCAATTCAAAGACTTTCTGAGCATGATACAAATACTCCAATACATGATCACTTCGCTCTCCGAAGACCCGTTCAAACTCTTGGGCGAAATCTTCAGCTTTCGCATACGCATGAAACACTTTGCCATCAGGGTAAAAATATTTTGTGATAACAGGCAGTCTCGAGTAGCTGTAATAGTCTGAGGGATTTTTGCCGCATGTGGTGAATAGCTCATCGAGCACTTCAGGCATCGTAAAAAGAGAAGGACCTCTGTCAAATCGAAAACCGGCCTCACGAATTTCACCTGCCTTTCCCCCCAACATGGAATTTGCCTCAAATACAGAAACATCATATCCTCTATTGGCAGCTAGTACAGCAGAAGCTAGTCCAGCCACGCCCGAACCAATTACAGCGAGTGTGCTCATAAAATAAGGATTAACTTAATTTATGAGCTCCTAGGTCTCGTTTTACCTGCAAGTATTTCTCATTATGAGGGTTTGGAGCGACTTCAATAGGAACCGACTCAATTACTTCTAATCCATACCCAATAAGGCCCACTCGTTTCGTAGGGTTATTGGACATGAGTCGCATTTTTCGAATACCGAGCTGCCTCAATATTTGCGCACCCACTCCATAATCTCTTTCGTCCATTTCAAACCCCAAGGCTTGATTAGCCTCATAGGTATTCATTCCTTCCTCTTGCAACGCATAGGCTTGAAGTTTACTTCGAAGCCCTATACCCCGCCCTTCCTGTTGCATATATAGAAGAATACCTTTTCCTTCCATTTGAATTTGTTTAAGAGAAGAACTTAATTGATCTCCACAATCACAACGCAAAGATGTTAGAAGATCGCCTGTCAAACAGGACGAGTGGACCCTTGTTAATACAGCATCCTCTTCACACCATTCGCCCAGTGTTAGGGCAAAATGAAATTCTCCTGTATTCTCCTGAGTAAAACCATGCAATTGAAAATCTCCATACTTTGTTGGAAGCTTTATTTGAAGATCCTTAGACACCAAAGACTCGTGTCTCATCCTATACTTAATCAGATCTTCAATGGAGATAATCCGTAAATCAAACTCTTCTGCAACCTTCCAAAGGTCTGGCAATCTCGCCATCGAGCCATCGTCGTTGAGTATTTCTACAAGGACGCCCGCAGGCTCAAAACCTGAAAGTCGTGCTAAATCAATCGCCGCTTCTGTGTGACCTGCTCTGCGAAGTACCCCGCCATTTTTTGCTTTTAGTGGAAAAATATGTCCTGGCTTTCCTAAATCCTCTGGTCGGGTTGTAGGGTCGATAAGCGCTTGAATTGTCTTCGCACGATCTTGCGCACTGATTCCCGTTGTCACTCCATCTTTTAAGAGATCGACGGAAACGGTAAATTGAGTTTCATGCAGCACGGTGTTTTTGCCAACCATTAAATCAAGCTGTAGCTCTTCCGCACGAGCTTCCGTTATCGGAGCACAAATAAGTCCTCTTCCTTCTTTAGCCATAAAGTTTACCACCTCAGGATTGGCATTGGCAGCAGCTGTAATGAAGTCCCCTTCATTTTCCCGACCCTCGTCATCAACAACAATGACTAGTTTGCCTGCCTTTATTGCTTCGATAGCAGACTCTACCGTATCCAACGTTCTTTCTTCCATAGCTTTATTCATTGCGCATTCTTTCTGTTGGTTTCCATATTCCATGTCGCCGGCCCAATATAAAATCAAACGTTCCACAAAGTACGGCCATATTCATAATTATGAAGTAGCTCAATCCCTGAAGAAGTTTAGGGCTGCGATGAAACAATCTTTCTCCTAAATAATGAGCTACCATACAAAGAATGATTGACCCAATACTCGTTAAACTCCAAAAATACCCATAGGGTTGTAAATAAGTGTCAAGAAAACAACCCGAGACAATAAGCGCTATTCCCAAAATGGGCGTTAACCACCGGAGAATTTTGTGTGACCACAATAGCCATAGTATTTGGAAAGATCCTCGACCGGGCAACTTGGGCAACTTCAAAAGATTTTGCCAATTCCCGCAGGTAATTCTTCGCTTTCTTCGAAACTCAACGGCCAACTTCCCTGAGACATATTCATGAGCCACAACCTCATGACTTACTATGGATGGTTTTCCCAACTTTAATTGAGCGTAGGCAATAAAAAAGTCATCTACCGTCAACTTAGGAGGAATAACAGGAAGGTTCTTGCAAGGCAAGATGTAACACGCACCAAAAACGCCGATTGCACTTTTAAAAACATTTCCCTCCGCTAGCTTTAATCGGGTCTCTAAGGAGAGATACATTGACTCACTATCAAAGTAAACCTCTTCTGAATTTGAATGGCTTCTACTTCGTCCTGCGACAATTGCCTCCGGATATTGTTGTACAAGTCGATGCAGTATGCTCCATCCTTCGGATTGTATAATAACATCAGCATCCAAACACAGCAGATACCCCTTGCGGGCTCTCAACATATCTTGATGCTTATACCACTGCCCGGGTTTACCGAGTCGCTGGTCACTTTGAATAAGAGTAAATCGTTTGTCAAGGGCTTGAAAGCGTTCGACAACAGCATGACTTCCATCTGTTGAGGCATCCGAGATGATAACAAACTCAGCATTCCACTGACCTCTAGGGCAAGTGGTTAAAGTACTTAGACTGTTTTCCAAAACATCTTCTTCATTATGTACGAACATCAAAATTGTCAATGGTAAGGTGTCTTCATTACGAGGAACAGCTACTCGATCGTGATGGTCCTTGCGAAATGCAAAAAGCATAAAGCTTGGAAACATAATCCAAGTATAGAGCATAAGAAAAAATAAGACGCCTGCTACAATCATAAAAACTTCTTGTCTATACCGTTTGAATACTTCTCATAAAGGGCCTCGCCAATTGATGCTGGGTTATGATGCTGATCAACATAATCCAAACCATATTGCCTTATGCGTTCCCACAAGCCCTCTTCACTGGAAATCCTGCAAATCGCCTCCACAAATTGTTCGGCGTCTTCTGCAATGAGCACCTCTTGGTTGTCGGTGACGGCAAGACCCTGAAATGCCTTTGAAGTGCCAATACAGGGAATGCCAGC
>DLYY01000087.1:500-3974 GCA_003447535.1 Bacteroidota bacterium | reverse complement strand
ATACAGTTACCGCAAGAATCAAGTCTTGGCGATTGCCATCTCAGCTATGTTCTTGATTACAGGCCTAGTCTTTATCATTTACATCAACCAGCCTCCTGTTGAGCCACGTGAACGTGATTATGTCTTGGTGGGTTCTTTATTTGCCTTTTGTATTTGGATTGGACTTGCTGTTCTGCAACTTATTGAATGGCTATCTAAAGGAGCAAAGAAAGTTACCTGGGAGCCGGTTCTAGCCATTTTCATCGGTCTTTTAGCTCCTGCGCTAATGGGAAGTCAGGGATATGATGACCATGACCGATCTGGGCGAACGACAACGATTGACTTTGCATCAAACTACCTAACGTCTCTTGAAAAAAATGCTATCATTTTCACTTTTGGTGACAATGACACCTACCCACTCTGGTATGCGCAAGAAGTCGAAGGCGTGAGACCCGACGTTCGAATCATCAACTTGAGTTTGTTAATGCAGGATACCTATTACGATAACCTTCGTCGTAAAATGAATGAGAGCGCTCCACTCAATGTTAGCTTAACAATGAATGATATGCATAGTGAGCAGCTCTCAAGATCGCTTAGTTTACCAGCTAGCAACCCAAATTCATTTTTTGGAAAGCTTAAGAACTTCGGTCGTTCAGCAAACGGAGGATTACTCTTCCCTATCGACTCTGCAATCGATACTACCATTTGGGGTGACTATTCTCCCTACTATGAATTGATAAGTGACACCATGAACATTCAGTTGAGTAATTCAAATGATCCAACTAGCTACATACTATCTGACCTGATCGCCGGTAACATCAATGACCGTCCAATTTATTTTGCGATTACTGTTCCAAGAGATTACTACAGTGACTATCAGAGAAACTTAAGTTTAGAAGGCTTAGCCTATCGCATTACACCGTTTGAATTTGCAAGCACTAATACGATTCCAAACCCAGATCTATTGTTTGACAACTTGATGAATAAGTTTGCTTTTGGTGGACTTAAGCAAAATCCTGACATGCTACTCGATGAAAATGTACATCGTCAGTTTATTACGCTGGTCAATATATATACAATGGCAATTGAAACACTAAGTGCCAAAAACCCTGAAAAGGCTAAAGAACTTGCCACTTCATTTATGAAGGAATTACCGATTGAGGCCCTTGGTGGATATAGTAATATAAGCTACTTCAGTGTGCCTCGTATGCTTTACGGTTTAGAGATGAATAAAGAAGCGGATCAAGTCATGGCAGTCTTGACTAAGTACGCGGATGAAGAGCTTGGATATCTCAGCACTGTAGTTAAAGACGATGACGCTGAAAAAATCATCACGGATCGATACACTAATGACCTTTTAGGTTATATGAATCAAACCCTTGGCTTTGCCTTAGAAGAAAACACAGGGGATGATGGAGTGGCTATATTGTCGATTGATTCCGCGGCAGAAAGTGCTGTGAACGCCATGTTTACTGTACTGACAAGCAATGTCACAGCAGGAGAACTTGTCCAACAAGAAGATGGAAACTTAACCTATTCTAAACTGGCCGTTGCACTTGGCGACACCAGTCTGATGAATGCCATGCAAAGTGCACGCGAAGCTGAAAAGCTTTCATTAGAGGAAGAATTAAATCCTTATAATGATGCACTAGAAGGATTCAACGAACAACTTCAAAATGCATTGGCCAATGCTCGAAATGAAGAGGAGTCTACTCAAATTCAAACGCAATTCTCCCAATATTATCAGCAAATCAGTCAACAGATGAGCCCGATGCAATCCAAAGTAAATGCAATCAACCAATTTGAGGCGACATACAATACACCTCCATCAGTAAGTATAATGGATACAACACCTGCTGAGGCAACTACCACAGGTCCAATTATTGATAGCCCTATGACGATGGAAATCCCCCAGCCATAGTTTTGGATTTAAAAGATAACAGCCATCCTGCTGAGCAAAATCAAGTATCTGATGGCGCGGGAAGTAAGGAATTGTATGAAGAGGAAAACTTTACTTTTCCTGATGGAAGAGTAGCCTCGTTGTTTGAAGACCGGGAGTTTATCCGTGTCGACGATATGCACCAAAAAAACTCTACGCTCCCTCTGCAAGAAACCCCTCAGCATACTTCGTTTGATCTATGGCTCGAAAAAAAACTTTCCTGGAAGAAAGGCGAGACTTGTCATTTAGATTTTGTAGCCCCAGAGAAAGCGTCAAGTAAGCAAGCAGTTATCTATACAAGTTTAAGTCATACTATTGATCCAGCCGCTCTGATCCATTCAGTTAACAACAACGTCAAGATTAAGGAATTAGGCATATTGTTTCATAATGCTTGGTCGCGAGAGGCAATACATTGCGGACCACACTGGCCTGTTTGGCAGCAACAAGCAACCTATTTTTTTAGTCCTAAAGCGGTAAACCATCTTTTAGCAGAGACCGCTTTTAAGTTAATAGATGCTTATCCCGTAGAATATCTCATCCACAAGAATACCATTGCTTCCAAAAAATCAAGCCATCCTAGGACCGCCTTTTGGAGAGGACCTGTGCGTAGCTTGATTCATCGTATAGGTGGACGGTTGGATTCGCAAGATGCAGGACATATTTTTTATCTTTTTAGCCGAGATGCCTAACCTCAATTCTTTGCCATGACTAAAAAGGAAATCATATTTGGACGTAAACCGATTTTGGAAGCTCTACAAGATGGTATTGACTTCGATAAAATTCTTTACAATACAAAATCGATTGGCCCTGAAATGGATGCAATCATCCAGACAGCAAAAGGCCATGGAGTTAGTGTTATCTCAGTGCCCCGAGTAAAGATTGAACGTCTGCTTTGGCCTATATACGGCAGGGAAAACATCAACCATCAAGGAGTGCTTGGAATTAAAAGTCCAGTGCAGTTTTATAAGGCACAAGACCTACTTGATAAGTGTTATGATGAGGGGCGAACACCTCTTTTCTTAGTACTAGACGGAGTAACCGATACTCGAAATTTTGGCGCTATTGTGCGTTCTGCCGAGTGCTTTGGGGTGGATGGGCTTATCGTTCCGTACAGAGGGAGTGCTGCCATTGATGCCTTTGCAGTTAAATCAAGTGCAGGAGCTATTCATAATCTCCCAATATGTAAAATGGATTGGGAAGAGACCAAGAGTTTCCTTCAAGGAAACGGGATTGCCCTTGCTGGAGCTAGTATTGACACAGAGACCTTTATCCAAGATATAGATATGACGATTCCACTAGCGATTGCCATGGGATCTGAGGGAAGTGGCCTATCCGACAATATGCGTAAGCATTGTCAGCATCTCTTTCAGATTCCGATGGTAGGCCAAACTGAATCGCTTAACGTGTCGGTATCAGCCGGTGTTTCCCTATATGAAGTACTGCGGCAACGACTTATGCAAACAGAGTGATCGCTCAATGAGAATTGCCGGATAAGAGATATCCCGTGCAAGTATGAAAAGTAAGTAAGATCTTCCCCGAAGGGAGGCGGGATGTGG
>DLYY01000087.1:0-197 GCA_003447535.1 Bacteroidota bacterium | reverse complement strand
TCCCCGAAGGGAGGCGGGATGTGGCGGGCCTTGCCTAATCAAGCTAACTCTGCACAATAAAAAAGCCCCTTTGCAGGGGCTTAATTTTATATCCTTTATTCAAAGGACTGTAGTGATAAACTTATTATTTTGTTCCTGTAAAAGTACCTCCACCAGATACTACTCCTGAAAGTACAACATCAGCAGTTAAAGTATTT
>DLYY01000011.1:41385-94203 GCA_003447535.1 Bacteroidota bacterium | reverse complement strand
TACAATGGCTGGTTTAAACAAAAGTCGCAAATCGACCAATGCGGCGCTTATGCCTCCTCGTGCGATTTCATGGACTCCCTGTATATGATGCGCCCGATTAAGGTACATCACAACAAAGACTTCCTGCTCTAGCAATTCAAACTTGGGGCTTAGCGCCATGTAGGCAGATTGGCTAGAGGTAATTACAGAACTCTCATTAGCATACCAGAAGTTTCTTCGACCCAAAACATAGGCCGCATGAATTTTACGCCCGGCCTCACCGAGTTCGAGCGGATTGTGAAGCTGATCAAAAAAATCCTTTTCGTCAATACCAAGCCAACTCAAAAGCTGACTATTACTTACTGTACTCCAAGCATAAAATGGAGTCTTATGGGACGTTTGCGTCATTCATGCAATTTCAGCAAAGGCAGCGTTTCTATGGTTGTAGGATAATAAAGGATAAGTACTGAAAACTCATTGTGTATGGCTTCCGTCGGAATAGATGTCATGGAATTACTCCTTACCTCTTGATATAAGATCTGGCCCAAAGAGTTAACCACCTCAAGTTTTGTCCATGGATGGGAGGCGTTGATCTGCCATACATTATCTGATGGGTTGGGATATACCTGGATCCCAGGATGACCTATCTCAGAAAGAGTGGTAGCCGTCTGCTTTTCAACAACGCGCAAGGTATCAGGAAGAAAACAACCTAATTCCAACGTGCCATTGATAAACTGTATATAGGTTTCCTGAAAGCCCAATGGAATAAGCAATTCTTGACTACTCGCTTTTTTGACCACCTCGTCAGGAGTAACAATTATAATTTCAGCAAAAACCCCTGAACCGGCTACTTGACTTGTTGTATTCTGCGATAAGGCAAAGTCCAATTGCCCCTCGAGTGAATCTCTCCGCTGAATAGATAGGGTAGATACCCCCTCCTCGCCAATCCAGCTTGGCGGAAAAGTGGCCGTCAATCTTCCTTCATTTATTAAAGTTGACGTGTCCAAATTCAGTTCTAACGCAACTCCCGAAGCCGCCTCAGAAGGCAAATCTAAACCAATTCCTATAGTTACTGAGTCGCCAAAAAAAACTGAGTCAGGCATTACAAAATAGAATTCATAAGGACAGTTTTGTTGCCCTGATGCTGACTTTTCACTATTGTGTTCTGCTCTGTAGTTCTGCAAAAAAGCTTGGACATCAGCAGAATCAATTATTCCATTTCCGTTGCAATCGGCATTTTTAAGGTTAAGGCTAGCAATCGTAGTGTCCAACCAATCTGAAGAGGCATATCCTACCCAATCAATATTTTGATCAAGCGCGCTTCGTAAATCCCCAGTAACTGAAAAACTTGGCGCAAAGCTCAAAAAGTCCACGAAGTTTACATTGCCATCTCGATTAACGTCACCAGCAAAAACCAGCCCATCTACCGTGGGCGTAGCATGAAGGTGTTTAATGGTAGCCGGTATTACTTGTGCTGTTAGTTTTCGATTAACTACATCTTCTAGTCGGTAACTGTATAGTGTAGTTTGCTCATTAACTTGACCCAAACTGGTTACAAGCTGGAAATAAAGAATATTATCCTCTGTCGATAAGGCTGCTGCATATTTGGGTATTGATATAACAGTAGGCGCCGGCACCAAAACCGGGACATTGTATTCCAATATTTGATTTCCCAACGTGTCCATGCTAAAAATAACAACCTCCCCGGATGGTTTTTGCCCTAGGCCAATAAGTCTGTCAACCGAGTCGTGGTAAAAGATTTCAGCCTGATTTAAAAAGATTGGATTGGGTATAGTGGCTCGATTGGTGAAAAAATTATTCGCATCAAACGAAGACAAATAGGGCATCACCGATCCCAAAGTGGCGGTATCATAATAATAGAAGTAGGCCTTGTCGTTTACTGCACTATATGCTGTTGCCTTAACAGATGCCGAGTCATAACAAGGCACAGAGACGCTAACTGGGTCCGGCAAAAGTTGGTTTTGGTTATTGTAGGTTAATGTGTTAATCGAGTCTGGGCTAAGGCAAAGCAGGTTGTCTCTATTTTGTGAGTAAAAGAATTCATCATAGGAAAACAAGCCAGATATCGTCAAATAACTTGTGATTCCCGTTTGAAGAGATGGAATGGCTACTTTGTAATTCAGTTGAGTGGACTGATTGCTTAAGAAAATATACGCATCAGAAGAGGCATTCGATCCAAGTGCTCGGGCTGGATAGAAAATTCCTCGATTAGTTATTGAACTTGCCAAAGCAAAGGTATCTAACCCAGGTATGTTTTGGGGATAAAGGTTTCCATTGTGAGCATCTACAGAGTAATAGCCTGCCGAAATGGTATTTCCTGTATCTACAAACCCTCCTAGGGGGATTCTATTTTCGAAATATTCTGACTGCGCCCTTCCCGTTGACAGGGAAGAAATCCACAGAATAACACTAGCACAAGATATAAGAGAATAACGCATATTGCCAATGTACGTAAGAAGCTAAAGATTATTTCTTACAGGGCTGTACAAATAATAAAATTTGTGAGCATTATTTGCCTCTTTTTTTGTATTTTTCCATTGATATTCAACGATATATAAAACTATTTGTGTGGAAAATTCTAAGCTTTTTAATGTATACCGGAGCCTTAAAAAGCAAGAAGCTAAGCGATTTTATCGCATGGTTGAAAGCTCTTATCAAAAAGAGCATCGAGTCCTTAGGCTAAGTAGTTACATGATAAAGCACCATGACCAATGGAATACATCAAGGTATTGGAAAAAAGACAAAATCTATCATGCTGTCTTCGGCAGGGACACCCCCTACAATGACTTAAAGCTTCGAGAAACCTATTCGGGACTGTATGCTGAGCTCAAGCGCTTTATCATGCAAGAGGAGCTAAAGTCTGATGATTTCTTTGCTCAACTTTATCTTGTTCGAAGCCTGAGAAAACGAAAGGCCAATAAGGCCTACAATTCAGAGCGGGCTAAACTCCAAGAGCGACTCAACCAACATGGAGCACAAGACGCAGAATTTTATCAAAAGAGTTTTCTCGTCGCCAAAGAAGATCGATTACATCATGGACAGCAACAGCTTCGTGTATTCGACAAAGCACTGCAAGAAATGTTAGACGCATTAGATGCTTTCTATTTTTCACTCAAGCTTAGAGAGAGTTGTGAAATGCTCAATCTTGAGCGTATCCAGGGAAAAGAATACAAACGGCCCTTTCTCGACGACTTGGTTGCCCTATTAGAACGAGAAAACTCAGAACAAGGATTGTCGTCGTCGGTAGAAGTTTACTTGACCATTTATCGGTCCTTAACGGAAGGGGATGAGGTCTATTTTGATCGAATGCAAGAGCATTTAGGGCGATTAGAGGGGGTATTTACCGAAGCGGAAAGACGCGGGGTTTTTACCTACATGCTCAATTTCTGTATTTCTAAGGTAAACCGAGGACAAAAGGCGTATTATCCTAAGCTTCTCGATCTCTACTTGTTGGGCGTTGATAAAGGGCTTATCCTCGATCAAGACAGCCTCCACCACAACCACTACAAATCAATGGTCACAATCGCTATTCGAATGAAGCGCTATGAGTTGGCCGAATCTATACTTGAAGACTATCGTCATTTGATCCACCCGAATTGGCAAGAAAATGCTTACTTCTTAAATCTCTCCGATATTCGCTTTGCGCAAAAAAAATACAACCTCGTCCTCGACACACTAAATCGAGTAGAGTTTACCGATGGACGCATGGCTGCATCTGCAAAAAAAACTCAGCTTCAAACCTATTATCACCTCAGGGAAGAAACCAGCCTCCCCTATCTAATTAATGCCATAAAAATCTTCATTAAACGAAACAAAGAACTTCCTGAAATGTATAAAGAGTACTATCTGAATTTTGTTAAGGCCTTCCAACGCTTAGTCGATATTGACTGGAAGCGGGACTATGTAGACCGTGACAAACTCATTGAAAAAATGCGTCAAATCCATACCTATGTGGAAGGCAATCCCATGTTTGATAAGGTTTGGTTGCTCAGTCAGATTGTTCGGCTAAATAATGAATTGGGCCTGTCGCTCAATTTTGATCGCCCAACACCTTCGTAACGTATTGTTTCTTGTAGATTGCATAGACATTAACAATGAGCATAGCAGGGAAAAAATTTGCCATTATTGGTGCTGGAATTGTAGGAAGCGCCTTGGCCCTATGGTTAAACAGCCAAGGAGCAAAGGCATCAATCTATGAGCGCCGCAGTGCCCATGCCTTTTTGAAAAGACCCACAATTCAAAAAAGAAACATCAACCTTGCCTTAAGTCACCGGGGACTTAAGAGTCTTAGCCTTCTTAGACTGAAAGATGCAATCATGCCTCTCTGCTGCCCTATGTTTGGAAGAAGAGTTTATCCTTCAGCTGATGAGTCACCATTTTTCCAACCCTATGGGCTTCCCCACCAAGCCATTTATTCTGTGTCCCGATTTGACCTAAACCAAATGCTTCATAATGCGCTCGAGAAGGCCAAATCTATTGAAATGCACTATGACAATACGTTGAATTCTGAGGACATTAATATAGTTGATAAGCTAGAAGCCGAGTTTGACGGAATCTTTTGGTGTGATGGAATACACTCAAGTGGAAGAATCCTTCTTGAGCGATTGGGTCACGTTACTTCTACAATAGATCGGGCCAATTACGGATATCGAGAAGTACCACTGAACGGCCCACCAATTAAAAGCAAAGAAGCACAGGCCCTACATATTTGGCCACGGGACAAAAGCATGCTCATCGCTCTCCCTCAAGCCGACGGCCACTATGCCGGCACCTTATTTGCGCCCCTTAATGGAATCGGCGGGCTGGATAGCACAACCACCCAAAAGGATTTCCATCACACCGTACAATCACTTTATCTGGGAAAAGAATCTTCATTTTCCCTAACGGACACCCCCTTGACAAATCTTCCTGCCTCTTGGCTTAAATCCGTCACTGTAGGCCCGTGGAATTATGGCAAACACCTCTTGCTGGGAGATGCGGCACACGCCATTCTTCCCTTTTATGGCCAAGGAATGAATGCTGGACTTGAAGATATCTATGTTTTGTCTGAAATAGCAGCCGACTACAAAGGCCCCGACGAAGTCTTTTCCGCCTTTTATGGCCGACGCAAAATTGATGGCGACGCTATAAAAACACTAGCAGAAAGAAACTATTGGAACATGAAAAATGGCACAGTCAATAAAGAGCAACTTCTGTACAAAAAGTTTGAGCAGTTTCTTTTGACCACTTTCCCCAATGCATTTAAAGGTCAATATCAACGCGTGAGCTTTAGCGATGAGCCTTACCACATTGCACTTGCAGAGGGCGACCGAATGTACAAAAGCTGCGAGGCCTTCTTAAAGGATTTTAACAACCCAAATGAATGGAAGACACCAACAGCAATGGCCGCATGCAAATCCTTGTTAACCTCATTCCATGCGCAGTAAATCCTATTATGAATCCAATAAAGTGGGGGTCGATACCTTATCTCAGGCACTCGGGGTGAATATCCCCTATGCCTGCCTAATGCACCAACGCAACATAAAAACCCCCGAAGAGGCAAAACACTATTTAAACCCATCAAAGGATCAGCTCAGGGATTTTTCCTTGTTAAAAAACAGTCATAAAGCGGCAGATTGCTTGGAGCGCCACATACAATCAAACCACCGCATTATGTTATATGGGGATTATGATGTCGATGGAACATCGTCCATTGCATTATTATATCAAGCGCTAAGACTTGTCCTATCCGAAGACTTGATAACAACCTATTTCCCTGATCGCAGGGAAGAAGGCTATGGAATCTCTGTTAGGGGCATTGAGCACGCCATCAAAAACAATATATCGCTTGTTATTGCCGTCGATTGTGGAACAAAAGATTTTGATAGTGTTCAATTGGCGCGTGATCATTCCATAAATGTTATTATCTGCGACCATCACGAGGTGGGAGAAGAAATTCCCAATGCGATTTACATCAACCCAAAGCAAAATGATTGTGAATATCCATTTAAGTCGTTAAGTGGATGCGGAGTGCTTTTTGGCATGCTGCACCATTGGGCAAAAACCCATCACCCAATGCTCGATATTTTTCGCTTCGTCGACTATGTTGCTATAAGCATAACCTGTGATATGGTTGCGCTAGAAGAAGATAACCGCGTGCTTGCCAACCTGGGACTTGAAGCTATGAAACAAGGAAACTTCTCCGCCCCAAATATCCCCCGACTTATTGGAGATCGCTACATTGATGAAGATAGTCTCACATTCTACCTTGGGCCCAAGATTAATGCGGCTGGGAGGTTACAACGTGCAGATATGGCACTAGAGGCTTTGATAGGCGATGATGCTAGTCTAGTAGACCAGTTGGATAGAGAAAACACTAGAAGGCGAAGCCTTACTCAATCGATGACAAAAGAAGCGTTGGCCCAGATACATTCCCCTCAATATCCCTATCTGAACGCCTCCCTTGTATGGCTGCCACAAGGACACAGTGGGGTGGCTGGGCTTGTTGCCTCTCGACTTGTTGAGGTTGCCCAAAAACCTGCCATCGTTCTCTGTGGCGAAGACAAAGAAGCCACCGGCTCTGCAAGAAGCGCTGGGGACCTCGATCTGTACAACCTTATTCAGGAAAACGAGCATCACCTTCTCCGCTGGGGCGGTCATCATGCTGCGGCAGGAATGTCCTTAAAAAAAGAATCCATTGAGGCCTTCTTTTTATCTATGAATAATAGCCTTGGTAATACATCCTACGAATTAGCAAAAACCAGATTAGATTGTGCTATTTCATTTACTTTACTCAGCTCTACATTTTGCCAAAATCTTTTGCGATTTGGACCTTTTGGTGTGGGCAACCCGTCTCCTACATTTTGCACAGAGGGTGTAACGGTCAAAACTAAGGGAATCCGAAGCCTTGGTTCCTCGGGGAATCACTACCGCCTGACTCTTATTGACCCTTTGGGCAATCAACGTGATGCCTTGTATTTCAATGCGCCGAGCAACCTTGAAGAAATCATCAATGGTCCGTTTTGCCTCGTGTTTGGCCTTAGGCCTAATCTTTGGAAGGGCATATTATCATGGGATATCGTGGCAGAAGATATATGGCCAGAGTAAGGACCGTTAACCCATTGAATCAACATGTGTTCCTTGGATTATTGCGATATTCACAGTATGAGCGAGGTAAAAGAGTTTGTTGTGCTTGTTGATGACCAGGATAATGTCTTGGGTACCATGGAGAAAATGGAGGCTCACAAAAAGGGATGTTTACACAGAGCAATAAGCGTATTACTTTTTGACCCAGATCACCGCATACTCTTACAAAAAAGAGCCAGCACAAAGTATCACTGGCCTAACATATGGAGCAATGCAGTATGCAGTCATCCCAGAGAAAATGAGACCTATGAGGCCGCTGCACGCCGCAGGCTACCCGAAGAACTTGGTATTGCCGCAGACCTAGATTGGAAGTTTTCCTTCATCTACCAAGCCACAGATGTGGTAAGCGCTTTGCACGAGCACGAGTTAGACCATGTGTTCTTTGGACTCATTGAGGATGCTCCTTTAAATGTAAATCCGGCAGAGGTTGGAGAAGTTAAGTGGATAGAAAAGGAAGTCCTTGAAAAGGCTATTGCAGACAACCCGGATCATTATTCATTCTGGTTTAAAATAATTCTCCAAGAGGTTAAGCAACGAAAACTCTGGCCTTCGTAAATGAAGATGTCATTTAATCATGAGAGCCCCGCATTATGATAGATGTATCGATAATCATTGTAAACTACAACGTTAAGCAGTTCCTGTTACAAGCGCTCGATAGTGTCTTTAAAAACCAAGGAATAGATTTTGAGGTCTTTGTTGTCGATAATCACTCTACGGATAACTCCATAGAAAGCGTCAAATCCATGTTTCCCTCTGTTCATTGTATTGAGAATGACAAAAATATGGGGTTTGGAAAAGCCAACAACCAGGCATTAACAAAGGCAAAAGGTAAGTATGTCTTGTTTCTAAATCCTGATACAGTTATCAAAGAAAACACCTTGTTAACATGTTTTCAAACCATGGAATCTAGTCAAAACCTAGGAGCGCTTGGGGTTCGAATGGTTGATGGGCAAGGTAAATTCCTGCCCGAATCCAAGCGCGGCCTACCCACCCTATGGTCCTCTTTGTGCAAATTCACCGGATTGTATAAGATAGGCCCAACATCTTCTTGGCTAAACGGGTATTATGCCGGCCACCTTCCAGAAAACCAAGACAATTCGGTCAAGGTACTAACCGGTGCTTTCTTTTTTGGGAGGACTAATCTCATTCAAAAGATAGGGGGATTTGACGAGGCCTTCTTTATGTATGGCGAAGACATTGACCTCTCACATAGAGTACAGCTTGAGGGCTACGATGTACAATATATGGGTAGCACAACGATTATTCACTACAAAGGAGAAAGCACAAAAAAGAAAAGCTTTAATTATGCCTTTAGCTTTTTTGATGCGATGGGAATCTTTGCTGAAAAACACACATTCCGTCGTTGGCCTAGCATAACAAAGCCCATTATAAGGTGCTTGTTTCAAGGAATAGCCCTCCTTTTTTATACTGGTAAAATTGCCAAACAAATACTTCCTGCCTTAGGGGAACTCTTGATAATATATGGTAGCTTCTACGGGGTATCAACCCTCTATTCTCATTACGTAAAATCAGAGATTGATCATTTTCCTGATATATTCTTGCTAGGTTTTTTACCCGCATACAGCGTACTTTTTTTTCTATGCCTCTTGTTTAGTGGGGCTTATGCCAAGCACCGCTCATTGCGAAGCTTCTTTGCTGGAAGTGGAATCGCCTTGCTTGCCATAACCTTTATATATGCCCTATTACCCGAAACACTTCGGTTTTCTCGAGGATCGATTCTTGCAGGGTGGGGCGTAGCAAGTCTACTCGGATTGACAATCCGAAGCAGTCTATATTTGAAAAAAATTAGGCAAGAGAAAAGCAGAAAGCAGAAAGCTCTTTTTGTTGGTCACCCGGGAACGTTTAAAGCCTTTCAAGAGACTTCCGACCATGGCAAAAGTGCTATTCAAATCAACCTATCGTATAATCTAAGCATTGAGGATTTAGCCCAGATACATGGGGCTTCAAAAATTATATTGTGTGCCGAGTCCATACCATCGCACACCATGATTGAATCCATTGGCTTTGTTGGTGGAAGAGTCCCCTGTTATATCTACCGGAAAGAAAGCGACTCTCTCGTTGGGAATTACCATAGAAATCGTTCGCAAAAGGAATTAGAAGAGCCTATCGATTTGAACTTAAACCTTGTACGATACAGGGCATACAAACGACTTACAGATATTTTCATTAGCTCGTGTTTTCTCTTACTGGGGTTTACAACAATTCCTCTTCTATCGCATCAAGGAAGGAAAAAACTAACTTGGGCATTCGCTGTGATTTGGGGTAAAAAAACATGGGTTGGGTATCACAAGCCCCATGGCATTGGCCTGCCAGCAGTTAAAGAGGCATGGACTACCTGTGAACGCTTAGAGGGGAAAAAAGAGGAAAGTGCTACGAAGGAACAAATTATTACCTCCAACTTTCTTTATGCTAAAAACTATCATCCTATGGATGATTTGAGAACAATACTGCGCAAATAACCATAAGATCCTACTTGGAACCGTGCTTAAAAAGCTGATTGGCTACTATCATTTCTGCCACACCTTCAGGAACCGAGTTTTCCCACCCCGTCTCTCCTTCTTGAATGGACTTGACAATATCGTCAGAAAAAATAGTTAACACCTCCGGATTGAGGGCCTCAATCTCAATTAGTGCTTTATTGCCCAACAAAAAGTCGTGAAGCGATCGCGTTGAAGGAGGGGGCAACATCGTAGAGGCCGTATAGACTTGAGCATTTTCCGAAGCTTGAAACGGATACACCCAAAAGCTGCCACCGTGCCGGAACACTCTGCCATAATTGTGCATTATAGACAACTCTCTACCCTCATTAGACGCACGCTCATAGATCTCTAAAAGATACTTTACACCAACAATAAGTCCCTTGTGGGCCACTCGACATTCGTTAAGGTAATTGACCAATTCATAATGATATTCAAAATCTGAGATCAACACATAATGACCTTGAGAAGATAAAATATCAGCACGGTCGAGAAAGTCCTGTTCGTGATCTTCAATATCAGCTTCGGTTTGCAGTAGCTGTAATGTCATTTCAGCCAGACGAAAAACGTCGCACTCCTTTACATCCTTCTTTGTCTCGCAAAATGCACGAACTGCTGAATCAAACATATCTGCTGTAACCTTGGTGAGCGGCCTAAATCGCCCTCGCAGTGCAAAAATGTTTTTCTTGTACAATAGGTCCTTGGGTTGATACACCTTCCCGTCAGGGCCAAAAATCGTAGCCTTAGTAAAGCCCATTTTAACAAGCAATAAGCTGACAATTCGAATATCGACTGACGCGAAACAAGGACCCGATAAACGAATCATGTCAATTTCAAGAAGATCAGTACTTAAATCTTGCTTCATGGACTCAAGGAAACGCGCAATATCACCTCCATGATGATAGCATGCCCATAGCAAATTAACCCCCAACTCCCCAAGTACACGTTGTTGGAGTATTGTGTTATTGTCATGTAATCGCACATGCATAATAATGTCACTCGGAGGGCTATCGGGTTCTAGCTGAAAGCGTACACCCATCCACCCGTGTGGCTTATTGCTTCTGGAGTAGTTTAGTGTGGTTACTGTATTGGCGAAAACAAAAAAACAGCGGTCTTTATATTCCTCTTGGACCAAGCGTTCTTCAAGGAGATTGTATTCGTGATCTAGCATTTTTAAGCACCGTGATTCACTAACATATCTTCCTCCTTCTTCAGGTCCATATATATTATCGGAAAATACCATGTCGTAGGCTGACATAGACTTTGCTATAGTGCCGCCTGCTGCCCCCGCCTTGAAAAAGTTTCTAGCCACCTCTTGACCCCCACCAATTTCAGCAAAAGACCCATAAATTGTTGGATTTAGGTTTATAGCTAGCGCCTTTTCTCTGATGGTGGTTGGGTTTTCTGTATTCATTGAATTTTTATAGGGATTGCATGGTGTTAAAGCCCTCTAGTAGATCAGCAACCCGGCGCACAAATTGTCCTCCAAGGGCTCCATCCACCAATCTGTGGTCATAGGTGTGGGATAAAAACATCTTATGGCGTATGCCTATTTGGTCGCCCAAAGGCGTCTCAATAACGGCGACCTTTTTTTGTATTGCACCTACTGCCAAGATGCCCACCTGGGGCTGATTGATAATTGGAGTTCCCATTACATTGCCAAAACTTCCCACATTGGTGACCGTATAGGTGCCCCCTTCAATTTCGGTGGGTTTTAGGTTGTTGTTTCGTGCTCGATTAGCCAAATCATTTACCGCCTTAGTCAATCCAAGAAGGCTCAATCTATCAGCACCCTTAATCACCGGGACTATGAGGTTCCCGGAAGGAAGTGCTGTCGCCATCCCAATGTTAACCGACTTGTGAAGAATAATATGGTCTCCATCTAATGAAGCGTTTACATAAGGAAAGTCTCTTAGGGCCTGGGAAACGGCTTGTAAAAAAATAGGTGTAAACGTAATTTTCTCTCCCTCTCGACGCTGAAAGTCCCCTTTAACTTTATTTCTCCAACCCACAATTTCAGTGACATCGGCCTCAACAAATGAAGTAACATGAGCAGACGTTGATTTGGAGTGGACCATGTGTTTCGCGATTAGCTTTCGCATGCGATCCATCTCTACAATTTCTACATCTCCACTAAATGAAGGTGGGGTTGAAGCCGGAGATTGATTTACTGCTGGCTGGCTTGCCGGCTGGATTACTGTCTTTGTTACAACTTCTTTTTCCTTAAGCGGCTGAACGGGTTGGAGTGGGACTTGCTCGGGTGCTAGTGCAGAACGAGAAGACAAGTAGGCGAGAATATCCTTTTTAGTAACACGCCCTTCTTTCCCTGTTCCTGCAATGGCATCCAATTCTTGTTGACCTATGCCTTCGGCTTGTGCAATCTTTCGTACAAGTGGGGAATAAAATCGCCCACCACCATTTGCTTGAACAGACTGAACCGGCACTGTTGCCTTTTCGGGTACATAAGGAACACTTTCCTCCGTTGGCTGTGTCGCCACCTCTGCAGGATTTACTTGGCTCCCCACATCTCCTGGGTTACTAACTGCCTCATCACCTTCTGTAGCAATAACGCAGAGAATCTCTCCCACCTGAACCACGTCACCTTCACTATGGGGAAGGTCGACTATAACTCCCTCAAACTCAGAAGGAACTTCAGAATCTACCTTATCCGTGGCTATTTCAGCAATCGGTTCGTCGAGTTCTACGGAGTCACCCACGCCCTTGAGCCAGGTTAACACGGTTGCCTCTGTTATGCTTTCTCCCATTTTGGGCATAAGTTGCTGCCTATTTGCCATAGTGTTAAAATTACCCTTTATACTGCCTTAAAGATATTCTAAAGTTTGTGGTTGAACAAACTAACTCCATGGCTAAGCCTCAAGGGAGCCCTGCAGGGCAAGACGAACCATATTGAGGGCTAATGTGGTCGTTAACGCAATGTTTACCGCCCTGTCTGTATGCAGCCTAAACTTTTTATGGTAGGTTATTT
This sequence comes from Bacteroidota bacterium, assembly GCA_003447535.1. GTDB lineage: Bacteria > Bacteroidota > Bacteroidia > Chitinophagales > UBA8649 > UBA8649. The sequence goes on along the minus strand of DLYY01000011.1, from coordinate 81,594 downwards.
CATTATAGCATAAAGCGATATGCACGGTGCCAACTGGTTTTGTAGGGCCACCCCCTCCTGGGCCGGCAATTCCAGTAACTGCAAGCGTCATATCTGCACCAGCATTGGCCATAGCTCCCTCCGCCATAGACCTTGCAACCTCTTCACTCACCGCACCACAAGAATCTAGAAGGCCTTTGCTAACATCAATTTCCTGGTGCTTCCAATCATTCGAGTACACCACATGTCCACCCAAAAGGTATTGACTCGATTCTGGGTGTTTTACCAATGTGGCCATAATATTACCCCCTGTGCAACTTTCGGCAAAGGCGATTTTTATTCTATACTCTATAAGCATATTGTGCACCACATGAGAGAGCGTTGTATTTTCCTTAGCATACACCAAATGCCCTAAACACGCCTCAATAGCTTGGGCAATCTTTTTGCTCTCCTTTTCTAGTTCTTTTGAGCTGGTAAGTCTCAAGCGAACTCCCTGAAGCGAGGGTAGATAAGCCAACGCCACCCCCTTGGGCATATTTCGCTCGATGCTTTCAAGTGCTACAGATAGGCTTGACTCGCCTTGGCCGGCAGTCATAATCCATTGAATAAAGAGCGGCTCCACATCATATCGTAAACAAATACGAGGCAATACCTCTTCCTCCATAATGATTTTCATTTCATAGGGCACTCCTGGCAGGGAAATAATAGCGCCTCGTTGCTCGTCTACCCAAGTTCCCGCGGCAGTCCCTTTAGCATTGGGCAGTATTTCTGACCCCTCACACACCCATGCCAACTTTTCGTTAAGCGCAACAACCCCAGGACCCCTCGGCGCGAAATGTTTTTCAAGCATACTTGCCAAAGCTTCTTCTCGCGCAAGCGGTCTTTTACAAAAAAGAGCAATTGCTTCTCGTGTCTTATCATCTTGTGTTGGTCCTAAACCGCCGGTCAAAATGACCACCTCAGCATTGTTAAAGGCAACTTCGAGGGCCCCTTGTATGTCAGAAATACCATCTCCTACTGTGATGCGCGCACTGACAATTACTCCATTTTTAGTCAACTCCTGAGATAACCACGTAGCATTCGTGTCGTCTATATGACCATAAAGAAGCTCATCCCCAATTGTTACTATAGCACACTTAATCATAAAAATCGCTTAAAAATCATCATAACTGCCCGGAGGCTTTTGACGGCTTAGTTTTAAAAATTGCAATACATCGCTTAACACCCTTAACTCAATGCTATAGGTTTGCCGAGAAATCGGATAGGCCGTCCAGTTAAAACTAAGCGACCAACAGTGAAGGTCGCGCATAACCCGAACATTGGTTAGCGTTAAATCTCTGTTCCTGAAATCATATCCCGTTGTGGCAACAATCTTCCATTTCGGAGTAATATTTATACTACCGTTCATAGACAAACTTTGAGTAAATAAGATCGTGTCAGGATTGTAGGAGATGCCCGTTTGCCTATTTAGATTATATCGCATAGATAAAGTCCAAGGGATGTCAAAATCATAATATGCATCCATGTTGGCGAGATAATACTCGCGTTCACTCATGCTTCCGGCGCTTTCCGGGAGATTCTTTTCCTGTTTTGGTTTGGCTTTTAAATCAAGGTTGAGCGATAGTTGGCTATTTGTCAATCGAAAAAAGCGCCTAGATGTGGCCCAATACAGGGTGTTGATTCTCCTGTTGTTTGTATCTACCGCATAAGGATCAAACGTGTTTCTAAACTGGACGCGAAAATATTGGCCAACCTTGGTTTGAATGTTCACCGTAAGAGGGCTAGAACGCAGCGAATCGGCTGTAAAGTTGTAACGCCAATCCAGGTTTAACTGCTCCAAAAGGGGAATGTTTACAAGATTTTTATAAGGCATGCCCAAGCGTTGAGAGGGCCCACAATAGGATGCCGAAGAATCTTTGGAGGGCTTACACACCTTCATATCAAAAGTATTGTTGATAGCAATACGAAACAAATTGCTCCCACCCCTTCCTGGCGCCCCCCCATAAATACTCGATAATATAGAATATGGGTCATAAACCACCGTGTTGCCTGTTGTTGTATTAAGATATTCCCCATAATAACCCCACTTCTCTTGACCAAAATCTGGCCTGTAAGTGTATGAAACACTTGGTTTCATTACGTGGCGGATGGCCCTTAATCGTTTCGATTGGGAAATATTAAAAATCCCAGTAAGTACCGTATTAGCCGTTAAGCTAAAATCAAACGAGCGAAGAGCCTGAAAGCCAGCCATCGTATCAACTAACACTTGGTCAAACAACGTGTCTACTTCGCCCGAGGGAATATTCACAAAGACCGTGTCTTGAAAACGGCGTGTCGACGTTTGAGGGTACCATTTTTCTTCATATGAAAACCGCGGGCTGACATTAATGTGTTTAAAAACAGGAAAGTTGATATCCGCACTCGCATTATGACGTACGCCATATTGTATGCTTTCCGTAAACTGAGGGGTGAACAAGAGGGAGTCAAAAGAGGTTGCAGAAGCTTTTCCCCTCAAACTATAAGTGAATCCCAATCGTTTGTACCATGGAGTCTTTCCTAAGTTTTTCTTGGTGGAGATACTATTAAAGGGGGTAAAACGACTGACCGCAAATGTTACTTCAGGCAGTGTAAAACTTATTCTACCCGTTTGAAGGTTTTGATCATGCCGTGCCTGTATACTGAGATTATAAGGCTTTCCTATAAATTTTCTGCTGTAGCTTAAGCGACTGGTTAATGCAACCTCTAGCAATTGGTTCGTCGTCTGAAGGCTGTTGTTATTATAGGAACGCGTAGAGCCGGACACATTGGCAGAAAAGGATGAATTTGGTCGCGCCTTGGGGTCCATTTGGTGTGACCATGTTAGGCGTACGTCATGGCTTGGCTTGCTGTCGGCTTGGTCGGGGTCGGGTGTGGGGGTAAGAAAATATGACCACAGAAGTCGGCCATTCCTCATATAGCGCTTTTTATATTGGACGTCCGTATTTAGACCAAAGAGGCCTCTGGAATAAAGGTCGGCTGTTGTGGTCAGCGTAAACCCATCGTTTATGGCCCAAAAATAGCCGCCCCCCTTAAGAAAAAAACCAGCGTTTGGGGCTTCGCCTGGTTCGGGAAATATTACTCCAGAACGCCTTCCTTTTGTGTTGGGAAAAAGGGCAAAGGGAAGCCCTAAAGGGGTGGGAACTTCTGAAACGTGTAATAAAACAGGACCCGTATACACGCCTCGCTCAGGTACAACTACACTGCGATTGGCTTGAAGGTGAAAATGGGGATGATCCCGATTGGTGCAGGTTGTATATCGAGTAGATAGACCATAGATGTTTGTTGTGCTATCGCGAATAGCAACCTTACTCGATAGGGTTGCCCCCTCGTGCTCTGTATAAGCCTCATAAATTATTCCCCGTTCTCTTTCAATTTGATACACCATTTTTTTTGCTTCAAAATCTTGATCACCGGTGATAAAGTGCGGCATCTCTGTCCATTCACCCGCGCTATCCAAGACCGCCTCAGCGTATACCTCTGCATTTTCTCTATCGTACACAATGTAGCCAGCAACGAGACTCATGTCGTCATGAATTACTTCAGCCTCGCCATAGAGATAGAGTTTTTTTTCTTCAAAATTGTATACCGCCGAGTCTCTTGCCTTGTATTGAACTGGATTTTCAAATGCCGCGGAGACTGACCCATCCTCGTTGCCTTGAGCCAATAGGCCTGCACCCCCAGAGAAAGTGGCCGATAAGTAGCACAAAAGCACGATGAACTGTATATTTCTTGGCATCCTCAAGAGAAAGATTGGCATTATTTTCGAATAACGAAGGTAGCTTCAACAAATTTAGATGTTCACGCCTAAACAACGACAGTTAATTCTAAAGGTTTTCCTAAGCCTTTTTCTTAGTGCACCCTTTATCCTAAACGGACAAATACACCATGTTGTATTGGATGCAGGCCATGGCGGTAAAGACCCCGGCGCGGTGGCATTTAATACACAGGAAAAAGATGTTGCCCTATCGGTCACATTGAAGGTTGGGAAACTTATTGAAAAACACCTGTCAAGCGTTGAAGTGTCCTACTCCAGAGAGACCGATAAGTTTGTGGAACTTTTCCAAAGGGCCAAGATTGCAAATAGTCGAGAGGCTGATTTCTTTATAAGTATACATGCCAACGCCGCGAGTAACGCAAGTGCTCGTGGGACAGAAACCTTCGTGTTGGGTTTACACAGGAATGATGCAAACCTTGAGGTTGTTCGGCGAGAAAATGCGGTTATAAGCCTAGAAGGGGGATATGAACAGGAATATGTCGACATCACATCCCCCGAAGCACAAATACTACTTGAGCTTCATCAACAAAACTATCTTGATCAAAGTATTCAGTTTGCAAGCCTTGTAGAAAGTCGATTCATTAATCATGCTGGGCTTAAATCGCGGGGTGTAAAGCAGGCCGGTTTCCTAGTATTGTACAAGACTTCTATGCCCAGTGTGTTAATTGAGCTAGGCTTTTTGACCCACAGAGAAGAATGTGTTTTTCTTGCTTCAGAAACAGGCCAAAACATCTTGGCCGAAAGTATATTCTTTGCCTTTCGGGACTTCGTAGAAAAAAACGCCTCGAACAACAATGGGCATGCCATTGAGCATAATACCACCGACCGAAATGAAGAAGTGGACAACACATCTTCCGTTCATTCTGGCATAGCGTACAAGGCTCAATTGTTTGCCACGGGAAAAGAGTTGCCAAGCGACCATGCAATCTATTCTGTTTTCAATTCCATCACTATCGAGACTGTTGGGGTGCTCTCGCGCATCTTAACAGAAAGTACCTCGTCTAAAGCCGAGGCGCTCCAGTGGATAAGGCAAGCCAAAGCCGCAGGATATGAAGATGCCTACCTTGTCACCTATCTTAATGGAATTCGACAATAAACAATAAATAGTCCTAAAGGATTTCTTAGTTTTAAATCTATGCATCGCGAAATAAAAGTTGGGCTCTTTTTTATAGTCGTCGTCGCCATGGTCTTCGGTGGAATACAGTTTCTTAAGGGGCGCGGTGTATTGCATATTGATCAAGAGTTTATTGTGTATTATAACAATGTTCGCGGCTTGGCACCTTCAGATGATGTGGTTGTGAACGGCCTTGTTGTGGGCAAGGTTTCTTCTTTAGAGTTAGATAAAAAGAACGACGAAAGTGTGGTGAAGGTGATTTTCACCCTTGATTATTCTATTGACTTACCCAAGGGGTCAAAAGCAAAGCTTGTAGGGCCCGATTTTTTAGGGGAAACAAACATTGACCTAGTTATGGGGGAAGAGCCCTCAATGCTTCCATCGGGCAGTACGGTCGAGGCGCAATATGACTCTACCATTTTCGATGAATTGGCCACCATGTCAGAAAGCGTTGACCCTATTCTTCAAAACGCCGACAGCTTGCTGCGAAACATAAATAAACTTTTTGCCTCAACTGTAACGGCTTCCGACATTACCTTGAACGGTTTGGTAAATGACCTCGACCAGCTAGTCAAAACCTATGACGTACTAGGCCAAAAGACATCGATTATGCTTGATGGGAAGGGTGAACAAATCGGTCAAGTTTTAGCAAACCTCAACAACATAACACTCAATCTTAAAAACCAAACCAATGTTTTGTCAGGCATTTTACAAAATGTTGATACGCTGACCACCAACCTCGCGCGTGTTGATTTTGATAATACTGTAAATCGCTTAGACTACGCCCTTTTAAGTATTAATTCTTTGGTTGACACCATTCAGTATGGAGAAGGAAGCCTACAGCGGCTAATCAAAGAGGATGTTTTACACGAAGAGCTTTTAACCGCAGCCCTTTCACTAGATTCCTTACTAACCGATCTCAAAAACAATCCTTCCCGATATGTGTCGTTTTCCCTTATAGAGCGGAAAGATCGCCGCAAATAGGATGAAATGGTTGGTCTGTAATTTCTTTTTACTCCTATCCATTGGATCACATCACCTCCATGCACAATCTAATGCACCTGATCAAGATACTGCAGTCACTGACAGTGTCTATCTCCAGGCATTCCAGCAAATGCAAATTTTTCAAAGTGATACCAATACTCAATATGTGTTAGTGGGGGATGTTATCCTTTCTGCCGACAGCAATTTATTTTTTTGTGACAGCCTCATCTTTGACAGCGACATAGACTCCGGTGTCATTCGTGCCTACAACAACATTCAAGTAACCACTATCGAAGGTATCGTAATCACCTCTGACTCTCTAACCTACTCATTACAAACTAGTGCGGGAAGGTTTCTTGGCCACTGCACATATACCGAAAATGGTAAGCAAATCAAAAGTCCCTATATATCGTTTAATACAGCTACTGGCGAGGGTCAATTTGCGGGCGGGGGACAGCTGAGGCAGGGAAATACTCGTATTCGTAGCAACTATGGAAACTATTCCTCAAGAGGGGGGCGCTCAAGGCTGACTGGAGATGTTGAAATTAGGCAAGGACCAACCCTAATCCAGTCAAAGGACATTATTTATAACTCAAAAACTGGAGCTGGCAAAATTTTGGACTCCACTGTTATTTATGAAGAAGACTTGACCATTTATTGCAACAATGGCCAACTTGGTGAAGAGGGAAAACCATCAGTTTTTGGAGAAGGAACGCTCTTCGTTTCTGGTAGTAAGATAGGATGGTGCAACAACACCCGATTCAACCCACAAGATAGCACCATTAACCTTTTATCGGATTACCACATCTATGATACAATTGATAGTATTGGCATGTGGGGTGTTCTCGCTACGCTTGATGATAAGAATGAATCTCTCCGGGGATACAACAGACCGATGGTGTATTCACTTAGTGGTCAAGACACGCTTTTTTTGGCAGCCGACACCCTTTTTGCCTTAAAAGATTCCATGGGGGCAGTAGATTCTATGACTAATCCTACCCAGCTTTTTGGATGGGGGTCTGCCATGTTTTTTAGTCAAAATGAGCAGGGTCAAGCCAATTCAATTCATTGGGTAGGTGCTACAGATTACTTAGCACTTGATGGTGATGTTGTCTTGTGGAATGATTCTACTGAAGTCTTGTCAAGGGCTGGCAAAATGGAAACAGACAGCAATAGTCGGCACAAAAGAAAACTATCCTTTTGGGGAGACGCGTTTTGGAGCAGGGCATTAAAGCCTCGAGATTTATTTGATCAGGTAGCGGGAGATAGCATATTTATTATACTTCGGGATACACTCGTCCAACAAATTGAGGTGAGCAACAATGCCCAGATTTTAGTTTTTATTGAGTCAGAAACTGACGGACTTTATGAAAACGGGAACCGGTCAGATGCCGCCTACGCCCTTGTTCGACTTGATTCCCTGGGAGAAATTTTTTCTATGCGCCTAGAAAATGGGGTGGTTGGAGATGTTTTTGCCATTCTTAATGAAGAGGGGGTCGCCCAGCCCACAATGCTTGACGCTTACCGAAGTATGCGACACGCAAGGCCCAGCTCTTATATTGACCTCACAAGCAATCCCGCAAGAGTGCCCAAAGACCCCCTTGTATTATACATGCGGTATTTTAATCAGTGGGCAAAATAGCTGATGGATCGGGAATCCATTCCCAATGTGCCCCATTCCAACGATATCCGGCATCAGTCCCATCTGGCACATAATTATAAAGTGTTTCTTTTGCTGAACGGTGAATTGGGCTCAGGTGGCTATATGTTATCATGCTCGATGATTCATCAACAGATATTCTAACTGTCGTCCCCTCTTTGTATTCGAAAAATAGCCGGTTCGTAAGCGAATCCCGAGAAACAACGTCCCCTTCTGCCACAATTGGCATGTCTGGAGGACACATAAATTGTGGGGCCCCAAAGTTGACCTCTCCATCCTTAAGTACCAACACGTCCAATATCTTAAAATCACTTAAGCTGTCCTTTCTGTCATAGCCCATGAGTAGATAATGTCCATCATTGGCCCCCGCAATAGCCGATACATTATAATAGATTTGGCCAAACCAATTGTTTCTAGATAGAATTTCCTTGGTTCTGTAAGGGTGTATATCACTAGCATCAAATAGAGGAAGAAGCACACTAGGGCTTTTCCGTTGCTGTATTACGCCAAAATGCCTTACGTGGTTGTCTGTTACAAGGAGCTCCCATGTAATAATTCGAAAAGAGCTATCGAGTGGATAGACTTCAAACAGCCCAATAAGCAAAGAAGAAAAATTTATCGATAACTCAACGTCCGTCGAAAGGGCTCGCGCCAAAAGGGGTATAAAGGCCTTGTTCGCGTTACTTCTTGTGTCTGAAGCACTTTCCGTTGCAGTCACGAGAGCCCATTGTTCGGCAAGTTGCAGATATAGACCACTCTCTTGCTTATCCTGGGTTATTGTTGGTGACTGGGCCACAACGGGGCTTACACATGCTAGTACACAGATGATTACTATGGCTCGACAATATATCACCACATTAAAACGCATACATCCGAAGCTTTGGTATTAATTGTTTAGAGAGCCTCAATCACCATGGCGCTGGCACCACCACCCCCATTACAAATACCGGCCAGGCCGTATCGTTTACCCCTGCGTCGCAACTCAGAAATAAGGGCCATCACGATGCGACAACCGGAAACACCGATTGGGTGACCGATGGAAACCCCTCCACCATTTACATTAGTAATATCATGACCAAAGCCCATCGCTTTCATGTTAGCCAAAGCCACAACAGAAAAGGCCTCATTAATTTCTACTAAATCAATGTCTGACGCCTTAATCCCCGCCTTATCCAGTGCCAATGGCATGGCTAGTGATGGAGTCATCGTAAACTGTTTGGGCTTTTGTGCTGCGTCCGCATATGATAAGATTCGCGCAAGGGGCTTGTGTTCTGCTATCCACTGATCGCTACCCAATACTACGGCAGCGGCACCATCGTTAATGTTTGAGGCATTTGCTGCGGTAACACTGCCCTCCTTATTGAAGACTGGGCGCAAATTTGGTATTTTTTCAAAGCTCACTTTGTCAATATCCTCGTCCCGCGCAATCACCAAAGGATCTCCTTTTCGCTGAGGAATTTCAATCGGAGCTATCTCTGAGTCTAGCCATCCATTGTTCGATGCTTCTTGAGCTCTTTTGTAGGAGGCAATAGCATAATCGTCTTGTGCCAACCTATCTAGCCCTTGCTCATCGGCACATAAATCTCCACAAACACCCATCATTGACCCGTCGTAAGGGTCTTGAAGACCATCTCTTACTATACCATCTACAAGACTTCGGTTGCCATACTTTGCACCCCACCGGGCATCGTGAGAATAAAAAGGAGACTGACTCATAGATTCCATACCACCGGCTACCATCAAACTTCGATCACCAACACGGATGGACTGACTTGCCATCATAATTGACTTCATGCCCGAGGAACAAACTTTATTAATGGTTGTGCATGGAGTAGACTCTAGTAGCCCAGCCGAAAGAGCCGCCTGTCTGGCAGGCGCTTGTCCAGCTCCAGCTTGCAAGACCTGTCCCATATATACCTCTTCAATTTCTTCTGGTCGAATAGATGCCCTAAGTACAGCATGTCGAATACTATGTGCACCAAGCTCTACGGCACTTAGCTTAGACAACGCGCCTCCAAAACTTCCAACAGGGCTTCTCGCCATGCCCAAAATATAAACATCTTTCATATTGAAAATTTAATATCCTTTGAAAGGTCTAAAGTACTTAAATTGCAGGGAGAAATGCAGAAATCAAAACCCGTTTCTCTTAGTGGCTATTTATCCCTTGGGGGCTGTATCTTGTTATGGGCTGGCATCATCGCCTTAACATCCCCCAGGCATTCCCTTGTTCTAGATACAGCGGGAAGCGGGGAAATTTGGCAGGGGCAAGACCTTTTAGCACCCTTTGCATTTGACATATTAAGAGACTCCGGGGATATAAATCAAGATATTACTGAAATTAAGAGGCAATTTCCCATTCCTCTTTTTTTTGATGATTCTGCCTCTGTTCGTCAACATATTACACTTTACAATGTTGAGTTTAGCTTGCTGTTTGAAGAGGAAAAAAAACGTTTTTTAGATCAACTTAAGCCATCACCAGATAGCTCTATTTCCGAGATTCAGGGTGTGATAAGCGCGCTCTACGAGTCTATGCGAAAAGAGGAGGCAGAAAAACAATATCCTGCTTCTGACAGTCTTTCTATGGTTAGGTTTGGGCAGGAATATATACGATCTTATTATAATCGATATGCAATAGTATTAAGCCCAACGTTCTCTTTGGAGGGAGATTCCCGTTTTCTGTTAAATAATAAAGTATTGTCATTGAGCCAGCTTCTTTCCTTGGCGACCTTTGAGGGACAAGACGGTTTCTTTGATCAAGAGATTCTTGACAGATTACCCGGTTGGGAATTATTTTCCTCAAAAAATGAATGGTCCGGAACCATGATGGAAATTGCGCTGCCCAAACACCCCCTGTCAACACTGGACATGGGAAGGTACAGGAAGAATAGTGCAGAGGTTCAACTAGATATACAACGGGCCATGCTTTCCATTGACTCCATTAAAGAGCATTATGAAAAAGGAGAGTTGATTGTCGCGCAGGGTGAAAAAGTTGGGCCTGACCAAGTACAGGCTCTAGAAATTTTACGAACAAAATCGAAGGACAGCCTATTGTCGGACACTGAGCTCTTTCGTATCAATCTTGCCAAATTCCTACTCGTTGTTCTTATTTTATTCGGTGGTGGAGTAGCAGTAAGCAAGTCGGCATCCAAGCAAGCTTTCAGTATACGCCTAAACGTTGTCACAACATCACTTGTGGGCCTATTTTGTTTAACTGCCGTTTTTGCTGAGCTCTACATTCCTGAACACCTTTCTATTATACCATTGGCCATTGCCCCTGTGGTAATCTTAGCTTTTTATGATCGGGAATCGGCTTTGGTTGTGCTTTTAGCAACTGCAGGCCTATCCTCCATAATTGTCAGTGATAGTTGGGCCTTCCTTATTCGGCACCTAGTTGTTGGGGTCGGAGTAATCTATTGGGTTAAAACCATTCGATACTGGTCAGACTTCTTACGGCTAAGTTTGCTTGTTCTCTCCATTAATGCCGGGTTTGAAACCCTTCTCTTTATGTTGGGTGGTGCAGAAATCAGCATAGATGCCCTATGGGTACTCTCTGACGTGGCTGTTCAATCCTTTCTTACTTTTCTCGCCCTTCCTATCATCCTTTTGTTTGAGCGACTATACGGCACATTGTCTGAATTACGCCTGGTTGAACTTTCAGATATAAATAAGCCCTTACTTAAAAAGCTTTCCAATGAAACCCCGGGCACCTTCCAACACTCCTTACAGGTTGCAAACCTTGCAGAGTATGCGGCAGAAACAGTAGGTGCGGATGGCCTATTGGTAAAAGTTGGTGCGCTGTATCACGATGTGGGCAAAATGAATGATCCTCAGTTTTTTATTGAAAACCAGCATCCCGGGCAAAACCCTCACGAGCGGCTTGCGGCGAGAATTAGTGCGCAAAAAATCATAGAACACGTTTCGATAGGGTTAGCAACAGCAAAAGAATATAGTCTCCCACATGCACTACAACAATTTATCTTAACCCATCACGGCGATAGCAGGGTCGAATACTTTTACCAAAAATCGTTGCAGGACGATGAAGAAACCAGAGAAAGTGATTACAAATATCCTGGCCCACCACCACAAACTAAAGAAGAGGCAATACTCATGATGGCAGATGCGGCAGAGGCGTCATCCAAAAGCCTAAAGGCCCCTGATGAAGAAAATATATCAGCCATGGTAGACAAAGTCATTGACAAGCAAATGCAAGATGGCCAGTTTAGGGAGTCAAACATTACCATTCAAGAAATTAATATGTGTAAAGCCGCCTTTAAATCAAGGCTTAACAATATTCATCATATACGAATTGCTTATCCTCCTGAAAAGAAATAGTGGTAATAATTAGCGGGAATCCTAGTATTTTGTTTTTCTATGACTAAAAATAGTTGAGGCCCCTACAAGAGGGACCTCAACACCGAACCAAAACAAAAACCAAAAATTGTTATCCATTATTGATGATGGACATTATTAATACAATTTAAACGGTAAAAAAGTTTTTTAACAATTCGTTTTATGCCAAAAATTTCTGAAATATCCGTCAATGCAGTGCTCAGTGCTCTGGACATTATCGACGTATTGTCAGACTATTTGACGCTCAAAAAAAGTGGGTCAAACTATAAAGCAAACTGCCCTTTTCATGACGAGAAAACTCCATCATTCATGGTTTCCCCCAATAAGGGTATCTACAAATGTTTTGGTTGCGGAAAATCTGGTAATGCCCTGCGGTTTGTCATGGATCATGAGCAACTCACCTTCATTGAGGCGATTAAACTTCTAGGGAAAAAGTATAATGTCGAACTCATTGAAGAAGCTCAAAGTCCTGAGCAAGTACAGTTATTAAGCAAAAAAGAAAAAATGTATGTTGCCCTAGATTGGGCCAAAAACTTTTTTGCATCGGTGCTAAACCATGAAATTGATGGCAAAATTGCTAGAGAGTATGTCAAGTCAAGGGGCATCAGTCCAAAGGCTCAAGAAACCTTTGGGTTGGGTCTTTCCCCTAAGGGGTGGGATGGTCTATTTAAGGCATCCTTGGTACACAAACTTGATGGAGGTGTTTTGGCTGATGCTGGCTTAATTGTAAAGCGCGAAGAAAAAACGTTTGATTTCTTTCGGGGGAGACTAATGTTTCCCATCATTGATACAAATGGCCGAGTTCTTGGGTTTGGTGGACGAGATTTAAAAGGTGACGGAAAGGGGCCCAAATATATCAACACGCCTCAAACCGAGGTCTATGATAAAAGCAACGTCCTATATGGATTGTATCAGGCGAAACGAGCAGTTCGTGATAAGGACCGTCTTATTGTTACCGAGGGGTATACCGATGTTATCGCCCTTCATCAGGCGGGCATAGAAGAAGCAGTTTCCGCCTCTGGAACGGCACTCACTGAGGGGCATATCCAAAAAATAAAACGCTTTACCAAAAATGTTGTCTTGTTATTCGATGGGGATGGTGCGGGCCAACGAGCGGCAAAAAGGGGCATAGAGCTTTGTCTTCGAATGGGCTTGTTTCCAAAAATTTGTTTGTTGCCAGAAGATCACGACCCCGATAGCTATATACATAAGTTTGGCGGACAACACCTGGCAGATCATATCAGCACAAAGACCCAAGATGCCATCTATTATGAGTTGTCGCTTCTGGTGAGTATTGCATCGACCCTAGACCCTCAGCGCAAGGCGGTTGAGGTTGAACAACTTCTTGCTCTGGTTTCTTATGTTTCTAGCCCTATTCAACGGGGGATTTACATCAAACAAATTGGGCATGAGTTATCCATTGATGAAGAGATTTTACATGGGGAGCTCCGTCGAATGAGGGGGGCGACAAAGACAACCTCTAGTGGGTCAAAACCCGTTTCGGCATTAACCAAACCCTACGGCTCTAGAAAAACCAGACCCCAACAATACCTTGAAGATCTTTATCTCAACCTTGCCTTAAGAGAGCTTAACCTTATCAGAATACTTGTTGAGCACGGACACCGACCCTATGATGATGAGCGCTCTGTGACGCATTTTGTATTGGATTCATTGGCTGATGAGGATTTACAGACCCCCCTTCACCAAAGAATATTTGCTCGGCTTCGAAAGGGAAGTGTAAAATCCGAGAAACTTATCCATGATAATGACATTGAAATCGCCCAACATTGTACATCAATCTACCTGTCGGAGTATGGTGCTGTTCAAAGCTATGAATCGTTATCCCTCGAGGGGTGGCGGAAGCGATCAGGTCCTATAGTGGGCATCGACCAAACCTACAAAAGCGATGTTGATCGAGAAATCCAATGGTTTGAGTGGGAACTACACCAACAATTAGAATTTGAGTGGGAAATGCGCTATAAAGATGCTGTTCTTAGTGAAGAAGAGACCTTAAAAATGCTTGCCCTCAAGCAAAAAATTAACACCCTAAAAGTCAAAACCTCTAATCCGTTGGGGATTTGTATTCGAAGAATTTAGTCCTGGAATCCATTTATCCAATGAATAATATCGTGAGCCACTTCGCTCGGATTGTTTACCATGATACCGTGCCCTCTTTCAAGATAAATCTTAAACTCTTTTTTGGGTGACCCTATGGCGTCCACAAGGCGCTTAGTATAGGAAACAGGAAAAATCTCATCTGCATCGCCCTGAAAAACAAAAATAGGCACCATAAGGGTGGTAAGGGGGTTGGGCAGGTTGGTGCCTGCCAATGAAGCCAGCGTGCTTAGTGTTATGTGCTCAAGAGCTAAAGGGTCTTCCTGCATAAAACGCCTTGCATTCCCAAAGTGCTTTACCCTAACCTTATATAGCGCCAAGTAGGAGTGGATTGGGATTCTCGCTTTGGGAATGACGCGAGCAAAAAACTTCAACATCGGTTTGCCAAGTCTTCCCAACCACGGAAAGCGACTTAGCTTGGTGGATTCCTTAGCTGTTAAATCAGCGATGTTTTGACAAACAACACTATCAACCGATACTCCTTTTGTGGCTAAGTAAAGGGCCGTTATCCCACCCTGACTACTTCCTACAAGGTGCACGGGACCAGAAAAATTTTGTTTAGCATAATGTATGGCATGCTCCGCATCTTCCATAATAGAATGGATGGTGTAGTGTCCTCGTAACCCCTGGCTTTGGCCATGGCCCCGGGGATCAAGGCCTACCACATTAATCCCCGACCGATATAAGGCATGAAGGAATTCAGCATAACACATGGCATAGGTGGCGGTGCCTGGTATAAAAACAACAGTTGGTGCAACCTCGTTTGTTCTTAACACGCTTAAATGAACCGATACCCCCCTAACCGTTGTGGTTTCTTCAATAAAATCTCCAAGGATGTTGGGCATACCATTTTCCTCTAACAAATGCGTAAAATAATCGTTTGCTGCATTGAATTGGTGGCCTTTGTAGTAGAGCATGGTGTAATATATATTTTTTAGCTGATCCTATCGTGGTGGGCCATCATTCCTCGAATGATCAAAAACTGAGATAAAATATAAGTAGCCATAATAATTCCAGATGTGATTGACGTTGACAAAAAGGCAAGAGCATTAGAGAAGGCGCCTAGTGCTATCAACAAATCAGAAAACATAAAAAAAAGAGCACCGCTAAAAAGCAATATTGAATGACGCTCGCCTCCGCTACCCTGGTGGGCTGCAGCAAGGACCATTAACGCCAGAACCAACGAATAAAGGGGTACGGCAAAGCGCACAATACCACTGTAGGCTCTATTGCCTTCTTTCTCAAAATAAAAGACCAATAAAATGGTCAAAACCAATACAGCCACAAAAGTCACGATTCTCCTAAGGCGATTATCCGCGCTGAATTCAAGCCCTGGACTCATTGCCCATATATATAGCAAATGAGCGGTCAAAAAAGCGCAAAGACCCAATATGAAGCAAAAGGGACTATCTAATTGAAATAACAGGACCACATCCCCGATCCAGGAAAAGACAAGTGCCGCAAATAAAACCAGTTTAAATGGATGCTTGGGGGTGTTTTCTTGCCAGAAAGCAAGAGCCAAGAGAGGCATTAACATAGGTTTTACCACAAAAACCCCAGAGGGTACCTCTAGAAACTCTAACATAACCTCTAAGAGGCCTATCAATAGATAGAGCTTATAAAAAATCACCCGTTGGTGTACTTAATCGAAGAGATTACCTTGCGTAACTTGTCTCCATGCTCTAACCTTCTTTTCTCACCTCGTGTCCAGGCGGTAGCCTCAATAAAAGACGTACCAGCTTGTAGTGTGCGGTGAAAATAAAAGATGGGGTTATCCTCTCCCATGTAGCCAAAAAGCTCAGCAGTCAACATAACCGATCCATCGTCTAGCGTATCGAGTTGCTTTTCTAAAACCCTCATAGATGTTGCCGCGCCGTCATTAATTAATCGATTAAGACAACTTGTTGAAAAGGATGTAAAGGGATCTAAGGAATCCGCCCAAAAAGCTTCTTTTTCATGCTCTATTAGTATAAAATATAAGTTTCGGTAGCGATTACAGTGTTCTGCTAACAAACGCTGACCGCCTTCAGTCTCTATCAAGGCTTCCGTGCATTTCGGTATATCATCAGGAATTTGATAATTTATATTTCCTTCACCGCCCTTCAAGGTCATCGTATAATCTTCCCACTTTCCAGTATACTTATCACAAGAAGGCAACAAAAAAGCTAGGATTATCAAGGCAAAAGGAATGGTGCAACGCGTCTTATTCATAGTGTTTATTTGCTGGTAAAAAGTCCTAAAGAAAGCACCCCTTGAAGCGATGCGTCACGAGACCATTGTTGTACGACAAGAGTGTCTTCGTCATACAATGCAGGGTTCAATGATGTCAACTTCATGGTTATCTCGCACACACCCGCATTACATTTTCCAAGCCATTGTCCCTTCGAATCCTGCAATGGCATTTTTAGAGTATCTTTTTCAACATCTCCTGAAAATAACAATACAAGGTTTTGGTAGGCATACTGGCCATCAATGATTCGAACAGAGATGTTTAAATCATTGGTTTGTATGGCTTCTTCTTTACCCTCTGTGCTCAATACAAACAAAACGCTGTCATCCCAAGACCACCCTTGATTTGGCACATCATAAAACTGATAATATCCATTGTTAGGGTCACAAGAAGCAAAGAAAAAAAGGCTGCATGCAATAACAGAAATCCCAAAAATCCTTTTTAGCGGAATAGAACAATTCATGCCTTAAAAATAGAGGTTAAATACGTTCTCATTAACGACGTTTGTTTTTTCGTCTTGGTGAGCGACCCTGTCCTTTCTTTCCGTTTCTGGCGAAACTATCTAAATCAACTCCCCCTACGGCCATATCCATTGAGTGGGCTTGTGAATCTTGCCTGTTTTTTTTAGGTAGAAGGTGCTTAGCTTTCGAGAAAACACTTTCAACATCCTTGCCATCCAGGACGTGCTGACGCAAATCATTATACTCTTTAGGGCTAACCACTACAAGCTCGCCGCTTGGTGATCGGTAACTAATGGATTTGGTGAGGTAATCAACACTGACCACCTCATAGGTACCCTTGGGTGATTTTATATCTTTAACCCGCTTGGGCATAAACGCCTTCGCCTCAATATAGGTTTGGAGCTCAAAGTTTAGACAGCATTTTAGTCGCCCACATTGCCCTGCAAGCTTTTCATTGTTGATGGCCAATTGTTGGTAGCGTGCTGCCGAAGTAGATACTGAATCAAATTTAGTCATCCAACTTGAGCAGCATAATTCTCTTCCACAAGGGCCAAGACCACCTTTCACCCCTGCCTCTTGTCGATCACTGATTTGTCGCATTTCAAGACGAGCAGAAAGAGAAACACTCGCCTGTCGAACCCACTCCCTATAATCTATACGCTTGTCTGATGTGTAATAAACCGTTGCCTGTTGGCCGTCTCCTCGATAAACTACGTCACTCACCTTTACGGGAAGTTGCATCTCCTGTGCAATATCGCGGACCTTCTTTTGGTACACCAAGCGTTTATCAAGCTGATCTTGGTGTGCCTTTATTTCCTTTTCATTGGCTTTATCAAGCAAAACATCGAATGGGTTTTCCTGGTGTGATTTTCCTTTTACCCGATCCTTTAATTCTCGAAGTTGGCGGAGGTGGCCAAGTTTTGCCAATTCCCCGGAGGCTGTTACCTGGCCCAGGTCATACCCCCTATGAGCCCTGATCTTCACCCAGTCACCCCTGAATAATTCAAGGCTTTTATTATTTTCTGCGTATCGTTTGTGAAACTGGCCCTCGAACTGTATTTCGACCAGATGTTGTTCTCCGTCATCATAGGCCGGCAATTTAGCCAACCAATCAAAGGTATTGTGCTTGGTGCAGCCACTGCTTCCATTACTACTACACCCCCCAGAAGTCGAACATGACATAATACCTCCGTTTGAATACTAAACTAAGAGTTAAAGTTTGAATTTTTGATGAAGATTTAACCATAGACCCATGATTCGTGTGGAGATCCGCACACTTTGTCCTACCTCTAGAGCAACTAGGGACAAGATAGAGGCTAACTCTCCACACATGATCTTGTCTGTTTTGTGGTAATCTTCCGCAAGATGTGCTGCATATCTCAATGTTTTATGTTGCAGCGTGGCCGCAGCAGAACTCAACTTTTTTATAGACAACTCTAAATGCCTTGTCGAGGCTGCATTGGGTGGCTGCATCAATAAATCTAAAAGCTCCTTTGCCAAATGCTCGGCTTCTTCATGCTGGCCAATGTTTTCTTTGTTTTCATAGACTTTTCCCGGAATACGATGAGCCAATTTCCATTGATTTTCGCTTGGGGTAGATGCCCCACAAAAAGCACCGTCATCGAGGTGTGCAAGGTCCGAATAGGGCACGGGTTTAAGTTTAAAGAGTTGGCAACGGCTTAAAATGGTAGTTAAAAGTTGTTTGTGGTTTGGAGTAATTAAAATAAAAAGCGTCTTGAGTGGTGGCTCTTCCAATATTTTAAGGAGCTTGTTTGATTCCTTTGAAACCGCGTCAAGCTTTTCGGCATGCCAAATTATTTGCACCTTCCACCCACCAGCGAAACTACTCAGAGTTAAGTTTGACAAAATTTGCTTTACATCGCCAGCGGTAATGTTGCCAGCAGCATTTTTCGTTCCTTCCGTATTGAAGTGATTTAAAAAGCTATCTATTGATAAATAAGGATTCGCCTTGAGCATTGTATTTAGGGTGCCCCTTGCCGCTTGGCCTTGTTTTTTTCTTGCCATAGCTAACATGGGAAATGCAACATGAAGATCAGGGTGTGTTAGTTCTCTCATTTTCTTGCACGATGGACAGTGTCCACAGCCCTGCAAAAGAGAGGACTCCCTTGAGCTTGCGTCGATATCATTCCGTGATGTTTGGCAAAGCATTGCCTCAACTAGGTTTAGGGTCAAGGATAGCCCACCATAGCCGTCATCACCAGACAAAACCATAGCGTGAGGGATTTGGCCGCTTGCCAACATTTTACGCCATGTTAATTGGATTTCCTTTTGCCCAATAACGTTATGCATATTAGAAGAAGACTTTCCTTAAAACTAAACATTATGCCACCTTTTTGGTTATGGTTACATTAATGAATGTTTAAAACTTCCTGGCTTATGATTGATTCTTCTATGCTCACTGCAGTTGTTCGAAAAGCCCACTTTAATGCGGCCCACAGGCTGTACAACCCACACTGGTCCGACGAAAAAAACAAGGCCGTTTTTGGTCTATGCACCAACCCGAACTGGCACGGACACAACTATGACCTAGAGGTTCGAGTAGTTGGAAGGGTAGACCCAGAAACCGGATATCTAATCGACCTCAAGCTTCTTAAGGATTGTATCAAAACACATGTTACCGAGAAGCTTGACCATCGTAACCTAAATGTGGAAGTCCAAGAGTTCGCAAACTTAATTCCTACGGTCGAAAATATATCCATGGTAATTTACAATAGGCTTCGCCCGCACATCGATAACTCGTTAGACCTCTACATTACTCTTTGGGAGACACCCCGAAACCGCGCTGAATATCCAGCACGCTAAGTATATTACTAAGCTATCTTATGTATGTTTTGCAAAACAGAAGGGATTCCAAGCTCCTGAACCTCTGATTTGTGCGAAACAAGGTCAAGCCGACTAGGCCGTTTATAACCAAAAGATTGTTCTCTTTGGAATGTTGGAATAAGTTGTATTGTGTGTTCTTTTAACGCGCTTGTAATCTCCTCCGCCATTTCCATGCGAGACATCAATTTGGGGCCTGAAATATGATATATACCGGGCGGCCAACCCAGTGCTTCCCAAAGCGCTTTTGCCACATCAATTGAGTGGGTTGGCCTTCGAAACTCATCAACAAACATGTTGAGCGACCCATGTTGCCTGCCTTGACTCAGCATGGTCTCCAATGACCCCTTTCCTGTCTTGTGTAAGCCAAGGACAAGGGGCAGCCTTAATACCAGACCCTTGGCGTAATGCAAAACAATATGTTCGGCTTCAAGCTTTTGTTGTCCATATTTATGACACGGACTGGGAGGCGTTGACTCATAAAGTAATCCCTCTTCTCCACAAAAAACTTGGTCGGTAGACGAAAAGATTATGGGAAGGTTTCTCCGCTTTGCTGCCAATACAAGCCTTTTGGTAACACCCACATTGAGACTATATGCCTCTGTAGATCTCTCACATACAGACATATTGCCTTCAGCAGCCAAATGAATAATTCCACCTATTTGATGTTTCTCAAAAAGCTCAAGAAGATCCTTGTCATTAAGCGATAAAAGGTCGGCTGTGACACCCTTACGTTCCTGCGTCCTACCTAATGGGATAGGGTAATAGGGCTCAGGACAACACTTCATAACATAGCTTCCAATAAAACCCGAAGCTCCCGTAACAAGAATACGCATATTACATGTGAAGCGGCCTGTTCTCTGTTGCCGCCAGGCAAGCCTCTTTAAACCCTTCCGAATAGGTTGGGTGTGGGTGACTCATACGGGCAATGTCTTCTGCTGAAGCTCGATATTCCAACGCCAATACTCCTTCCATTATCATATCTGCAGCGCGTGCTCCTATGATATGTACACCCAAGATCTCATCGGTTTCCTTGTGAGAAAGAATTTTGATAAAGCCATCAAGGTCCATAGAGGCTCTTGCTCTTCCAAGAGCTTTATATGGGAATTTACCCGCCTTGTAGGGAATATTATCTTCTTTAATTTCCTGCTCGGTTTTCCCCACACCCGCTGCCTCGGGCCAAGTGTAAGCCACATTTGGAATTCTATCATAGTGGATGTGTGGGCGCTGGCCCGCCATATATTCTGCCACAAGAACCCCTTCTTCTTCGGCTTTATGGGCCAGCATTGCTCCCTTTATAACATCCCCAATAGCAAATACATTCTCAGCAGACGTTCTAAGGTTTTCATCTACTTCTATTCGCCCCCTGTCATCACAAGAAACACCTATTACCTCTAGACCCAAGCTAGCAGTATACGGTTTACGGCCCACGGCGACTAGGCAGATGTCTACCTCTTGATGGATTTCCTTTCCTTTTTGAGTCGCGGCAATGGCAACCTTTTTTCCTTTTTTCTCAACGCCTGTTACCGAGGTGTTTAAATGAAAGGTTATGCCTTGTTTGGTTAATACTCTTTTTAATTCACGACTTAGATCTACATCCATAGAAGATGCTAAAGAAGGTGCATACTCATATACCGTAACATCAGTACCAAGTCGGCTATAAACCGAGCCCATCTCAACTCCTATTATTCCGCCACCTATAATGGCCATGGACTTGGGAATAGCCGGCAAGGAAAGCGCTTCGGTAGACGTGATAATTTGCTTTCCATCAAGACGTATAAATGGAAGATTTGCTGGTTCTGATCCCGTAGCTATAATTACACTTTCCGCCTCATATTGCGTTGACTTTTTATTATGAGTGACCTTAATGGTGTTTTTGTCGACAAAGGACCCCATCCCTCGCAGCACATCAATGTTGTTTTTCTTCATCAGAAAGTCGATACCATCAACATTGGCTTTAACCACCCCGTTCTTTCTCTTTATCATTTGACCAAAGTCAACAGTAACTTTTCCTACACCAATGCCGTGCTCGGCAAACTCCTTGTTGGCTTTGGATACGTGCTCTGATGAGTCTAGCAACGCTTTGGATGGTATACAGCCTACATTAAGACATGTTCCGCCAAGAGTTGGGTTCTTTTCTACTATGGCCGCCTTCATGCCCAATTGCGCACAACGTATTGCTGCAACATAACCACCAGGGCCCGATCCAATTATTATTACATCATACTTCGTCATTGTCGATGGGTTTTATTTAAATAAAGATATTGAATATTCCTAGGATGTTTTAAGGGAAATATAGGGTTGTTCCCAGGGGTTATAAAAGGAAGTTTGTGCGATTATTGTATTGATTATCAATGGATTTATGGTACTATAATTAAGAATAATTGATTATTTCCTTGGTATTCTAGGTTACATTCTGTTATCTTTGGCGCTCAAAGGAAAACATGGATACGTTGAGTTACAAAACCAAACACGATAATATCAAAGCCGAAGATAAGGCTTGGTTCATTGTCGATGCTTCAAATCAAACACTTGGTCGCTTATCGACACAGATCGCTATTGTTCTGCGTGGAAAGCACAAAGCTAGTTATAGCCCTCACTTCGACAACGGAGATAACGTCATTGTTATCAATGCTGAAAAAGTGGCTCTTACGGGTAAAAAGTGGTCTCAAAAAAAATACCTCCGCTACAGTGGTTATCCAGGGGGCCTAAGAGCACGTAACGCTAACGAAATGCTTGAAAAAAAGCCCGAATCAATCATAGAAAAAGCTGTCCGCGGCATGTTACCAAAAAACCGACTTGGTCGATCACTATTTGGCAACTTATATGTATACGCCGGAGGCGAGCACCCGCATGGTGCGCAAAATCCTAAAGAGTTAACAATCCAAGCGAAATAACATGGAAAAAAATGTAAGCGTTGGCCGACGTAAGGCGTCTATTGCACGGGTTCACATTTCCTCTGGAAAAGGGAAAGTCACCATTAACGGCAAAAAGCTCGAGGAATATTTTCCTCAGCCTGTAATGCAGCAAGTTGCAGCAAAACCAGTAAACATGATCGGCACTGCCAAGTCATATGACTACACGGTCAATGTTTGCGGTGGTGGTTTTAAGGGACAAGCTGAAGCTATTGCTCTTGGTCTTTCTCGGGCCATCCTACTCTTTGATGAGGAGGCGCGTCCAGAATTAAAATCAGAACGTTTACTAAAACGGGACTCCCGTGTGGTCGAGCGCAAAAAGCCTGGCTTTCGTAAAGCGCGTAAGAAAGAACAATACAGTAAACGATAAACCAATAGAATCTCTACAAGATGATGGAAAAAGTATCACATAAAGACATGTTAGAGGCTGGAGTTCACTTTGGTCACTTAAAACGTAAATGGAATCCGAAGATGTTGCCCTACATCTTTGCTGAACGAAAAGGTATTCACCTTATCGATTTAAATAAAACTTCTGAAAGCCTTGAAGAAGCTGCTCACGCGGTGCGACAAATTGTTAAGTCGGGTCGAAAAGTTTTATTTGTTGCCACAAAAAAACAAGCCAAAGAGGTTGTTAAGGCTGAGGCACAAAGAGCCAACATGCCCTACGTAACCGAACGATGGTTAGGGGGTATGCTAACAAACTTCGCTACGATTCGTCGCTCTGTAAAAAAGATGGAAAGTATTCGAAAGCTGCTTGATGACAAGAACACTACTTCGCTCACAAAAAAAGAGAGGTTATTGCTTGGCAGACAGTTGCAGAAACTCAGCATGGTGCTTGGGGGTATTGAAAACCTAAATCGAGTTCCTGCCGCAGTATATGTTGTGGATATCACTTATGAAGATATTGCGATCAAGGAGGCTAAAAAGTTAGGAATTCGAACATTCGGGATGGTTGATACCAATTCAAATCCCAATTCAATCGACTTTCCGATTCCTTCAAATGATGATGCAGCAAACTCAATTCATCTCATCACCCGCTATCTGGCTGATGCTGCGATTGAAGGTTCAAAAGACCGCGCACAAATGAAAGAAGAGAGCGCAAAAGCTGAAGAAAAAGCGTCTTCAGAAGAGAAGACTTCGGAGAAGAAGACAGCGGAATAATTTATTGCAAACATTGTATTTATAAAGACTATGGGAATTTCAGCCAAAGAAGTAAATGAGTTACGCAAAAAGACAGGTGCGGGAATCATGGACTGTAAAAAAGCGCTCACTTCATCCGAAGGAGATATGGATGGCGCCATTGAATACCTCAGAAAAAAGGGTCAGAAAGTAGCAGAGCTTCGAGCAGGTAGAGATGCCAAAGAGGGGGCGGTAATCGCAACTGTAAATACCAAGGCATCCCGAGGTGTCATTGTATACCTTGCGAGTGAAACTGATTTTGTGGCTAAAAATGATGACTTCATCGCTTTTGCTAAACGCCTTGCTGACCACGCTTTAGCCGAAAATGTTGACAGTCAAGATGCATTAATGGCTTCACTATTGGATGGCAAATCCGTTGTAGACCATGTTGCTGAACGTGTTGGAATGATTGGAGAGAGTATTTCTATCAAAGCCTTTCATGTGTTAGAAGCATCAAAAGTAGTTCCCTATATCCACGCTGGCAATCGAATTGGTGTCCTTCTTGGTCTCAGTAAAGACGTCGAGGGTGCAACAGAAATTGGGCGTGATGTGGGAATGCAAGTGGCAGCAATGAGACCTATTGGGTTAGATGAAGCTGATATTCCTGAAGAGGTTCGCGAGCGGGAGCTTCAAATTGCACGAGACAAAGCACTCCAGGATAACAAGCCAGAACACATCATTGAAAAAATCGCCGAAGGCTCATTAAAGAAATTCTACAAAGAAAATACCTTGGCACACCAGATTTTTGTTAAAGATCCATCACTCACTGTGGCGCAATATGTGCAAAACCTAGATAAAGATCTTTCTATTACTGCTTTTTTACGCTGCGAATTGGGGGAATAAGTATTTTCACAATACATGGCATACAAGCGAATACTTCTTAAACTTAGTGGTGAAGCCCTAATGGGCGACAAATCCTTTGGAATCGATCCTAACACAATACGGCAATTCGCCCTTGATCTTAAAGAGGTTGTAGACCTTGGTGTTGAGGTGGCGGTCGTTGTCGGAGGTGGAAATATTTTTCGTGGTCTCCAGGCTGCCAATACTGGTGTTGACCGGGTTTCAGGAGACTATATGGGTATGTTGGCTACTGTTATGAATGGGGTAGCGCTTCAGAATGCCGCAGAACAAGTTGGTGTTGACACCCGATTGATTTCTGCTATCCAAATGCGAGAGATTGCAGAACCCTTTATTCCTAAACGTGCTAAAAGGCACCTTGAAAAGGGCCGCCTTGTAATTTTTGCTTCAGGAACCGGAAACCCCTATTTTACCACCGACTCAGGTGCTGCGCTTCGCGCTTCAGAAATCGGAGCGGATGTGGTTCTTAAAGGAACCAAGGTAGACGGAATTTATGAAGAGGACCCCGTGAAAAACCCGCACGCCAAGCGTTACAGCGAAGTTACCTTCAACGATGTTATTCAACACAACCTTGGCGTCATGGATATGACGGCGTTCACCCTTTGCCAAGAAAACGCAATGCCTATTGTAGTCTTTAATATGAACACCATTGGTAATCTCTTGCGTGCAGTAAAAGGAGAAAAAATTGGTACATTGGTTAGCGGGGAAAAAACTAAATTTTATGAATAGCTCAACACAAGAAGTGCTCTCGATGCTTACTGAGAATCAAGAACAAATTTTCAGCTCTCTAAAACAAAATCTATCCAAGATTAGAGCAGGCAAAGCAAACCCTAGCATGTTGTCCTCTGTAATGGTTGAAGCCTATGGTAGCATGATGCCACTTAATCAGGTGGCCAACGTTAACGCCACGGATGCGAGAACGCTCACGATTCAGCCATTTGACAAAAGTGTTCTTGGTGAAATTGAGCGCGGGATTCTGGGTGCAAATCTTGGCCTAACCCCAATGAATGATGGGGAATTTGTTCGACTGTCCCTACCTGTTCTCACCGAAGAGCGACGCACGGACCTTTCAAAGCAAGCCAAAGCAATGTGCGATCAAGCAAAAGTAAATCTCAGATCAGCAAGAAAAGATGCCATGGATGCCATTAAAGCATTGGGTGAAGACGCGCTTTCTGAAGACGAGGTAAAAGATGGTGAGGGTGCCGTTCAATCAAGCATAGATTCCGCCAATAAAACAATAGACGGAATTTATCAGACCAAGGAGTCTGAAATAATGGCGGTATAACGTTAAGGGTTGATTGTTTACGATTAGACCTGTTTTATCCAGCCCAGCGCTTCGACACGACATCCCAATTTACTATACTCCAAAAGGCGTTGATATAGTCAGGGCGTCTATTTTGATAATGTAAATAATAGGCGTGTTCCCACACGTCTAGGGCTAGTATCGGCCTGCCACCGCAGCCGATACCTGGCATTAGTGGGTTGTCCTGGTTTGCTGTGGAGCAAACCTCTAAGCTTCCATCGTCTTTTCTACACAGCCACGCCCAACCCGAACCAAAACGTGTTGCCGCAGCTTTACTGAATGCCTCTTTCATATTATCTACGCTTCCAAAACAACGCTCAATGCAAGAAGCCAAATCCGCGCTCATCTCTGTGGCTTGTGGCGATAGGTTTTCCCAAAAAAGACAGTGATTATAATACCCTCCTCCATTGTTTCTCAAGGCTGCATTATTCATATCCATCAATGTCATTAATCCTGTTAGGTCAGAAGAATCTAATGACGCTGACTCTAGGGCTGCGTTAAATTTTGCAGTATAACCAGCGTGATGCTTGCTGTGGTGTATTTCCATGGTGCGAGCATCGAAGTGAGGCTCTAGGGCATCATAGCTATAAGGTAACTGGGGTAGTGTAAAGGCCATTTCTATTTTTTCTCTAAGTTAAGCCTCATGGCGCAATTGAGCGAAGTAATCTCTAAGAAAAGTTTTGTATTCCAAAGCAATCGCTTGAATTTCAGGATCAACCCATGGCCTCTCCACAATACACTCCCAGTGGTCTTTCTTTGAATGCTTGATAGTGTGGTGACTTATTGCACCAAACTTATCGTCTGGCAATAAATACTGTACCCGCTTTACTTGTGCCCAATGAATTGCTCCTGCACACATTATACAAGGCTCTAGAGAAACCATTACCATGTAAGATGATAAGTGGCGCGTTTGATTTGCGTTGGTGGCGGCTGTTATGGCAAGCATTTCTGCATGGGCCGTTGGGTCTTGTAAAAGGTTTACCTGGTTCCATCCTTTGGAAACAATCTTGTTTTTTTCATTGTCAATAACGATGGCCCCAACAGGAACTTCCCCGCTTTCTGCGGCCCGATAGGCGTTTTTTAACACTTCGCGCCAAAGCATAATATCATTCGAATACATAGTGGGTTTATTTGAACTTACAACAAAAGTAGCTCGGTATTGATGTATTTCATTAAGTATATATCCTGAATATTGCTTCACATATACCCTATATAAACTACATTTGTTTTGCTAATGGTTTATTTCTTACGCTTATCGTGTCGCACTTTGTTTCTTCGTACCATGCTGCGGAATTATATGTTGCTGCGGGGGAACACTACAGCATTTTTGCTGTGTTTAAGTGCTTCTTTTCTCTTAGGACAGAACACTGAACAGGTCGAATATAGCCTGGATGATTGTCTGCTTTTTTCTCTAGAAATTGATAATTCATTAGAACTTCAACAGATTAAATTCAGTCTAAACGCATTAGATATTAAGAGTAGCAACCTTGGAATGTACACCCCCAACGTAAGTGCCTCTATTACAGAGAACTTAAATTTCAGCAACTCAATTGACCCGTTAACATTCAATTTTATAGCTCAAAACACCAACGCAACGCTAGGGTCTATCGATGTTGCCTGGGATGTGTTTAACGGTTTTCAAAAACAAAATGCACACAAAGGCCTCTTAACCGACCGATCGGTTTTTGAGCTTGAAGAGGATCTGCTAAAAAGAGAAATTGCCATTGTAACCACCCAATCATACTTTGCTGTACTAGCAAGTAAAATCAGCTTGAACCTCGTTGATACTGCCCTACATCAAAGCCTTGCGGATATTAATCAATACGACTTGCTTATTGAGGCAGGACTCCAGCCTGCGGCATCGCGTGTAGAATTTGAAGTGAACCTTGCCGAACAAGAGCTTCAACAAACTCGAGCAAATGCCCAATTAAACCGATCTAAGCTAAGCTTGGCCCAGCTTTTACAACAAAACAACCAGGTACGTTTTACCCTTGACACATTGGGAATTTTTTCAATTATCCGAGACTCCTCTATTTATCTCAGCCAACAGGGAGCAGAAAAAACACGTTTGCTTGGAGAACTAAGGCTTATCGCCGAAAACTATCGATATCAGTCAGTGAAGGGGCTACTTTGGCCAACTATCAGCCTTGGTGCTAGAATCAATACAAACTTCTTTAGCGCTAGCCAACAAATCGATGGGTTTAGCGGACAGGACGACTTTCCCATAATTGGTGTAACAGCTAGTGGTGAGACTGTTGTTTCCACCATTCCGTTTACTCAACCGATTTACTCATCTAGACCCTTTGTCAACCAGCTAAAAACAAACTTTTCTCAATCGGCCAACCTTACCATTAGCTTTCCTCTTTGGGGACGATACCAACGCTTTCAAGCCATTCAGCAGCAACAGCTTGCACAAGAACAACTTACACTCTCCAGTGCCAACGACTTGAGAGAGGATGAGAACCGGCTCGCATCATATAAACAAGATGCTCGTGGTGCATTGGAGACATATCACCAAACCAAACGACTGTACGATATAAACGCCAAAGCCTCTCAAGTAGCCCAGACAAGGTATGAGGAAGGACTCATAAGTCCTTATGAGTTGTCTCTTGTTCGTAACCGACAACAACTAGCGCGTGTCCAATTTTACCAAGCTCGGCTTGATTTGGCAAGTAAGCTTCATCTTATTCGTGTTTTTTATGAATACTCTAATTAATCCCTCCATACGATTACCCCTGGCTGTTCTTAGCCTTTGTTTTGTCTTAACACAATGCGGAGAGGGAGACGAGGGATCCAAGGTGTTGGTTGAAAAAACTAGCCACCGATCCATTACCGAAAAAGTTAGCGTAAGTGGAACCATCGAAGCACTTGATAGCCGCGTTGTATCGGCTGAAAACTCTGGAAGAATTACATCAATTCATGTGGCTCTTGGTGAACAAGTAGATAGCGGAGACCTGTTGCTTTCTATTGATGCAGAGCTTTATACCAACAACCTTGATCTCGCCAAAACCAATCTAAATCAGCGGAGGGCTGGACTGTCAAGAGCTCAGGCATATCAAAGCCAAGCTAATGCTGCATGGAGACTTTCTGAAGAACAACTTAATATGCAAGTAAACGCCTATGAAAAGGGGCTTATATCACAAACCGAGTTTGATGCCTTTCAATCAAACCACATTAGAATTCAAGGAGAATATGAATCCAGTAAACATGCTTCAGATGAAGCTCGATATCTTGTTCGGGCGGCAGAAAACAGCATTAATGATGCAAAAAATGGCTTGAATCGAACCTCAATCTACGCACCCGCTGGTGGTGTGATTACCGAACTTAACGTTCACGAGGGGGAAACCATTGTCGGTACTGCCCAAATGCAGGGTAGTAGTCTGCTCACAATCACCAATTTCGATACGTTGTTATTTCGGGCGGAAGTATCCGAAAGTGATATACCAAGAATTCACGTCGATGACTCGGCAAAGATTGTCTTAGATGCCTATCCGGGAAAAACCATTTTTGCCAAGGTTTGGCAACTACCCTTATCCCCAAAACAAGGAATTGATCTAAGTAATCAATTTGAAGTAGTCCTCATGGTTTTACCTGAGCGGCTGGCACAATTGGAAACAAGTCAAGAAATACCACTAAGGCCAGGAATGAGAGGCAACGCCTCGGTGTTTACCAATCGGGCAGAGAACGTGTTAAGTGTTCCTCTTCAATGTGTAACCGTTAGGCCAAATGACGAGAGTGTTATCGAGGATGTTGTCTTTGTATATGTCAGCGGAAAGGCTACCATTCAGAAGGTTGTTACAGGAATTCAGGATGAACAACACATTGAAATTGTTGCTGGCCTTGAGGAGGGGTCCTCGGTAATAAGCGGTCCATATGATGCTATTGCCAATACATTAGAAAATAATTCTGATGTTATTCAAGTAAAAGAAGAAGAGCTCTTCCAAGAGGAGTAGTGCATTATTTCTTAATTAATTTCAGCAGGTTTTGTGCGGCACGCTGTTCGGCGATTTTCTTAGACCGCCCAAGGCCGGTTTCCGACCAATCTCCCCATTGTATTGTTGCTAAAAAGCCGGAGCCTTTTTTATACTCGGCAGAGTCAAAATGAACGATTACCTTTTGTCCTGTCTGTTGGGCGTGTTGTAGCAATTGACTTTTGTAGTCTGTATTTTGCGATTCAACTAAGGACCAATCGATATGGGGAGTTAACATCTTCTGTTGAACAAATTGTTTTGCTTTTTTAAAACCACCGTCTAAATAGATTGCACCAATCCAAGCCTCTAAAGCAGAACCGGGCACCTTGCTTTCCTCCAATTCCTCTTGGCTCAAGTTTGTCACAACAAGGGGGGTTATTCCAATGTTTTTTGCAAGTCGGTTTAATGAAGAAGCCTTAACAAGCTCTGACTTCATTTGAGTTAAAAGTCCCTCTTCTTTTTCTGAAAACTTTCTATACAGTACATCGGCTATTATCGCATCGAGTAATGCATCACCCAAAAACTCCAAACGTTCGTTATTTTCCTTTCCATTTGTTGTTTGGTGAATAGCTAGTGTAAAGAGGTTGGAATCTTTTGCACCAAACCCGTTAATTGAAAGTATGGTGTTTTCAAAAGAGCTTTTTTTTTCAAACAACCGCTTTCTAATACTATCCCGCAAAAAAACCACGGTATTCGTTTATTCAAAATTTCTTAAGAGCACCGAAGCATTGTGGCCACCAAAACCAAACGTGTTACTTAGGGCATACGTTACCTGTTTTGAACGTGCCTTATCAAATACAACATTAAGTTCTTCTGGTAGATTTGGATCAGGGTTCACCACATTAATAGTCGGTGGAACGGTAGATTGCTGCATGGAAACTAATAGAGCTAATGCCTCTAAAGCACCAGCAGCCCCAAGAAGATGACCTGTCATTGACTTCGTCGATGATATTAGTGTGTTGGCTGCTCGGCCAGACCATATGTCTTTTATGGCAGCCAGCTCAGCGAGATCCCCAACAGGAGTTGATGTTCCGTGAACATTAATATAATCCACTTGCTCCGGGCTTATTCCTGCCTCTTCAACGGCTAAATTCATTACCGCTTTAGCTCCTTCGCCATCTGGATGTGGAGCCGTAAGATGGTAGGCGTCGGCCGACATACCTGTTCCAACAATCTCACATAAGATATTTGCACCTCGTTGTTGCGCCAATTCAAGGCTCTCAACAATCAATGCGGCACCCCCTTCTCCCATTACAAATCCATCTCTGTCCTGATCATAGGGGCGTGAAGCTGTTTTATAGTCATCATTTCTTCGCGACAACGCCCTCATTGCACTGAACCCCCCAATTCCACCGCGTGTAATGGTAGCGTCGCTCCCGCCGCAAACCACCGCATCAACTTTGCCCAGTTTTATCAAATGAAAGGCGTCAATAATGGCGATAGTAGATGACGCACAAGCGGCCACCGGGGCGTAGTTGGGGCCCCTAAATCCATGCCGCATGGATATATAGCCTGCGGCTATATCAACAATCATTTTCGGAATGAAAAAAGGGTTAAATCGTGGAGTTCCATCTCCGGAGTAGTGAGCACCTATCTCTTGTTCAAAAAAACCCAATCCTCCAATACCTGACGACCATATAACTGCTGTCCTTTCCTTCGCAACTCCCTCTAGATTGTTAGCATCAGCTATTGCTTGATCGGATGCCACAATACCAAGATGAGTAAAGCGATCCATTCGCTTCGACAATTTCGGCTCAATAAAATCTGTAGGGTTAAAATCCTTGACTTCACAGGCAAATCGTGTTGGGAACTTTTCCGCATCAAACAGCGATATTGGAGCAGCCCCCGAAGTACCCGATAAAAGGTTGTCGGCAAATGCATCGTAGTCGTTTCCTATGGGTGAGACTACGCCCACTCCCGTAACGACAACTCTCGTGGAGTTTGGATGTTGGATCATTTAGCGTTTGCTTCCAAATACTGGATTGCATCATTCACAGTGGCAATACTCTCTGCCTGCTCATCTGGAATAGAGATGTTAAACTCCTTTTCAAACTCCATGATTAATTCTACGGTATCCAGAGAGTCTGCATTTAAATCCTTGGTAAAGCTCGCTTGTTCTGTAGCTTCGCTAGCATCTACACCTAACTTCTCAACAATGATTTGAATTACTCTATCTTTAATTGATGACATAATTTTAAATTTTGGTCAAAAATACGTGGTTTTTAGAAAAACATAATTAATTCCTAAAAACATTTGTGGGATATGACAGATAATGACGTTTATGGAATAAGCTCTGCTTTACCAGACTACCAAATTGCCTTTCACCTAAATAGCTCTTGGCATTGCGAGGTGCTTAGATTAAAAGATGAAGCGCCAGGAGAGCTGAACAGCATACCCTACACTGTGTTTGGACAATTCGACTTTCAGGTACAACGCGGGATCTATTTGTTGACCAATAAGCGACATCGCCAGTTTTTACTCGGCTTTGCCAAGCCTTTTGATTTTGTTTTATATTTTCAATTTCAAGATCCCATTTTGATTAATACGTGTATAAATCAATTAAAAACTATTGATAATATCGCAATGATTAAGGGGCTTGGAGAGATTGGTCAATATCCTCTTTTACAAAATATAATTGCAGAAAACAACCATGAAAACAACCCCTATAACAAAAGCTAAAATTGTAGCTACATACGGCCCCTCTATTGCTGACGAGGCCATTCTTGAAGAGTTAATATTATCCGGCTTAAGCGTTGTGCGCTTTAATTTTAGCCATGGGGACTATAGCTTCCATAAAGAAGGAATGGCAATGGTCAGAAAGCTTAATCAAAAACTCGGGAGCCATGTTGCTATTTTGGGTGACCTTCAAGGACCAAAAATTAGAATCGGTGAGGTCGATGGTTCCATAGAATTGGTCACGGGAGAGCAGATAATCATAAGCCCCAACGAAGCACCCTGCACTATTCAACACTTAACGGTAAGGTATCCAACACTTTTGAAGGATATTCTCCCTGGTGAACGCATCTTAATCAACGATGGCCGTGTAGAAATACGAGCTGCTGAAACTAAGGAGGGTGGTATGCTTTGTGACATCATTGAGGGTGGCGTTTTAACCTCCCGAAAAGGGGTAAACTTCCCTGACTCAAACCTTTCGGTGCCCACATTAACAGAGAAAGACAAAGTAGACTTAGTCTTTGCTATGGAGCAAGAGGTTAATTGGGTTGCTCTCTCCTTTGTCCGCCATGCCAATGATATGATTGGACTTAAAAAACGCCTTGGTGAGCTTAACTCCTTTATAAAGGTAATTGCAAAAGTGGAAAAGCCAGAGGCTCTACAAAACCTAGAAGGAATTGTGGAGGCAAGCGATGGGGTTATGGTTGCTAGAGGAGACTTGGGGGTCGAAATTCCCCAAGAGCAGGTTCCCTTGGCTCAAAAAAACATTATCCAGACCTGTCTTCGTCATGCCAAGCCTGTTATTGTGGCCACCCACATGATGGAATCAATGATTGAAAGCCCTGTTCCCACCCGCGCAGAGATCAACGATGTTGCGAATGCCATTTTAGACGGAGCAGATGCCGTTATGCTTAGTGGAGAAACCTCTGTCGGAAAACACCCTGTAAAAACAGTACAAACGATGCGCGCCATCTTAGATAGCATTGAAGCGCGTGGGCACATCTTTAACAAGTCGCGGCAAGCTAATGCCACATCAGAGAGTTACGAGTCTGATGCTCTATGTAATGCAGCATGTCATTTAGCACAACAGGTAGAAGCAAAAGCGATTATCGGAATGACCAAGTCTGGATATACGGCATTTATGATTGCTAGCACCCGGCCTGTGGCTCCGGTATACATTTTTACAGACAACAGGCCTCTGCTAAATACTCTTAATCTTTTATTTGGTGTCCATGCGTTTTATTACGATGGAAACGCCGGAACGGATGAAACCATTGAAGACGTTATTCATATCTTAAAGCTTCACGAATTTGTTGCCCCCGACGACCTCGTGGTTAACTTAGCCAGCATGCCTTTTTATATAAAGGGTCGTACCAATACAATTAAGATAACTAAGGTTCAATAAAACAAAAAAGTTTACCCTATGAGTATTAAAAAGTTAAATGTCAAACGCCTTGCGAAAATTTGTAAGATCCCAGGAGCTCCTGGATTTGAGAAAAGAATAAGAGATCATGTTAAAGGTTTGGTAGCCCCCTACTGCGATGAACTCTATGAAGATGGGATGGGAAATCTCATTGCCCTAAAAAAGGGTAATTCATCTGAAAAAAGAGCCATGATTGCGGCACACATGGATGAAATAGGGTTTATTGTTAAGCACATAGATGATAAGGGCTTCATATTTTTTCACCCTCTTGGTGGGTTTGATCCTAAGACACTAACAGCCCAGCGCGTTATAATTCATGGAAAAGAAGATGTGATTGGGGTTATGGGGTCTAAGCCCATCCACGTTATGTCTCCTGAAGAACGAGGCAAAGCACCAAAACTCTCTGATTTCTTTATTGATACAGGGCTTCCAGGTGAAGCAGTACACAAGCTGATATCGGTGGGCGATGCTATCACACGAGAACGTGATTTAATCACTATGGGTGATTGTATAAACTGTAAGTCCGTTGATAATCGCGTGTCGGTTTTTGCTCTGGTTGAGACTCTTGAGAAACTTAACGGTCAAGCAGTTCCTTACGACGTATACGGTGTGTTTACAGTACAAGAAGAGGTTGGTCTTCGTGGGGCACTTGTTGCTTCACACCACATTAACCCAAGCTTTAGCTTTGGCCTGGATACTACCATTGCCTATGACCTTCCAGGCGCACTGCCACATGAGTATGTAACTAGCATGGGCAAAGGGGTTGCAATAAAAGTCATGGATACTTCTGCCATCAGTGACCGCAGAATGGTTGCCTTTATGAAAAGTGTCTGCGAAAAAGCTGGCCTAACTTACCAATTAGAAATCCTTACAGGTGGTGGTACAGATACGGCGGGAATGCAGCGGATGGCGACAGACGGAACAATAGCCGGTGCCATATCTTTCCCAACAAGACACATTCATCAAGTGATAGAAATGGCCCATAGTGATGATATTCTTGGGGGTATCGACCTGCTTGTTGAAGCACTTAAATCACTTGACACATGGGATTGGACCGCGTAGTTCTTGGGTGGACAAATGAGGCTAACACGCTTGTCCGTACAGAACGCTTCGAAGACTTTAACGAGGCGCTAGCATTTATTGTGCGCGTTGGACTCCTTGCTGAAAAAAGCGAACATCACCCTACTATTACAAATACCTATAATGAGGTTTGCTTGCTGCTTACAACGCATGACCAAGGAAATACAATCACGGAAAAGGACTATGATTTAGCCGAGAAAATCAATGCCTTATTAACGAGTGCGAAATAAGAGTACGTGATGAGTCCGCTTCAAAGAACGAACAACCTTCTAGCTGTAGTAAATCCTTCCACCCAAGATTATCTTGACCTTAAGAAACTGATTAGTAATCTTAACCGGGCATATTACATCGAATCCAAAAGTGTAATTGACGACGAGCTTTATGATGCTCTTTTTAAACAACTTATAGCGTGGGAAGAAAAGCTTCCATTGGGAGATGAACAACTCGCTGACTCACCGAGCCAAAAGCTTACCGAAAACCTAACTAACTCGTTTCATAAGGTTCGGCACAACCACCCAATGCTTTCTTTGTCCAATGCCTTTGACGATTCTGACCTTAAGCGCTTCACTGAAGACATGGGTGCCCAACAGACCGATTATGTCATCGAGCCAAAATTTGATGGGGTTAGCATCGCTGTGCATTATGAAAATGATGTTTTTGTGCAAGCTATAACCAGAGGAAATGGTGAAACGGGAGAAGATGTAACAAACAATGTAAAAACGTTGAGAAATCTACCCTTGAGTCTTCCACTAAGCCGTTTTGGTATCTCACGTGCCGAGTTTAGGGGTGAAATATATATTCGTAAGGCTGCATTTGATCAACTCAATAAATCACGATTAGAAGAGGGATTGGATGCATTTCAAAATAGTAGAAATACCGCATCGGGTTCCCTTCGATTAAAAGACGCACAAACCGTTCGGTCGCGACCCCTCGAAGTCGTTTTCTTTCAGTGTGTTCACTGTGATAATCAAGATCCTGCAAAAAAATTAGATAAGGACCACAATAAACAAATGGAACTTCTCTATTCAATTGGACTACCCACCACACATACTTATATAAAGCTCAGCAACACCGTGGAGTCGTTGCAAGAAGTCGTTGACTATTGGAAAAACAAAAGAGAAGCGTTTCCTATTGGAATTGATGGACTGGTTATTAAGGTAAATAATACTAGTCTGCATTCCCATATAGGGTCTACAGGCCATCATCCAAAATGGGCGACGGCATTTAAATTTACTGCTGCCTCTGTTGAAAGCGTTCTAGAGGCAGTGGACTTTCAGGTGGGTAGAACAGGAGTGCTTACTCCTGTAGCGAAAATTCAGCCCGCGCCGCTACACGGAGTTATTGTGCGCAACATTTCGCTTCACAATCAAGATTTTATCGACCGATTAAACCTTCACATAGGGGATACCTTGCTCGTGGTGAGGGCCGGTGATGTTATCCCCTACATTAAAGATTCGTGGTCGACCAGCAAACGCCGAGGAAGGCGGGTCGAATTTCCCAAGGAGTGCCCAGCTTGCTATAGCCCTATTGTTCGCGAAGAAGACTCCGCTGCCTGGTTGTGCCCGAATGCACATTGTCAAGCAAAAAAGTTAGAGCAACTTCAATACTTCGTTTCAAAGACCGCACTTGATATTGATGGGTTTGGCCGGGAAATCATGAAGCTTTTCTATGAAAAGGGTTTTGTTACTTCCCGGGTAGACGTCTTTTCCTTGTACGAACGCCGAGAGGGATTAGTCTCCTTAGAGGGGCTTGGCCCTAAATCAATCGACAAGTTAATTGCTTCTATTGAATCGAGCCGTAAACAAAGTCTTTGGCGGCAGATTGTTTCACTTGGAATTCCCCTTGTGGGGCCTCAAACAGCCAAGGCCATCATCAAACATTTAAAGCTTCGTACTCTTGAGGAAGTCTCCCTACTTACGCTTGACCAACTGGTTGAAATCCACGATGTCGGAGAAAAGGTTAGCCAATCAATTGTAGATTTTTCTAATGACTCAAATTCTTGTCAAGAATTAAAAGAGCTTAGTGCCTGCTTTGACCATGGCGATGCAAGCAACCCAGAGATTGTATCTTCTGAGCTACTGGCATCCAAACGTGTAGTTATTACAGGAAGTTTCGATTTCGCATCACGTAACGAAATCAAAGAGTTCGTTGAAATGCACGGCGGTGTGGTTAGCGGTAGTGTTAGCAAAAACACTAGTGTTGTTTTTGTCGGCGACAAGGCGGGGACCAAGGCCGACAAGGCCCGCAATCTAGGGGTTCCGATACTTGAAACCCAGGATCTATCCGCATGGATTCAAAACAACAACATTCCCACAATACTTAAAATCGAGGACAGCGAATAGGGCTAAGCGAAGGGCCGCATATATTGTAGGCAACACCTACTGATGCCGAAAAATACGTATCGTCTTGCTGCCGCACATAGCCATCTAAGTTGTCACCAATAGTCTGTCTATAATTGAGCTCAGAGGAAAATACCCAGTTTGGGCCAACCTTTGCTTTTATCCCTAGATAGATTGGGAAAACAGGAGCGACTTGCCGCGTTCTTTCGGTGAGGTATTCTTGCTCTAACTCCAATTTTTCTGCGTTATACATATTCTGAAGAATATCAATGTTTGACACTGCCGCGCCTACACTTATTCCAAAATATGGGGTCACCGATGATCGTTTTACACAATAAGACATTGGAAAGATATCCACCTCTAATCCTGTGGTAAGTTCCATAAGAGACCCCTTCATGCTTAGATCCCTTTCTCTGCGAAATGGGTTGCGGGTATACTGATCATTACTATGAATTGAAAAGGCTCCTATACTGCTTTTCCACGATAAAACCTTAGTAAAGTGACGCTTATGTTCAAAGGAAAAGCCCATAGTGGTCGCTTGAACATTTACATCCTTAAGGAAAACCGTTCCCATGCCGCCACCGCCACCAAAGTCGCCCATAAAGTTTAGAGTATGAAGCTTTACACCAACCTCATGCTGTGCCTGAAGGGTAAAGGAGGTCATTATTAAAAGGGCCCCACTAATAAAGTAGGCCCAACGTTTTGTTGAGATTATCATTTTGTACACGTTTTAAAAGTCTACACATTGTACTTTTGTATACTATACAATGCTTGTAAAAGTTTCATTTATGTGGCATTGTTTTAAATTTTAACATAAACGGTGTTTTGAAAAACCATACCATCCTCGACATCAAACGCCCAATAGAAGCAGACCTGGAAAAATTCCAAGTTGTTTTTGAATCTATTATATCAAGTGACGCCCCCTTGCTTAATAGAGTGTTACGATACATGATCAAGAATAAAGGAAAGCAGCTGCGCCCAATTTTTGTGTTGCTCAGCGCTCAAGCCGCCCATGGTGTGGTTTCTGAGAAAGCCCACATCGGAGCAGCGCTTGTAGAGATTCTTCACTCCGCCACCCTTATCCACGACGATGTTGTTGACCATGCAGAACATAGAAGACATATGTTTTCTGTGCCAGCACTTTGGAAGAGCAAGGTTTCCATATTAGTTGGTGATTATCTCCTTGGGGCAGGATTAAAACTAGCCGTAGACCACGAAGCATATTCCATGCTAAAGGAGTTGTCACTCGCGGTGGAAGAAATGAGTAAAGGCGAACTAATACAACTCGAACGGTCTCGTGTAGAGCGTTACAACAAAGAGGTTTACTTTAAGGTAATTGAGAAGAAAACCGCAGCACTTCTAGCCGCAGCTTGTGCCATTGGTGCCCATAGTGGGGAGCATAAAGACCAGGAGAGCGTTCGACAGGCTCTTTATCAATATGGGCTTAATCTCGGAATGGCCTTTCAGATAAAGGATGATCTTTTTGATTTTGGAGAGGCCGAGGTTGGAAAGCCACGTGGCAATGATCTTAGAGAAGGAAAGAAAACCCTTCCTCTTATATTGGCCCATGAGTTAGCCAACCCCCATGACCGCCGTTGGCTTGAAAAACAGGCACGTCTAAGTAGAACAAAGGGCGTGGCCCGAAAAAAAACCATTGAATACGTAAAGAAATCTGGAGCTATTGAAGCAAGCAACCAAGAGATGTTGCTTTATGCACAAAAAGCAAAGGATTCCTTACATTTTCTCGAACCAAGTGATGCGGTAAACAGCCTTATTCTTCTTGCCGATTATTCTATGGCGCGGAAATTGTAAGTCAGCTGTTGCGAAGCTTAAAGCGATCTCCTAGATAGATTTTTTTCGCCAAGGGGTTTTCGGCTAATTGTTGTGGATTGCCTTCGGCAAAGACCTTTCCCTCATGCATTAAGTACGCCCTATCGACAATATTCAGTGTTTCCTGAACATTGTGATCCGTAATGAGCACGCCTAGACCTAAAGACTTAAGTTTGACCACAATTCTCTGAATCGCTTCGACGGCAATGGGATCAATTCCCGCAAAAGGCTCATCAAGCAAAACATAAGATGGCCCACTTGCCAGTGCCCGGGCTATCTCAGTCCTGCGCCTCTCCCCTCCGGAAAGCAGACCTCCTTTTGTCTTGCGCACATTGCCTAAGTCAAATTCACTAATCAATTCTTCACACTTTTCCCTACGCGCCTTCTTTGATTTAACATGAAACTCAATAACAGCCATTAAGTTGTCTTCCACCGAAAGGTGCCTATACACTGAAGCCTCCTGTGGCAAGTAGGTAATACCCATTCTAGCCCTTTTGTACATGGGCTTTGTGGTAATATCTATCTTGTTAAGCCCTACTAATCCCTGATCGGGTTTTACCAACCCAACAATCATATTAAAGGTCGTTGTCTTGCCCGCACCATTGGGGCCCAAAAGGCCTACAACCTCACCTTGGTTCACAGAAAAACCGACCTTGTCGACAACAATACGACGACCATATCTTTTTATAAGGCCTTGACTTTCAATCATTTATAAAGTTTATCGTTTCCGTGCTTAATAGAATTTCCGTGACCAAAAAGTCTAGCTGTGCAGCTATTCTATCAACATAATACAAAACCAAGTTGTCTTCATCACCTGAAGTAAATATAGCATAGCTCGGTTTCCCGAAAAACGAGTATATAGTCCCTTCTCTGTAAACATCACTCAACAAGAGCCCCCCATCATCAGTAAATACTTCAATATTTAGATTGTCTGGTATAGTTATGGTATCACTTGGTAGGGAAAATGTTACAAAATATAGTCCCCTATGTTCACTGGACGATGCTTGGTAATGAAATAACGAGTCTAACCCCTTAGAGGGTATAGAAAGTAAATAAGGAGTATCCTTAATGTTTTGAGTTGTGTCCCGAG
>DLYY01000011.1:0-41063 GCA_003447535.1 Bacteroidota bacterium | reverse complement strand
GAGTTGTGTCCCGAGCTGTGTCAGAGACAATAATTAATGCCTGTACCGTGTCGGAACTGTGTGTCCCTGTCAAAGATCCCAAAACCAATCGCTGGCTGCTTTGAACATTCAAACCACTTTCTAAGTCCTTTTTGCTGGCATATACCGTGTCGCCACCCCAGTTGTAGGTTGAAAAGGTAAAGTCATTTGCCCTAGCAATAGAATCCCAAGTGTGCAGATTGGGTTTAGGGTAAATCCTAAAAAAATAAATATCAAGACTGTCAGTTGTTACGGATTGTCTAGGGGGTGAATGAATGATTGCTTCGTTGCTTCCGTCAAAAGAAAGGGAAAACTGATTGTGACGCTCAAAAGAGTCGGCCGTTCCGTTTGAGTTTATGTCCCAATACCATGAGTAGGCGTAATCCCAGGAATTCTGTAAATGATCTAAACGACCCTTAAGTCTATCATTTTCGCGCAGTGGATATGTTAAGACTGGGTTATCGCTTTGAATCGATGCAGAAAAAGTCGTTAGGTCCCGGCTTGGCGGCAGCATTATAGCAGAATACAACATCGAATGCCCAGGAAGAACATCATGTGTTGTAATCCACAAAGACTGGGGAGGAAATGTGTTGCCCTCATTATAGTCTTTTATGGCATCTTTTATAAGTAAGTTATACGCTACTCCTCTTGTGGCCTCGTCTATGGAAAAAACAACAGATCGTCCACGCTGATCAATAGAGATAGGGGCGTCTGGAAGAATATGTATGTTTTGCTTTTGTATTGGCTGAATGTATTCGTCGAAGGCCCATATTAACTTCTCTCCTGCATAGTTCACAATGGTATCCTTGGGGGAAACAAGAGCGACGGGCGGTGAGGTGTCCCTGGCCCCCCCCGTGGGAGCAAAGGGGTTGGCACACCGGGACAACATGAGTAGAAAACAAGCAGCCGTAAAAAATCTCATCCCTTGAAAAGACATAGCCCTAGGATAGATAAATTGATAGTGCTGTAATATCACTTGCCGAAACACCGCTAATTTGTTGAGCTTCTCCAAGTGTTGATGGCTTAAATTGCTTGAGCTTTTCCCTTGCCTCTTTAGAAAGAGAGGACATGTCATCAAAATTAACCGTGGGCTTTATTTTAACCTTTGCCAGGCTTTGTAATCGTTTTACACTGTCCGCCTCTCTTGCTATGTATCCCGAATATTTATGTTCGATTTCCGCCGTCTGAACAAAATGTGGTCGCTTTCCTTCAACTAGTGATAACAATTCATTGCTGCACTCTGTTAGGTCATATGTGTCTATGCCTGGCCTTGCCAAGATCTTTTCCAGTTTTACGCTTTGCCGTATTGGGTCTTGCCCTCGTTCTAGAAGCAAGGGGTTTATGCTTTCTGGCCGTATGGACGTTTTATGAATACAATGATTGTATTCTTTTATAAAGTGTGTCTTTTTCATGTATAGCTCAGCCTCTGCCTTACCGAGAAGGTTATGCTTCTTTGCTAAAGGCATAAGCCGCATATCAGCATTGTCCTGGCGTAAAGAAAGCCTAAATTCCGCACGTGACGTAAACATTCTGTAGGGCTCGTTGGTGCCTTTAAACACAAGGTCATTAATAAGGACCCCAATATATGCTTCTGACCGTTCAAGGATTAAGGGAGATTGCCCAAGCACACTCAGCGCCGCATTGATGCCAGCCATAAGACCCTGGCATGCTGCCTCCTCATAACCCGTTGTTCCGTTGATTTGGCCCGCGAAGTAGAGTCCTCTTATTTCTCTTGTTTCTAGCGTCTGTTTTATCTGATTCGGCGGAAAATAATCATACTCAATAGCATAGCCCGGTCGAAACATTTTTGCCTTTTCTAGGCCTGGTATCGTGTTCAGGGCTTCTATCTGGGTGGAAAATGGGAGCGACGTTGAAAAACCATTCAAATAGGTCTCCACTGTGTCGATACCTTCTGGCTCAACAAATATTTGGTGACGGTCTCTTTCGCTAAAGCGATCGATTTTGTCCTCTATGGATGGGCAGTACCGCGGCCCCCTACCTCCAATTCTGCCAGAAAACATCGGCGACTTACTAAAATCCCTTCGCAAAATATCGTGCGTTTTAGGGTTGGTATACGTTATATAACAATGCCTTCTTTCTTGAAACAATTCGCTTGCTCCATAAGAAAAAACCTCTGCGGGTTCTTCGCTTGGTTGTATTTCCATGGAAGAATAATCCACGGTTCTTCCATCTATTCTTGGTGGCGTGCCTGTTTTCATTCTTCCCGTAGCAAACCCCCAATCACGCAATTGCCCGCTTAAGCCTATCGAGGCCGATTCTCCTGCTCGGCCAGATTTTCTTTGATCTTCCCCTATATGAATAACTCCACCTAGGAAGGTTCCGCCAGTAATAATAATTTTTTCTGCAGAAATATACAGGCCGGACCTACACACCACCCCTGTAACCTTGTCTCTTTCTTTTTGCAAGCCAACCACCTCATCTTGCCAAAAGTTAAGATTATTGGTGTTTTCTAACTCTGTCCTCCAAATTCTTGCAAAGAGGTGTCGGTCGTTTTGTGTTCTTGGGCTATGCATGGCGGGCCCTTTTGATCGATTCAGCATTCGGAAATGAAGCATAGAGCGGTCAGCAACTTTCCCAGAAAAACCCCCTAATGCATCTATTTCTCGAACAATTTGACCCTTAGCAACACCACCCATTGCAGGGTTACAGGACATTTGACCAATGGCTTGCATGTTCATGGTTATCAGGAGGGTTTTAGCACCCAATTGTGCCGAAATCCTTGAGGCCTCGCACCCCGCATGACCACCGCCCACAACAATAACATCATACTTGTCCATCATATTCATTATGCTTTATGTTCCACGTGGAACAATTGAAGTAGGCGGTTTTCCTCTAGGTGCATTGTTCTCTTTTCTAAATCACTCCCATCGGTATAGCCCATTACGTGCAATAGGCCGTGAAAAAACATACGCAGTATATAGGACTTGGGGGCTTCATCCTCTTCCAAGAAAACCGTCGTGCCATTAATATAAAACTCTAAATGCCTTCCCATTGGTGTTTCCCTTTCTTGGGTTATGACATCTGTGTCATAATGGTGGTTGAGCAAGGAGGTGTTGTGCTTTATTTGGCTTACACTATCCGTGAAGATGATATCAATTCCACGAATAGATAAATCGTAATCTTGGCAAAAGACAGCCAGGGCCTCTTTTATCTCTCGAGCTGTTATCGAGAACTCTGAATTGCCGTCGCGTAATACACGCACAAACATACCGCAACGTTATAGTCTAAATTGAAGTTCTATGGTTGCACCGTCATTACTGAAGACTACCCAATCCGCTAATTGTTTAATTAAAAACACTCCGCGTCCACCCACAACCATTAAATTGTCAGGATGGGTGGGGTCAGGCAAGCCATTATAATCAAAACCATTTCCCTCGTCATGTATATGAAAAACCAACTTGTCTGGGCTCTCCTCGCGCTCGAACTCTAGGACTACTTTTTTAGTGTCATCCTCCTTGTTGCCATGAATAATAGCATTATTAACTGCTTCCGTCACACCAATCAGCATGTTTCCAAAAACCTCGTCTGCCACATTGTGCTCCACAACAACTTGTTCTAGGAAATGCTCAATTTCTTTGAGGCTTTCGTGTTTAGAAGAAACAATCAATTGCTGCATAAATCAAAGATAGTATATAATAATCTCATTTATTGTGTAAATGATCTCCATAGTTTATCATAGAATGCTATTAAGCCAGGGTTTTCCATTTGAGGTCTTTTTCGACGTTGTAGGATTTGACTAATTTTTTGCTGCACCTCCTCGGGTATAATAACGACTTCTTCAACAACGGGCGAGAACGATTTACGGCTTTCCTTTTCGCCTTGTTTATTTGCCGCTT
The DNA here is from genome assembly GCA_003447535.1 of Bacteroidota bacterium. Classification (GTDB taxonomy): domain Bacteria; phylum Bacteroidota; class Bacteroidia; order Chitinophagales; family UBA8649; genus UBA8649. The sequence continues at coordinate 37,188 of DLYY01000011.1, read as the reverse complement.
GCTCTAATTTTAACAACTGGAGGTCTATGTTTTGTAAGCCTTCACTATACTCTTGTGAGCCTGTAGCTGTGCCTTCTGATAACATTTGCTCTTGCCGTTTCATTTGATCGAGAAGTCCACGGCCCTCCCTTTCAAGATTACTTGCTTTGAGCCAACTCTCTAGAGCATTTCTAATTTTTGCTTGTTCTTGGATTAGCGCTGCCAAGCCTTTGTCAGCTTCGTCACCACCCCCTTCTCCAGAATTACCCTGTTGCCCCTCGCCCCCTTCTCCTTCTTTTTCACCCTGTTGTCCCATGGCGGCTTGATTTGACATAATATCCTGAAGACCTCCTTCTTTTGAAGGCTTACCGCTTTGTCCCTGTCCGCTTCCTCCAGGGTTCTCACACATTTGACTGCCTTGCATTTGGCCAGATAAGTTCATTTGGATATTCTGTAGTGCCTCGTCCAGAAGCAATGCTATTTCGTTGACTTCCATCATTACCCCTTGTGCTTGCGTTGCCCAATTTGCCTGACTTCCCCGCTCAAAGCTTTTATCCAATAGCCCTTGACGTTTTTCAATACGAAGTATTCCGTCTATTATTGGCTTTTGCGCTGTCGGGCTTCGAGAGGCAAGTGCCAAAAGTGTGTCCTTTACAGCATCAAAGTTTTTGTTCCATAGAGCCTGATTCCTCACCTTACGCTCTTTGGTATATACTCCAACATTAGAAGACGTAATAGAAAGAAACAAATCCTCTTCAATAAGTGATAAATCCACTAAATTCTCTAAAAGCTGCTGAAGTGTGGCCAAATCCATTTCTAACTGTTTTTGCTTAGCAGATTTCATAGCCATAGATAACATAGAGCTAAGCTCTTTCATTTTTTGAGCGGTACTTGACTTACTGGATTCACTTGGGGCACCTTGTTGCATTTCGTTTGAAAGGTTTTGAAGGGCATTATCAATTTCTTCTGACAACTGATCAATCTCTTCTGATTCTTCGCCTAACAATTCTTTTCCTTCTTGTATGTCTTTCTTTATATCATCAAATTTTTCATTGATTTCCTCTTGTTTTGATAATGCGTCTTCCTCGTCTAGGTCCAATGTGTCTTCCTCCTTACTTAATTTATCAAGTGCTTCTATGGCATCCTTTAACGCGTTTTCCTTCATGAGCTGAGACAGCATTCGCTCCAACATCTCTAAAGACATTTCTTTTTTGCTTTCCATCTCACTCAACTCCTCTAGAGCATCGTCAACACTTTCTTGATCTCCCTTTTCTAAAGCCTCCCGAATTTTATCCATTAACTCCTCCCTCCTGTTATCTTCTTGATCTTCTTCAATAAGTGGATTCAAGACATTCGTGTCAATAGCATCATTAAACTCTTCAGACATCAACATAAAAGTTTCTAACTCCTCACTTAACAAGTCTTTTTGATCACTTAGGCTTTCTAAACTTTCCAACAAATCAATTATCTCCTGGTTATTTGCATTAGAAATAGCCTCCGTCATTCTTTCATTACGTATATCTTCTAAACGCTCATTCATATTTGACTGACTAATATTTAAGCGATTAGCTGTATTCTCCATGTTCTGAACCTCTTGATCCTTTTCATCGTCCCAAGTATCTTGATTTGGTACAGTAAGAACCAACTTACGTGAATAGGCGCATTGACTTCCTTTAACCTCGTTGTTATCACAAACACCATAACTTACCTCTATGGCATCAATGCCCGTCTTCCATAAATCTTTTCGCCTAAAGTAATCGGCAAAGTCACCTTCTAATCCCTTATCATGAGTAACATTGTAACGCTTGCTATCTATAACTTTTCCTGAACGAATAAAATTCACCCTTCGAAAAACATTTGATACCCCAAAATCATCTTGAAATGTTCCTATTGCAGTGTAGGCTCTTGCTGTAGTATCAAAATCCCATTCGATTGAAATACTCGGTCGCTTATCTTTTATAACATCAATAGTCATTAACCAAGCTGTATCATCTTTAACCATAGCAAAGCATTCGGCAGAATTCATTAACAATATATCCTTGTTAAATTGTGCAATTGAATCCTTTATGTATAGAGTGCTAGCTTCCTCATCAACATATTCTTGAATACGCATAAGACTACCCTCCATTGCTTCAATCTTCCGAGGATTAATAAAATCAACCTGTTCCTGTTGTATATAACTTGGTGGAGTTAATAAAATCTTATATGTATTGGCAGAATTAGATAGTACTTCGACCCTAAAAGAAGAGAGAATTTTATCGCCATCGCGCCAGGTAAAATATAGATCTTGATTCACTGATTCAATAGCATAGAATAGCGTGTCATTTTTATATAAGTAATTGATTTTCAAATTATTAAGAAATAATTTAGCAGATATATCTCCTGTATCTTTAACAAGTGCCAGCAAGGTGTATGGTTGGCCTACTTGTGCTGTTGTATCTGACACCCAAGTAATATTGTTATCGTTGATACCCTCTGCCTTGAATGTAAACGCCGTTGAAAATGCTGCTTTCCATGGACTTAAGCTTATCAGTAATACAGCTGTAAAAACAGACAATATCAATAGTTTTCTAAACTTCTGTTGTAGTCCTCTCTCCGTATTCCAATTTGGAAGTAAATCATCGATCGGTGGAACATTTTTTTCTGGATAGCTCTGCTCAAATTCTAATCCATATTTAAGCTTGTGCTTTATCTGATCGGCTTGGTGATTATATCGCAATAAGACGCCGCTTACTATATCATGTTCGTTTCGCGTATATGTATAGAATATCCTATAAAGGATAATAAAGAAAGTCACTATACTGAAAGGTAAAACCACCCATACCATCCAGCTTTTATTTCCACTGTTATCGAATAACATAAGGATAAAACTAAGTACACTCCAGACAGCAGCACAAAGACAAAGAGCAACAGAAATTTGGTATTCAAGTCGTTTATAAAGACCTACTTTACCTGATTCTATGATTTTATCTCTAATCATTATCCTAAGCTATTAACATATGGTGTTAATTACAACGTTAAAAGTACTTGCTTGATGTGGATATAGCTTGTAAAATTGGAATACTTAATAAATGAGTACTGTATTGTTGACTTTTCCCCATGAAACAAACTTTAATTTCACAATTTGTATTTCAACAAATACTTCTTGAACTTGAATTAACAGTGTGTTGATTATTATCAATTTTGCCTTAATAAGTTAACTTCTTAGAGACAACATAAGTTAACTTAGTGTTTAATATGTGTGAATTATTAAGATTGGGTAGAGTATTCCACATAATAACACACTTAATGATGACTATAGTGTTTTAATAAAATATTTTAATCATTATGATTTACGATGATTACATAGCCTTGCAAAAACTTTTGGATTGTAATAATCCTCAAGCTGATCCAAAATATGCTTTAGAAGAATCTTTCTTTATACGCATTCACCATATCCATGAGATAAATTTTGCTCAAATTTTAGAGGATTTACAGTCATTCGATGCAAAAGTTATAACGAGTTCATTAAAGGACAAAAAAGATCAATTGTACCGCATTCTTGCTTGTTGGAAGCTAAATATTAATACGTTAAAACTTCTTGAATTCTTAGACAAAGAAGATTTTCTAAGCTTTCGTCCATCATTAACGGGAATATCTGGGATGCAGAGTAGTCAATACTTACTTTGGATAGAAGCATTTTATAAGACAGTAGATAGGTATAGTAACCAAAGTATACACCACTCAAGTATAACTTCAATTCTTCAATCAATACATACCTCTCACAGCGATTGGTTGGCTGCACATGAAGAGGTTATTCTTCACTTTATACAGAATGATCACGGAACAGGTGATACTGAAGGTTTGCGCTATATGCAGGAACAACGAAATCATTACGACACGTTGTGGAATGAAATATTAACTACACTCAATTAGATTATCTAGTACTTGCGGTATGATTTCTTTCATTCTTGCCTTATAATCTACAAGGACTTCTTTAGTGGAGCGTTGTGCGATAGCAAGGCAAATGGTTAAACATCTATGGCCAAGTAATCTCCCTAAACCATAAAGGGCGCTGCATTCCATCTCAAGATTACATAATTTATCGCCTTGAAAATCCTTATAATTTTTGATAGCGTTACTAGTCCACCCAGCAAGATGATTTGTTCTAATTTCTCTTCCTTGCGGACCATAAAATCCGGATGCAGTTAGTGTAATTCCACAGTGTCCTAGAGATTTAAACTGGTTTAATAGATCATCATTGGATTCCGCTATATACTGAACTGGACCTAAATGATGATCAGAGAAATATTGTTGTACTGCTTGTAATTCCTTATTGTATTTGATGAATTTGGATAAGAAATCCTGATAATAAAGCATCAAACTATCCTGACCGTAAGCTTTTTTAGATATAACTAAATCACCGGGTTTTACATGCTTTTGAAAACTACCGCAGGTCCCTAATCGAAGTAAATTGAGTTTAGTTAGGTTAGGTTTAACTATTCTGGCATCAAAGTCTACATTAACTAAAGCATCTATCTCATTTAATACAATATCAATATTGTCAGTTCCTATACCCGTGGCCATAACAGAAATTCTACTGCCCTTGTATAAACCTGTAGCCATGACAAACTCTCTGTTTTGTCTCTTACACTCTATCAGTTCAAAGAAGGATGCTATAAGCTCTACTCTACCAGGATCACCAACTAGGATAACGTTCGATGCTAGCTCTTCTGGTTTAACGCCTAGATGAAATATAGATCCATCTTTATTGACAATAAGATTGGTTGAGTTAATCATTGTTTTGATAAAGTTTATATAGCTTAATTTCTTTTACAACAGCAGGTGGTGTAAGGTATTCAATACTTTTTCCTTTCTGGATACGTCGACGAATGGAGCTAGATGATATATCAAGCAATTCACATCCGAAAAACTGGTGGTGTGTATAGAATACTTTTTGTTCAGTCACTGTATTTTCACTTTCTAGGGGAATCCTACTATAGATTAAAAATGGAAATTTTTCCATTAACCAGGTAGCATCATGCCATTTATGTAGGGTTTTATAATTATCCTCGCCCACAATTATACTAAAGGAATATGTAGTAAACTTTTTAAGGAGGTATCGCATAGAGTTAGCGGTATAACTTGGTCTTTCTAAAAACCGCTCAAAGTCATTGATAACGATCGATGATGTTTTATTGTCGAGTGCTAGATGACAGAGGTCAAGCCGTTTTTGATAATCGAGCAAGGAATGTTTTTTTTTCTGAGGATTTTGGGGTGTAGGGCAAAGCCAAACTTGATCAATAAGCTTAGTGTGGAGTGCCTCATTAGCAATAATGAGATGTCCTATGTGAATGGGATTAAAACTTCCAAAAAATAGACCGACCCTCATCATTCTGTTGCCTCGCTGTTATAGTTTTTCTTAGCAAAATCAACACGCTCTAAGCATTCTGATAAACCAAGAAAGCGCATAATATCAAAAATAGAAGGGCCTTTCAATCTTCCTGTTAGGCTTAACCTTAAAGGGGGAAGAATTTGTCCAAAGGATATAGATTTTTCCTCGATGTATTGTTTAATGATGGTTTCTAAGGCAGCTGCACTAAAGTCAGTATCAGCATCCTGAATTCTTTGCATACAATCCTCTAGGTGTGCTACTTTTTCTGTCCTCCATGCTTTATTCACACCTTTACCTACTAGAACTATAGGTTTCTCAAACAAGTAGGCTACCGTATCCTTTATTTCATGCCTGAATTGTACTCGTTCAGAAGCTAGGTTAAATGCTAATTCCAAATCGTTTTCATTACGATCTTTTGCATTTGGAAAGATTTCAAGAATGGCACTCTGTTTCTCTTGGCTCGTGAAATTTTTAAGGTATTCGCTATTAAACCAACATGCTTTTTGATAATCAAATTTGGCACCAGACTTATTGACTCGCTCTAACGAAAAGTTCTCGATAAGATCTTCAAGAGAAAAGAATTCTTGATTGTTCCCTGGGTTCCAACCAAGCAAGGCTAAAAAGTTTAGAATAGCTGGTGCTTCAAATCCTCTTTCCTTATACCCTCCTGCAATCAATTTCTTTGAATCCTCTGGATTGTACCAATTAATAGGAAAAACAGGAAAGCCTAGCCGGTCACCATCTCGCTTGCTGAGTTTACCTTTTCCATCGGGTTTTAATATAAGTGGAAGGTGAGCAAACTTTGGCATTGTCCAACCGAATGCACCATATAACTGAACATGAAGGGGAGTGGATGGTAGCCATTCTTCACCTCGTATAACATGGGTAATTTCCATAAGATGGTCATCCACAACGTTGGCCAAGTGATAGGTCGGAAGGCCATCGCTCTTCATTAACACTTTATCATCAAGTTCGTGACATTGAAAAACAATCCACCCCCTTATCTCATCATAAAACCGAACCTCTCCAGCAACCGGCGTCTTAAACCGAACAACATAATCCTCCTCTCGCTGCATACGCTCTTCAACCTCCTGAGCAGAGAGACTCAAGCTGTTTTTTAAGTATGCTCTAGTACTTGCATTATATTTTGGAGAAGCATTTCCTTGTTTTTGCATGGAGTCCCTCCAGGTAGTTAGTTCTTCACTAGAATCAAAGGCATAATAGGCATGTCCATCCTTAAGAAGTTGCTCGACAAATGGCTTATATAAATCGTTTCGCTCACTTTGTCTATAGGGCCCAAAGTCCCCGCCAAATGAAGGACCCTCATCAGGTGTGATACCACACCAGGATAAGCTTTCTAAAATGTATTCTTCAGCACCGGGCACGAAACGTTTTTGATCGGTATCCTCAATACGAAGAATAAAATCTCCGCGGTTATTTTTTGCATGTAAGAAACAGAATAATGCCGTACGCAGACCACCAATATGCAAGGGGCCAGTAGGGCTTGGAGCGAATCGAGTTCTAATTGCCATTAATCAAAGATGCATATTCCATAGCCAATCGAGCAAGATTGCAGCTTAAATTATATTCGTAATCCTATGTTTGAAAAGAAAAAACAGGTCCATATAACCATTGACGATGGTCCAAGTGAACAATACACAGAGACGCTAGCAGGCATTTTAAAGGCCCACAATGCTCAAGCGACATTTTTTGTACTTGGAGAAAACATGGAAAAGTGGCCCAGCCAATCTAAGACGTTACATGATTTTCAACTTGCCAACCATGGATATAAACACATTAATAATTGGAAAACAAGCCCGAGGAAACAGCGCGAAAACATTGAACGGGTAGAGGAAAGGTTTCCTGACATTGAAAAATACTACCGTCCTCCATATGGCTTTTTGACTCTCACACAAATGTTGTATTGTTATGGCAGACTGAGTATAAAGATGTGGACACTTATGACTTACGACTTTAATCATTACAAAACCCAGTATGCTTTATGGAAGAGAATACAATCCTCGTTGCGTAGCAATCGATGTGTTCTTGTTTTTCATGACAACTTAAAATCGTCCAAGCACACTCGGTGGCTGTTAAATAGAACTCTGTTAGAAGTTAACCACTTGTCTAAGGAGACGGTTGAATATAGTCAATAATCAACCGAGGAAAAGAGTGTGCCCGGGGCGGGACTCGAACCCGCACGTTCATAAGAACACATGGCCCTCAACCATGCCTGTCTACCAGTTTCAGCACCCGGGCAGGTAAACAAATATACAAATTAGTCTAAGCGAAAAGCGATTTACAGCTGTAGTAGCTACCGATAAAAAAAAGTAAGCCCAATCCAATACTCATTACATGGTAGAGTACAGAATTGCTAGGACTAGGGCTGGATAAATAAGAAAAAGCTATATATCCACTAAAGGTTGAAAGACCACCACAAAGGCTAATGACACCCACTTTAACCATAGGGTTGTTTATAGGAATAGCTAATAGGCAACCCATTATTGCACATGCGATGATATTGGATACAAGAACACCACCGTCTGTAGACTTTAAGTAGGGAGCAAAGGAAAGCAGGTAGCGCAAAACGCCCCCCAGGCCAGTACAACAAAAAATGATTAGAAACTTAAACAAATCAACGCGGATTAATCAATGGGTTTAGCTCTCGCTCTTTTTCTCGGCTCCCCGATTATACAGTATTTGTAAAACGAAAAAAACAATAAGAAAAACATTAAGCAAAACAAATGACCAACCCAAAAGGGATAAGTTAAATGGGTATTGCTCAAAGAAAAAACTGAGGGAAAGAATGCCAAACACAATGGATAGCAAAAACAAAACAACAGCAACTCGCTGCTCAGAAAAACCGCAATACACTAAATGGTGAGCCAAATGATCTCTACCCCCAACAAATGGAGATGTTTTTAGAAGTAAGCGACGTAAAAAAACAGTAATCGTATCCATTATGGGAACCGCAAATACAAGCACGGGAATCATGAATTGCTGTACTTGAAAAATTCCTCCATAATTGACCCTGTGGTTCCAAAATAATTCAACCCCCAAACCGGCTAAAAACACACCAAGGAACTGGGACCCTGTATCCCCCATGTATATCTTGGCAGGATTCCAATTAAACGGTAAAAAGGCGATGAGGCTAGCCAACACCCCAATTATACAAGGATAAACCCAAAGGCTAGGCGAAACAATGAGAAAAGCCATTATAATAGCAACGATTAAAACAGCAATTGAAACAGAGGTGGTTATTGCATCCATGTTATCCAACATGTTAATGGAGTTCATAATGGCAATTACCCAAAATGTGGTCAGGGAATAATCTATAATCTCAATACTACTGAACTCAATGACAATACCCCCTAAGCACAAGATTAGCCCACACAACACCTGACCGATGAACTTAAAAATAGGTACAGTATCATAGGTGTCGTCTGCTAAGCCAAGTAAGAAACCAAGACAACAAGCTGCGGTGAAAGAAGTCCGCTTTAGCTCACTTAAGACATTGAGACCATCTATTGGTAAAAGGCTGATTGATATGCTAAAGCAAATAAAGAAGGTTAGTCCGCCAACAGAAGGTTTAACGTTTGCGCTCCATCGTTCTTGTCCAAGGGCAGCGGGTTGTCTCACACCAAGCCCCCGACTAAACCTGAGAAATAGTCCATGAGTGGCAGAACCAAAAAGAAAGATAGCTACAAACAAAAGGACCCAATATATTTGTTGCTGCATAACCTTGAAACTAAAGAGATTTAAGAGTTTTTTCGAAACCGCGAAAAGAAACCGGTGCGCTCGTTTTCCCTGGTTTCGTCGGGATCGGAGTAATACCCATACCCATACCCATACCCATATCCATATCCATATCCATATCCGTACCCGTATCCATAGTTGTAATAAGATCCAGAAACGCCCCGTCCATAGTCATTCACTATGATGGATAGATTAGGAATCTGAAGGTTTTCTTTAGTAGACTCAATGTGTCCTACGAATGATCTGTGAGAATAATCTGCCCTCATCACATAGATAGGATTATTTACCTTGCTTATTACAGGTATGGAGTCTGTGACCAACCCAATAGGAGGGGTGTCGAAAACGAGAACATCAAATGAAGTTTTTATTTCTTCAATAAAGTTGACAAAGGAATCTCCACCAATAAGCTCAGAGGGGTTGGGCGGAATAGGTCCTGCGGGAATTGCCCAGAGGTTTTCCTCTGACGTAGAGAAAGTAACATCCTCTTTTATTGAGCGCTTATTAAGGAGAGTGCTCATTCCAGCTGAGTTAGGAAGGTTAAAGATCTTGTGTACACGGGGCTTCCTTAAATCTACATCCACTAATAGCACACGCTTGCCCTGCATGGCAATAATGGCAGCAAGATTGATAGCTACAAATGTTTTTCCTTCTCCAGGAATCGTTGAAGTAACTGCAATAGAACGAAAATTCTTCTCCGCTGCTAAAAACTCTAGATTGCTTCGAACGCCCCTAAACGATTCAGAAATACCACTTTTAGGACGATTGGTCACAACGATTGATGACATAGGAAGTTTCTCTGAATAGCGTTGTATAACCCCAAGAAGGGCTGTTTCAGTTTGGGAAGTAACGTCTTCAATATTGATAATTTCTTTGTGTGTTATATATCGAAAGACCACCAAAATAAGTGAAAGAATAGCACCAATCGCCAACCCAACAAATCGAATAAAGCTATCATTTGGGCTTATATGATTTTTTGCAATTTTTGGGTTCTCTAGAATAGTGTAGTCACTTACAATACCCGCTTTGGATAATGAGAAAGAAGACTTCCTCTCAATAAGGTTGTTGTAAAACATCGCCTTGGTCTCATAGTCTCTTTTTAGTCTCAGATATTCGGCTTCAAACAATGGTAGCACATCTAATTCTTCAAGAATTTTATTGATTTCATCTATCATTAATTGCCTTTCCTGTTGATATCGCTCAATGTTTATTCTTACTTGAGCCACAAGCGTGACGCGTGCTTTATCAAGGTTTCTTTCTATGAGTACAATAGCGGGATGTTCGGGAGTAACCTGCATTAGGGCTTTTTCTTTTTCAGCCTCAAGATTTAAAATCTCACTCACAGACAGGCCATTAATGATTCCTTCAAAATCAGCTCCTGATAATTGAGTACTCGCAAGACTGAGATCTTCTTCTTGTTCAACCATCACAGCGAACCACCCAAGAACACTTATTAGATAATCAAGACGCACAAGTTTTTGTTGTAGATTTTTAACATCTGCATAGAGCCCGCCACCCAGTGCCTCAATGTTACGGTACCCCTTTTGCGCTTCGGCATTTCGAACAGCGACAAGTGCCTCATCATATAGCGGTTTTATAGAATCAATTTGCTCATCAAGAAAGGATATCGATTGTTTAATACTTTCCGTTTTTTGATACAAATGAAAATTCAAGAATGACTCTATGAGTAAATCTACCATGACTAAAGCTTTCGCTTTGCTGGGATGTTTTCCGGTGATCGCAACAGAAAATGTTTCTTTATTGGGCTCAATTTTTATGTTTGATAACATTTCATCGGCGAGGCGATTATTATCATAAACGTTAAAGAAAATGTTTTTTTCACCTTCGAATTCATCGGTCAATAACGACTCATCAAAATTGGATATTGATATAAATATATTTTCATCAATAAATGGCTTTCCTGGTTTTAAGTGTCCACCCCAAGTACTTCCTTTATAGATGTATTCAAGCCGGATACTGTCTTTCTTCCGACTTAAAAACATATGATAATCAATATTAATCTTTGTCAATTCAGGTGCCTGATAAAAGCTGTCGACTGAAAAATATGGGTTTGGGTAGATTTCGAGAGATCGGAAATTACCAACGTCGTAAAACAGAAGATTTAACCCCTTGTCTGAATATGCGTTGTTTATAACAAGTGGAGACGTAAGAACCCTAATATCTTGTTGAAAGTCAGTGTTTGTGAATTGTTTTTGAAAATCTCTATCAAAGCCCAATAAGTTTTGTTTTTGCTCCCCTCCAATATGAATTATTACTCCTTTTGAATCATAGACTCTGGTTGCAAAGTGAAGAAAAATGTGCGCAACCCCAGACGATAGAAGCATAAACAAAAAGAACCATTTAAACGACTTGCGCAAGACATGTACTAGAAGTCCAGCATTAAAGCGATCATAAAATATCGCGGATGTTTGTTTTTTGTTTTCGGACACGCGCTAGGAATCTGGTTTATTGTTGGCGAAGGAGCAATATGGTTGTTAACAACGATGATGAAGATATAAGCAACGAGGTAACCGTGGATATTTCATTACTAGCTCTTGCTATTACTCGAGGACGAGAGCTTATGTAAATAATGTCATTGCTCTGTACAATTAGCCCCCCATCTTTTAGTCCAGATATTTCAGAAAGGTTTATTTCATATAAGAGGGGATCTTTTAAATCTCCTCGAATGATTTGAATCTTGTCGGCTCGATCATATTGATTTAAGCCCCCGCTGCGTGCAATAACCTCGAGAAGAGTGGTTGGTCTAGTCTCTAGGGAAATAATAGAAGCTTTTCCTCCGCGAAAGACCATACAGCGCCGCCCCAACACAGAGACTATTGCAAACGGATTTACAAATAACTCTGTACCCCGTTGTTCCAAAAAACTTTCAAGCTCTTGATCCTTCATCCCCTGAACATAAGTTTCTCCAAAAATTGGAAGGTCAACATATCCATCTTGGGTGACAAGAAAAGACACAAGGTTGCCAATTTGCACAGATCGCGAACCTTGTGCTCCCTGAGAGGTTTCCATTTTAAGGGCATCTAGAATAGGGAACCCATCTTGGGTATATAGCTGCAGACGAATAACATCACCGGGCCGAATGGAATAGTCTTCAATTTGGTCTTTTTCGCTTATAAATTGCTGAAAATCTCCCTTTCTAAACATTCTGTCAGGAACGAGCAGCTTGCACGAACTAAACAACAGGATAATACTTATAATTTGAAGGCTTCTCACAGTCATTGAATATAAAGCAACATATTGATTATGAAGGAAGCAATTCTTCATAGACTTTTGACATTTCAAAGCATAGTTGTTTATAACTATACCTTTTTGAAAGGTTCTTACGAACATCAAGATCTAAACCTTGCCCAGGATTAGCTGTTATAACCCAATTTAGAAGTGCACTTCTAAATGCTTCAATATTTTTTTGAGGAGTAACGATACCTTGTTCGGGGTCTATTAAAAGATCACGAATACCACCCACATCTGTTGAGATAAATGGTTTGCCAGCACAACCAGCCTCAATAAGGCTGACTGGTGTACCCTCGTTTTTCGAAGAGAGACATACTAGATCAATACCGGCAAAAACTTGGTCTACCTCCGAAATCCAGGAGGTAAAAACAACATCAACACTTGAATCAGGCACAAAATTATGGGACAGGTTTAATTTATCACACAGGGTCATTAAATCATTCTTCTCTTCACCATCCCCAACGAGAAAGACCTGAAATTTTTTCTTTGTATTGCCTTTTACATAAGATATTGACTCTAAAAAGAAAGGGTGATTTTTTATAGGAACAAGCCGCCCGACAAGGGCAATAGCTAATACATCATCACCAAGGCCCCAATATTCCCTAAATGCATTACGCTTGTTGTCCATGTTTTGGAAAAATCGCTCTAAGTCAAAACCTAGCGGTACTGTGCGAAACTTAGAGTTGCTTGCAATTTTGTAGTCTTCTGAAAGTTCTTTTTTCTGCAAAGGGCTGATTGCAATAAGGACACTACTTCTGCGTGCCAAGAAACGCTCAATGGCCAAGAAAACACTTGTTTTTATCTTGTTAAAATAGGAATGGAAAACATGCCCATGGTAAGTGTGAAGGACAACAGGAACCTTTTCTTTATAGGCGGCATAGCGCCCTATTGCTCCAGCTTTCGCTGCATGAGTGTGCACTATATGAGGCTTAAACTCACGAATAATCTTGCGGACTTCTCGGTATGCTTTCCGATCTCGACTCAAATTAATGGAGCGCCGCATGGAAGGGATAAGCCTTGGGGAAAGCCCCATTGACTTTGCAATGTACAATGAACTGCCTTCTGAAGAGTCTTCCTGCCCAACAACCAACATGGTTTCATAGGAGTCACCAAGATGCTTTGTTAGGTAGCATACGTTATACGTTGGACCCCCAATGTTGAGCCGATTAGCTATGCGCAAAACACGAATTTTTTGATTACCCATCGATTAAATTTATACGCGCCCACCACTCTTGAAACACTAGGAAGGAATAAAGAAAAGCGCTTGATTCTGCCTGGCCTTCTTTTTGGTTAGTTTCAAAGATTTGCCGCAATGGTTTGTGTAAAAATAGACCTTGTGCATCAAGAAAGTCTTTCTGTATGAATTGTTCGGTTCTATCAGAAAAAACAGTTCTTGTCCATTCTTCTAGTGGAACCTCAAACCCATGTTTCGGCCGACGAAAAACCTCTGAAGGCAAATCACTTTCAAATCCTCTGCGAAGAAGTCTTTTCGTTACGGAACCCTTTATTTTGAATGAGGATGGGAGAGAGTTCGCAAGACCAACAACATGATGGTCTAAAAAAGGAACCCGCACTTCAAGACTTGAGGCCATTGACATTTTGTCGACTTTTGCAAGCATATCAGACGGCAGGATAATGCGTTGATCAGCATACAGAAAGTCATTAAGACATTCTATTTTTTTAGGCAAGAGGTCATAAAAAGAGGGGTTTCCTTGCCACGGATTTATGAGTGCACGATGTATATCATTTTGGTTTGAAAACGCCGCCCAATAGGCATATCGCGCCCTAGAGCCTTTACTGACACCAAGACTAAGTCGATGAAGTTGTCTGGCCTTGTTTCGAAGCATAGAGCCACGGCTGGACACCCCTGGCCCCAAGAGGGGGCGTATTGCGGTGAGCAAGGTTCTATAAACGGGGTTTAGGCTCATGAGGAGAGCACGATGCTTGTTATACCCCCCAAAAACTTCATCGGCCCCATCACCGCTCAACGCCACAGTAATGTGTTTTTTAACCTGTTTACATAAATGAAATACATTGATTGCCGACGAGTCCGCAAAGGGCTCGTCCATGGCATCAAAAAAGAGGTCTAATTGATTAAAGATTTTGTCATCGGATAATACAATGTTTTCGTGTTTTGTGCCAAGGGCGACAGCGGTCCGTCTAGCTGCGTTTGTTTCGTCAAAAAAGTTCCGCCCCTCAAACCCGATGGAATAGGTTTGTATGCCACCATGAAGCCTTTGGGCAATTGAAGCAATGATCGACGAATCAATTCCACCGCTTAGAAACGACCCGATGGGTACGTCTGCCACCATTCGAAGCCCCACGGCGTGTTCTATTTTTTCTTTACACTTTATGGCAGCCTCAGTAAATGAAAGCTTCTGTTGGCTCGCACTTTGGTCCATGCTATAATAGCGATTTTGTATTGCACCCTTCTTCGCTGAATAGCGTAATGTTGTGCCTGGAGCGAGCTTAACAACTCCATTAACTAAACAGAGCGGCTCGGGAACATAACTGTATAAGAGGTATTCATTCAGCGCCTGTGGGTTGATTTGAAAAGGTACGCGAAGGCTTTTAAGTGCTTTGAGTTCTGAACTAAAACGAAGTCCATCATCTGAATGAAAGATATAGAGGGGTTTAATTCCCATTCGGTCGCGACCAAGAAGTACTTCTTGGGCTAGGGTATCATAAAAAGCAAAGGCAAAAAAACCATTAACCTTTTCAATAAAATCTTCACCATAAGTTATAAGGCCCTGAAGAAGCACTTCGGTGTCAGACGATGTTTGAAAGCCCACACCACGGTTTAATAAATATTGCCTTAATGTTTCATGGTTAAATAACTCCCCATTATACACAAGCCAGTAGCGCCCACACGGGCTTTTCATGGGTTGGTTTGACCTAGCGTCAAGATCAACAACTGCAAGCCTCCTATGGCCGAGAAAGTCGTTGTTACCGAAGACAACGTGATTGCCGTGGTCAGGTCCACGATGTTTCAACGAGTTTACAGCAACGAGGTACTCCTCGCTGCTTAACGGAGCATTATTTCCAATCCAACCAACGATACCGCACATACGATTGTAAAATAAAAGGATTTTGGTAAAGACGTATATTCAAACCGTGGAGTTATTGGATTTTATTATCGGTCCTGTATATGTGGGCATAATATTGTTTATAGGGCTTAGGATTTCATCAAGGTTTCCCGATTCAGATGACCGTAGAATGTTTAACCTAGGCCTTTTGGTAAAATTGATTAGCCCTTTTGCAATCGGTGCCATCTACTGGTTTTATTATCAAGATGGCGATACAGTATACTATTATGAAAGAATGCTCAGAATCTCTAGTGTTCTAAAAAGTGATTTTCTTCTTGGATTAAAGCTTGTTTTTTCTGCGTACCCAGACGAGGCGGGCGAAACCTATTTTTTAATGACATCGTTGCGAGCATATGACACCGCATCATATATGGTCGTTCGAATTGCCGCCATAGCTAACATAGTATGCTTTGGTATCTACACAAACGTTGCTTTGATTTTTTCTGTTTTTGCTTTTTCTGGCTTGTGGCAGCTGTACCGAATAGCTTGTGTCGCAATCCCGAAGGTTTCAAAAACATATTTAGGTGTTGCTATATTATTGTTTCCCTCGGTAGTGTTTTGGGGTAGTGGATTATTGAAGGATACGCTTACTCTGGGGGGTATAACATGGGTGGTTGCTTGTTTTTATCGCGGCGTCATATTGCGCGAAAATAGGATTAGAAACATTGTAGTCATGCTGATAATCGCATACTTCGTTGTCATTATAAAAAGCTATATTTTGGTAGCCTTCGTGCCGGCGGCTTTTTTATGGTATACTGCCGAGAAAAGACTTTCATCCTCAAGTGCCGCCTCAAGCTCGTTAAATCCTGTTCTTGCGACAGGTGCCATCCTCATATCCTTGGTTTTATTATCTCAGTTGGGGAATATACTGGGCCGGTATTCAGTAGAGAATCTTCAATACGAGGCTGAAGCCATGCAGCAGTGGCACCATCAAGTCGAAGAAGTTTATGATTACGAAGGCTCATCCTATAGTTTGGGCAACACGGACTTTTCAACAGTTGGTTTGATAACCAAGGCCCCGGTCGCTTTGATAACTACTTTTTTTAGACCCTTTCCATGGGAGGTTAGCAATCTACTCATGGCCTTGAGCTCTTTGGAATCTTTGGCCTTGTTTTCCATAGGGTTTTTGGTCTTTTTTCAATCAAACAAAAACCCAGAATACACTCTTTCTCGTATTTTTAAGCAACACCCAATTCTGCAATTCTCATTACTTTTTTCAATAATATTCGGTTTTGCTGTGGGATTTACTGCGTATAATTTTGGTGCTCTTGTGCGCTACAAAATACCCTGCTTGCCAACGGTTGGAATCGTTTTAGCCGGGCTTTACTCTCTTCGAACAAACAAGCAAGAAGAGGCTCAGACCCTATAGCGTCAGTGTATTTATGTTGTGAACAAACACGGTGTGTTGACTTAAAACGGAAAAACGCTGCAGGACATGCTTTCTTCCCGCCTCTCCCAACTGAATTCTTAAAGCATGATCTAGCAAGAGGCGCTCTATTGCTTCAATCCACTCGTTTTCCGTTTCGGCCAAGAGACCGGTATGGTCTGCGAGCACAACGGTTTTGTTGGCACCCACGGGCGATGCAATACAAGGGATGCCCAAGCTTAAGTATTGTAGCGCTTTAAAAGCGCACTTTCCTTTTGCCCACTCCTCATTAGGAAGGGGCATAATACCTATATCAATGGGCCGCAACTGGTCAATTTCACGCATGATATCCCATTCTTCAAAATCATAAGGAATGGCCAGCTCTTGTGGCGCCTTATCTGCTATAATTTTGAAACAGACATTGTGCTTGTCTTGGATTGCTTTTAAAGCTCCCTCAACGTTCTTGAGATAGGGCAGGGTAGAATGGCTGCCTGTCCAACCGATACAGACCGCCTTATTTTTATTGTTTTTAATATGTTTTTTAGTGATGTTATGATGATGCTCGGTATCTATTGTTGTCGGTATAATGAAGACATTGTCGTTGTACTGAGTTGCAAAATCAGCGAGATATTGGTTTCCAACATAAACAACAGATGACCATTTACAAATACGCTTTGTTTTCTCAGGGTTTTTCAGCCAGGAAATCCAAGGGTTTGAGGTGTTATTTATCCAAATCGCATCGTCGAAATCATAGATGATCTTTTTTTTTGCAATGCGAGCAATCCACCACTCAATAATGGCGGGGCCAATTGGGCTTGCCTCTCGATGAATCATAACAAGGTTATAGCGCCATAGAGAAAACAAACCAAAAAAGCGACGCAAAAAACCTAATAGCGTGGCCCATATTTTAAACAAGCTATAGCCGTCTTTATACACAACAGTCCACCCCCACCTTGTTAAAAAAGACTGCTGGTCAACGATTATGTTGTTAGCCTCCAAAAAGGGAAGATATTGTTCAAAACGAAAGCGTTGAGAACCTGCACATCCTTTCGGATAGGGACATAATATGAGAAGTCTCCTATTCTTTTCCATTACTTTTTTGTTGCTTTGCTTCATAGTTGACATGAACTTCAAAGAATTTTTTTCCCTTAAAGGACATCAAGATGAATCCTCAAGATACA
This sequence comes from Bacteroidota bacterium, assembly GCA_003447535.1. GTDB lineage: Bacteria > Bacteroidota > Bacteroidia > Chitinophagales > UBA8649 > UBA8649. The sequence continues at coordinate 19,197 of DLYY01000011.1, read as the reverse complement.
TTGCATTTTTCGTTCGAATACTTGTTATATATCTTGTTTGGTTTTCATTTCGGGAGATTATGGAAAAGTCGGGGTTACTTCGCCCCCACTGGGATGATTTCCACATTTTTTTTTCAACGTTTTATATATCGTTAGCCCAGCCCGTCTTGGAGTTTTTTATACAAGCTCCGGTTCTTGTAAACTCTCAAAATATTTTCCTTCCCGCATCTCCACCAATGTTTGTGGCATTTCACTGTGTTGGTGTTGCCCCAATGGCCATCATGACTATGGTTTTTTTGTGGAACCCCCTTCCGCTACCAAGAAGATTGAAATACTGGGCGGTTGCCATGGCCACAATCGTTTTCCTAAATTGGTTTCGGATAACCACCTTGGGCTTTATGCTGTATGCCCAGTGGGAACAATTCTTTTACTTTAGTCACTCCTACACGTATATTCTTATGATATATGGGGCACTTTTTTTGGTTGTAATCTCTTTTTTTAGGCCATATTTTACACCAAAACCCATTTAATGGTTAGCACCAAGTTATGATAGATAAAACAAAAGTATTTGTACACGAATCTGTGGTAATTGATTATCCGACACAAATCGGCCAGGGTTCGAAGGTTTGGCATTTTTCCCACATTATGAGGGATGTGAAAATCGGATTGTCATGTACCATCGGCCAGGGGTGTTTTATAGCCTCAAAATGTGTTCTAGGAAACAATGTTAAAGTTCAAAATAATGTCTCAATTTATGAAGGCGTGATTTGTGAGGATGATGTCTTTTTAGGACCGTCTATGGTGTTTACCAATGTAGTGAATCCAAGGGCTCATATCGTGCGAAAAGACCAGTATAAAAAAACAATAGTTAGAAAGGGGGCTACCGTCGGCGCCAACGCAACCATTGTGTGCGGAATAGAAATAGGATCTCATAGTTTTGTCGGTGCAGGATCTGTGGTAACAAAAGACATTAAGCCTTATGAGTTGGTTTACGGTAACCCTGCAAGACACAAGGGTTGGGTAAGCAAGTCAGGACATAGATTATCGCTAAGTAAATCAGGAGATGAGGCTAATTGCCCAGAAAGCGGAGAGTTGTATCGGCTTACCCTAAAAGGCGTAATAATTGTGTGATGGAAGAAAAAAAGCTACATATTCCCAAGCGGTTTGCTCTTATTGGTGGTGCAGGATATGTTGCACCACGTCACTATAAGGCTATACACGATTTGGGTCATGAGTTGGTTGCAGTATATGATGTTAATGATAGCATAGGTATCCTTGATCAGTACGCCCCAGCCGCGCACTTTTTTACTTCATTCGAGCGATTTGACCGTTTTTTAGACAAACAAAGACAGCTAGGTTTGCCAGTTACGCATCTTGTGGTTTGTAGTCCAAACCACCTTCATGATGCCCATATACGCTTTGGTATACGCCAAGACATGGAGGTAATTTGCGAAAAACCTATTGTGGTAGACTCAAGAAACCTAGAGGGCCTGCTACAGCTTCAATCTAAGTCGGGAAAAAGGGTTCATCCGATTTTACAACTTCGCAAACACCCCTCAGTGATCGCTTGGAAAAGCGCGTTCGCAAGTGCTTCCCAACCCCCATCACCTGCAGTAATTGATTTAACCTATATAGCTCCACGGGGAAATTGGTACTATGCTTCTTGGAAAGGTATTCAAGAAAAGTCTGGTGGGTTAGCAACCAATATAGGTATTCATTTTTTTGATATGCTGTTGTGGGCCTTGGGTCCCGCACTAGATTTTAAAGTCCATGCACGAAGCCACGACAGAGAAGCAGGGCACATTCTATTTAAGGACGCAAGGGTGCGTTATTTTTTATCTATTGATGGTGATATAGTTCCAAAGGGTCAGAGCAAAACAGCTACGGGAAGCTACAGAAGTCTTAGGATAGACAATCAAGAGGTTACTTTTAGTGATGGCTTTATGGACCTTCACACAGAAGTGTACAAAGACATATTAAACAATAAGGGCTGCTCTTTGGCTGATGCACAACCCGCCATAGAAATTCTTACCAAAATGCGAGGCGTTACACCCAGTCTACCTAAAGACCCCGAAGAAGCACACCCTCTATTAAGCAGTCAACAGAAAAAACATCCGTTCAGCGCGTGATTTTTGTGTAAATGGAATGGTATGTTTCTATTCCGTGGTTAACATCGAACCATCGGTTTGCGGTCGCCTTGCACATCGGTACTAAAGACTCTCGATATTTTTTATCCTTTAGTACGCGGAGCACTTTTTCATAGTACACCTCATTACAATCGTCGACAAGAAGTGATTCATCGATTTCTTCAATGACCTGGTCGGTATCACCTACTCCACGATTACACAGCACGGGTAGTCCCATAGCAAGCATTTCGCCTTGCTTAACAGGCGACGATGCCGATTTAGAAAACACAGGAAGAATAAAGAACAACCCCACATCGAATAGGGTAAGATGCTCGGGAACCCGGTCATAGCTGGTCGAATAAACCCTTACCGAGTCATTGGGTATGCATCTTGATAAAAGTTTAGGACTCAACTCGTCCAGCGAGATTTTGGACAAAAAGAATAGCTTCAAATTAGGAATGTGTTTGTGCCAAAAGGCAAAAGCATCTAACATTTCATCTAGCATATACCATGTCCCAATGGACCCTAGATATCCGATAACAACATCTTCGTTGGTTAGACTATATGATGTTCGTAAAGCCGCTCTATCATTTGTAGAATAGCGCAATGGGTTAAAGTGCTCTAGGTCCGCGCAGCAGGGAATAACGGATATGAAGTCGCTAAAGTCTCTAATGTGGTTCCACCCAGCAATAATTTCCTTGCCTTTATGGGTTAGTGACACGATATGATTGGCATGAAAAAGCAGTTTTCTTTCTAGTCGCTTGACCGAGTGGTATATGATTCGGTATATAGGGTTGTTGTAGGGCCATAATCCGCCCTCCTTTCTTTCATCCGCCCAAAACCCTCGCATGTCGAAGACAAAGGGAGTGCCGGATTTTTTCTTAATCTGTAAGCCAACCCATCCAGCCATATAGCTTCTGCAGTGAATAAGATCTATAGCCTTAGCTGCCACAATCTTTACAGCCTTCTTTTTGATCGTATGGCGCTGTATAAGGGGCTGTATAAGGGGTGGTTTGTTTTTGTATTCTATGTGGTCCCAGGCTATGCTGTGGTTTTTAAGTTTTTCAAGAACCGCCGCCCCTTCGCGCTCATGTTGACCCTCTTTTTCTTGCGATAAGATGTGAATGCTGTGTCCTTTTCTGCTCAGCCCTGTGAGATAGGGCAGTATTTGAGACCTCCCGAGGGGATCTGTTATACCATCAAATGTTATGTATAGAATGCGTGCCATGGAATATTAATCACCTTGCTTTTCCAACCATTGATGAAGCATGGATAAAAGGAAGATCCGGTGGTATAGGTAGTTGTCTCCCCTTGTAAAGAAACGCGTTTTATATTGTTCAACGACACTGGCGTCAACCCAGCCATGTCTTTCTATAACCCCACGCATTAAGTGTTTCTCGACCCATGGCCTTAGGGGGCCTTTTAGGTATTGAGCAAGAGGCACACTAAACCCCTGCTTGGGCCGATTAAAGTATTCTTTTGGCACTAGGTCAAAAAGGATGTCTTTTAAAATATATTTAGTTACTGAGTTTCTTTTTTTCCAATGTACCGGCAGCCCAAGGGCAAATTCAACTATGCGGTGATCTAATAGAGGAACCCTTACCTCCAGACTTTGGGCCATGGAGGCACGATCTACCTTAACAAGAAGATCATCCGGGAGATACCAGCGATAGTCAAAAAACGCCTGCTTTTCTTGAGCATTCATCCACGACGGAATAGGGGGTTGAGAAGAAAAGCTACACTTTTCTATTTGTAGGCTTCTTATTTCTTTTTGGCTAAATAAATATTGCTCTTGAGAGAAAATATGACGTTGCCTATTCTCCTTTTTGTGGTCTTCAAAAAGCCCGAAGGCCCTTTTGTATCGTGAGTTCCCAAGGCTTTTGACAAGCGGGTTAGCAAGGCGCCCGGCATTTCGAAAAAGAATATTATCAAGTCTTTTTGCCCAGGTATACATACCATATCCCAAGAAGCCTTCGTCTCCCCCATCCCCTGATAGTGCAACGGTTACATGCTCTCTGGCAAACTGGGAAACAAGGGATGTTGGTAGTAAGGATGTATCACCAAAAGGTTGCCCGGTCATAGAGAGGTAGTTGGAAAAAATGTCGAGTAAGTCCTTTTGCTCAAAGACCTTTTCTCGGTGTTCGCAGCCTAGATGGTGAGCTATTTTTTCGGCATAATATGCTTCGTTGAACGCAGCCTCTTTAAACCCAATCGAAAACGTTTGTAGCTTGCTTCCAAGGATATTCTGAGCCACAGCAACCACTAGGCTTGAATCGACCCCCCCGCTTAAAAAACAACCCAGGGGTACATCGGAAACCAACCGATCTTCAACGCTTTTATAGATTAGTTCACGTAATATTTTTTTGGCACCATCGTAAGATGTTGGAATAGAAGGCCTTTCTTTTACGCGGTCAAACAACGAGTAGAATTCCTGATGATTGACCTTGCCATCCTTAAGTTGGATATAACACCCCGGCCTAACTTGATGAATTCCTTCAAACAAGGTGTTCTGTCCTGGAACAAAGCCAAGGTTAAAATAGTCTGCAAGGTGTTTATTGGATGGGCGAGTTGGGCCTAATGCCTGAAGCCCTCTCAACTCAGAAGCAAATGAAAAACCTAAGCCAGTGACTTTAGAGTAATATAGAGGCTTTATTCCAATTCGGTCTCTGGCCAGGGTAAGCTCTTTGTCCTGCGTGTCCCATATTGCCAAGGAAAACATTCCCTCAAGAAGGGCTAAAGATTCCACACCCATTGCATTAAACAAAAGGAGAACAACTTCACTGTCAGATTTACCTATACAGGGAAGGTTAAATTGTTTTTTAAGTGCTTTGTAATTGTAGACTTCTCCATTAAAAATTAAGGTGTAGCGCCCACAGGGTGTGGATAGGGGTTGGTTGCCACCATCTGTGGGATCGATAACACTTAACCTGAAATGCCAAAATGTGCACGGGCCGAGTTGGATGTGTGCAAAACGATCAGGCCCTCGGTGTTTTAGAACCCCCTTGAGCAAGTTGGGTGCCGGCGTATTATTCCCATCGCGAAACGAAACGAATCCAACAACCCCACACATTAGACGCAGTTTATATTGAGGAGGTAATCGGCAAGCTGTTTAGTGCTTGCTTGACGGGTATAGGCATGAGAAGAAGAAGCGTCTTCTATCTCAGTTTTACCGGTATTTACCCAAGCTTCATATAGTTCTTTAATGTAGGAGCTAACATCATTGGCGTTATTACAAATGAAGCCGAGCGAGGTTTCTTCTAAAATCCTTTCAAGAACACCTTGATCTCCCTCGACAAGAAGTATTGGCTTTTTATGGGGGAGATAATCAAAGGTTTTGGCGCTTAGCCAATCCGCACCTGGTGCAGATAAAAGTAATAGAGCATCTGCGCTGTGGAGATTTTGCATTAACCCAGAATAAGTTATTCTTTCGGTGAACACGAGGTGATCTTCTAATGATTGGTGAAAACGTTTTACTCGCTTGACCATCTCAGGGTAAAAGGACATACCATAAAAAACCACCTTAATTTTTGCGCTTGCATGGTGAGTTAAAAATATTCTTAGTCCTTCGAGAAAACTTTCTAAGCGCTGATAGTCATACAGCCTACCCGCATAGGCAATGGTAAAGGTGCCGTTTACACCTGAAGGCTTTAAGTGATTGGCCACTTCTTCATCGTATCCGTTATAGATTACAGCGGATCGCTCTCTTTGCATTAGTTCAGTAGAGATGTTTTTTAGATAAGATGGTGATGCTGCAGTAACCAGAGATGCGCTAGTAAGGTTTTTTCGTTCACTAAAGCGGTGAGACAGGTGTATGAGTTGTTCGGCAAAGGACAGCGATTTGTTCTCTTGATTAGTTGTCCAACCATCTCGATAATCTAAGATAACAGGCAAGTTGAACTGTTTGCCAAGACGAGAAGCAAAAGAGTGTAAGACAAAGGGCTCTCCGGTTGCCATAATTGCATCCACATGAAGGGAGGCAATGCGTTGCTTAACCTCCCTATACAAGAAGTATTTATCACCAATTCTAGGAAATAGGTTTTCACCTATAGTCATTACAAAAGAAAGCACTTTGCGAATCCACCTTCTTTTTGAATCCCCATATTTTAAAAAAATTCGATCGCGAAGGCCCGGATTAAAAGGTATCCGAATAATTCGATGAGTATCTTGACGGAGGTCTTGAACAGCTTGACTTGCGCTTGGCTTGACGCAATCGGCAGCAGAGCGAAGAGAAGATTCCCAGTGCCTTGTTACGATGATTGGGTAAACACCGTGTTCGTTTAAATACTTAGCCCAATACCAAGGCCGCTGACCACCAATAGATAGGTTAGGAGGAAAATCATATGCAAGAATTAAAATTCGATACTCGGCCATAGGGGTCTACTAGGGAATTGTACTTAATTTAAAGGTAGTCATGTCCCCTACAAAGAATTCCCTAGCTTCTCAACGTAGTCTCGTGTTTATTACAGCGGAGTATCCATTTGGTCAGCAAGAGACGTTTATAGAAAATGAGATTACTCTTTTGTCTGAAGTGTTTGATCAGATAGTTGTCTTGCCTAAAAACACTCCGGGCGCGTCAAGAACAATGCCCCCCAATTGCAGCCTAGGAAGGCCTTATGGTGCAGTCTCGGCGACAACAGCTAGCAACCTTCTTTGGAAAGAATGGTTGCGGATAAAGGGACATGTGGGAAAGTCAAAAGTTGCCTACCGATCGTGGCAAAGCATAAATAAACGGCTCACACAAATCAAAGCATCAACGAAAGACATCGCAGGTGAGATCATATATTATAGTTATTGGCTTGACGAGGGTGCGATGGCCGCAGTGTATCTTGGCCAGAGAGAGAAGCGACTGGCTATAAGCCGCGCCCATGGGTGGGATGTTTATCCAGTTCGTCACCCACACAATTACTTGCCCTTTAGGTCCTTTTTAGCTAATTCAGAACTCACCGTCTGCCCAATTTCTAATCATGGAATGACCGCCCTGAGGGGCCAAGGTTTTAGCAAACTTGACCTGTTTTATCTCGGAACGCGCGCGCCAAAGACCTTAGGTGTGAGCCAAATACAAGAGAATCAAGGCAACAAAAGGCTAGTATCAGTTTCTTCTATCATTGAGTTAAAGCGAGTTCAGCGGATAGCACAGATCTTTGTACAGTTAAGAAAAAGCGACAACCAATGGCAATGGCATCATTTTGGAGACGGTCCTTTAGAAGGAGAGTTAAGACATTGGTTACAAATGCAGGGAGCAGAAAATTATCACCTACACGGCCACCAACCCAATGAAACGGTCCGCGATTGGCTTAATAAAAACCACGACCGTGCCTTGTTTATCAATCAGAGCACATCAGAGGGTTTACCCGTGTCTATGATGGAGGCCATGAGCTATGGCATTCCTTGTGTGGGCACTAATGTAGGGGGTGTCTCGGAGATTATTAATAATGGCAATAACGGACTTTTACACGAGTTTGATCTAGACCTAAAATCCGTTGCTAGGTCCATTGAGGATTTGGGTGCAGAGTGCCTGATCTCCATGGGTGAAAACGCCAAGAAAACCTGGAAAAATCAGTTTAACGCTGAAAAGAATTACACAGCCTTTATAAAGGCATTAACCGTTTAAGCTAGCCCAAGGCCTTTTTATAAAGATTTACAAGTTTCTTGCAATAAGGTTTTATATCAAACTCTGCTGCAGTATTTATAGCCCCTTGTTGCAATGAGGTAAGAAGCTCTTTGTTTTGCCAAACAGCAAGTATTTTTTTAGCAAAAACCTGTGGGCTCGTGTCTTGCGGAAGGAGATAGCCATTTATTCCATCCTGTACAATATCTCGATTTCCTCCAGCATCTAGGGCAATAACGGGCAGTCCTGCGGCCATGGCCTCGATTTGAGTAAGCCCAAACCCTTCGGATTTAGCGCTATGGATATATAAGGCATTCTTTTGATAAAAGGAAGACACGTTGGTCTGTTTTCCATGGAGGAAAGTGGTCTTGTCAAGAGACAAATCGTGGACCATGCTTTGTAGCTCTGAAAACAGCGGACCACCACCAATAAGATCAAGAGTTGCGTTAATATTTTGTTTGTCTATTTCTTGAACCACCCTTAGCAGATATGCGTGATTTTTTAACGGGGTTAAGGATCCAACTGAAACAATGCCTAAATTTTCTTGACACTCAAGTTCGGCTTTTTTTTTCTCAAAACCTTTTACGATTATTGCATTGGGGAGCTTTACAATTGTTAGATCTTTTGGTGTGTTTTCTTGGAAATACATATAGGTGTTGTCCGAAATACAGACAAAATGGTTTTGTCCAAGTAACCTGTATAATTTGAGCAGAAAGGATCTTTCATAAAGGCGCGCAAACTCTTTTTTGTTAAACAGTCGGAACACATTGATCCCTCGTTTAAATTGGCGCATATTATCATGGCAATGTGTGAAGTATGCTGTTTTTGGGAGAAGTATGCTTTTTGAAAAAACCTCTGCCTCAAAAAGGTGACTATGAATCACATCGGGATCAAAATCTTCGAGCAATGCTTTCCATTTCCCTGAGACGTTGGTAAGTCCACGCATAAACCGAAGTGTAGCTTTTTCTTCGATAACTACGGTAGAAAACCGAAAGTGCTGTTCATCAAACTCTTGTATTGGGCTCAACCGAACGAGTAATACATTGTGTCCCTGATCGGAGAGTGTATTGCATATGTCAACACACAATTTTTCTGCACCACCAATTGCTAGGCTGGGTATAACATGAATAATGCGCATAGTCGGTAAGTGGTTAATGGCCAGCTTTTGGGCTTCTGACAATTTTTTCAATAGCTCCTATATAATCGAAGTCAATTGGCCCTAAACAAGGAACCCCCATAGCTTCACTTTCTACAACTACGAGCCCCCATGATTCGGAGTAGCTGCAATAAAGATTTAAGTCCATAGATCCCAATACCTTCAAGAATTTACCTCGAGGTAAATTCTTTCCGTGCTCAACAAGGCGGCGGTCTTGACCTAAATAACCAAATGGACGTTTATCTGCCACATGAACAATTGATTTTTTTATAAGTAAGGCATGAGCCACCTGATTGTGTAGGTTTTTATTAAAAGTGTCTCCTCCAAATACACCAATATGAATGAAGTTTGGATCAAGTTTAATTTTGGATTCTAGGGGCTTTATATCGGGCCTAGGCATATCAAGACAGTAGCAATCAAAACCAAGAATACTTTCTATTGTTTCGGCCATATCTTTCTTTATAAAGCCAACCTTTTTAATATCACCCTTTTTGGCAAGCTCTGTAATCTCACTAAAACGCTGTTGGTTTTTTGGGTGGTACAATTCTGCAAAGGTTCCGTGATAGACAACTTCTACTTTGGAGCGGTCTTTAAGTTGTTGAACCCAGGATACACCGTAGTCTGCAAACCCACTAAAAATTACTGTGTCAAAGTCAAGAACAATAATTCTATTCAACAATGCTTTTTGTTGGTTGGATGAAAGCATACATGAAGAAAAATTTTGAGGAATCTCTAACGAATCTTTTGGGAAAAGCAATGTTGTAGCAATATTAATTCCCAGCCAGTTCGGCCCCGTGCTTTGTCCGTACAAGACAAGGCGGTCACCATACTTGCGAATTTGCTCTAAATCGGCAAGAAGCTCGTGAAAATTCGCGGAAGGGGTATGTTTTTTGTTAAGCCTCTTCAGCAACATAATTTAAGTATTTTCCCTTGGAGGGTTTACTTCCTCTCATAATCTGAAAATAGTAATTGGAGAAAAGTTTTTTCTCATAAACCAATTCTTTGTGTCGCTTAGGTTGCTTCTTTTTGGTTAAAAAAAGGTTCAACTTAAAATTGATCCAATGTAAAACCCCACCCAAGAAGTATAATGTCCTTGATTGTGTTTTCATTAGAAAGAGGTATTGAGAAATTCTTATTTGAGCGGATTTGTTCGAAAACCTTGAGGTGCTTGCACTATTTACATGTGCTATTTCTGTTTCACCACATAGCCTGTTATTAAAACCCCGCCTTTTCCACCTAAAACTCCACTCCATATCTTCATAGTACAGGAAGAAATCCTCATCTAAATACAAGCCTTCTTTTAAAAGGACCTCTTTGTTTACCATAACACATGCGCCGCTTACAAAATCAACTAAATGATTCACATAGTGACGCTGTTTCGCTGTATAGGTTTCTTTAGCACACCTCTTGCGAAATGCCCATATGTGAAGGGGGTTTTGCCTTAAAATGTTTTTTAGACCATAAAAACCAATGCCAGAGCCATACTCAAAGACCTGACCGTTTTCTGGATCAACAATTCTACATCCCATGAGTCCAAGTTTTTCTTTGTTTTCATGGAGCCGATAGTTTGCGACCAAAGTTTTCAAAAAACCAGGGCCAATAGAGCTGTCTGGATTTATTAAAAGAAGATATTTCCCCCTGGCAAGACGTATTCCAATATTATTTGCTCGAGCAAAGCCCGCATTGTATCCCGCGTCAACACATTTTACTTCGGTAAGTTTCTTTAGTTTTTCTATAACATTAGGGGTAAGACCCCCGTTGTCCACCACAAGTATCTCAATCCCACCATCATAATGGTCTTGGAGTATACTCTCAATACAACCAAGCAAAAGATTGGGCGTGTTGTAGTGAACTATAATAATCGACAGGAGAGGCAATGGCTCAGTCATGGTATAAGGAGCAAATCAGGAGGGTTTATAAAATGAGTGCTTTATCCAACGCAAAGGCGCAAGAATCGCCCTCCCTATCTTGTAGCTTCGTTCCTTATAGAGGCCCTGCAAAGCATAAAATAACCTCTCGTGCTGTTGGGCGTAAAGGATAGCATGCTTTTTATGGATATATCGGTCAATATCCCTTTTATTTGGATTAGCCGAAAGAATGGTTCGAGAGTGCTCTGAAACACGCACAGCAAGAAAAGGGCTGTTGATACATGTAATATTCCAGGTCTTCGAGGCTACTACGCGAATCCAAAACTCCCAGTCTTCCAACCCGGGCTTGCTTAACTCAGGATCGTAAAGACCCACATCATCTATCATACTTTTTCTTATAATAGCAGTGACAGGAAATTGGTTATAAATGAGTTGAGCATCAATGCCTTTATTTATCGACAGATGACTTCCTGATTTTTTTCCAAAAAACCTAGTTCTCCCAACAACAGCTCCAACACGGGGGTCCTCTTCCAGGATTTTAAGTGCTTGAAGATGGCAATCACCCTCTATAAGGTCGTCTGCATCAAGTGGTATTATAAATTTACCCGTTGACCTCTCAATCCCGATGTTTCTTGCAATTGAGGGACCACTGTTATCAATATTTATAATGGTAAGCTCAAAATGGGCCTGTGCGTCTCGAAGGGTTTGAACCGAAGTATCACACGTTGACCCATCATTAACCACAATTATCTCAATAGTTGGATATTCAAGAGCAACAACAGAAGATAAGGTCTCTTTCAACGTGTCTCCTGCGTTATAAAAAGGAATAATGAAGGATATTTTTGGAAGATCTTTCATGACAAGTGAGCTAAAATGATTTGGTGAAATTTATCACCCATTACGGCCGTGTCAATAGGCACGTTTAAGGTAGGCACAAAATTCTGATTACGCCTGTCTTGTGCTTGCGCCTCAATAAGATTTGCCAATTGGATGTGATTGCCAACTTCAAAGAAGCCCTTGTGGTGAAACCCAAACAACTCAACGTTAGGGGGAATGTTTGTGGTAAGCGTCGGTTTTTTAGCTAGTGCATATTCTATTAATGTATTCGAAAGTCCTTCAGATTTGGTAGATAGAATACACAAGTCAGCGTTTCGTATATGGCTTTGAGGAGAATTGATAGCCCCATGAAAGAAGACATTACTTCCCAGGGCAAGCTCAGAGACCAACTCCCGGCAAGCCGGCCATGTTATACCACCTGGATTTCGTCCCACAAGGTGTAAATGGACGTTCAAACCACGCTCAACGACCACTTTCAAGGACATTATGAGTGTGGTAAAATCTTTTTCTTCAAAGAAGCTTGCCAGGTGTAAAATAGACAAAGTGTTGTCTTGGGATTCGTTTAATGATAAGGGGGGTGGGTCTGTGGGTTTTGGATCAGGCCGTCGTCCATTATAAATGGTTTGAAATGGAGTTTTAAATGTTCCACCCCATCGCGCTTGGAGCTTTTCAACCACATAATCTGAATTGCCGATGATTTGGTGTGTCATTCGCCTTGCAAGCTGCTCACCACGCCCATAATCTATAATATCAACTGACCGTTGGTTCCAAACCCGAAGGCGGATACCAGCAAATTTTGCCGCCAAATTTCCAAGAATGTTGGGCACCAGCGTAAAGGGCACAATCACATTTATTTTATACTTGACTAGCTTTCTGCTTAGGGAAAGTATGCTCCTTAGGGCCCTCGGCTTAAGGTGGAGAATGTTTTGAAAATGCACAGGGTGACTTTTACAAACAACCGCTGTATTTAGGAGAGACTTGTCAAGGCAGTTTGATCCTTGCGTGCAGCTAAAGAGCATAACATCATGTCCTCTATGTATGAGAAAGTCAGAAAGCAGTAAGGCCTGCGTCTCGGCACCACCAACTGTAAAAGAAGGAAGAAGTATTGCTATCCTTGCCATTATTCTACGTAATTGATTAAGGAATCCACAAAGACTCTATACTTCTCTAAAGATTCATCATAGTTATAGACAACAGGTTTATTGTTTCTTAGAAATGATTGAACCCCTAGATTATAGGTAAGGTTGTTATTTTTAAACAAGTCTTTAATTGGAGCGTAGGATGCAAACAGGTCTTCATAAACATACGTTTGGACGGCCCTTCCCTTCCACACACGTATATCTTGTTTAATTTTTCTTATAAAGAAAGCCCACAGACAACCTGCGAGCGCCTTTTCACAAAGCGCCTCTTTGTATTCGTGGTAAATAGCGAACAATTTTTTATCCCACAAAGCAGACCAGGCCTCTCGTTCATTCCAGGTATTAAATTCTCCCCGTTCCATTTTCTTTGAATACGAAAATATTACAGAAAGAGGGTGTCGGGTTAGGTGAATAACCTGACAGGTTGGGTCAATCTGGTAAAGCAGGTCTAATCGAGAAAAATCCGTGTATTTAAACAAAAACCGCTGTCTTCCGCTTTCTTTAAGCACCCCGTCAACCGCACGTCTAAAGGCGTCAATTTCTTCGGTTTTATAATTTATTTTGGGCCCACCCCCGTGATCAATCTTCCACTGAAAACCGGGCAAATAGTTGTTGTAGAAAGCCCAAGACTCTACGGGAAGGGCATGTTCGTAGCGACGTTTGGCATATCGAATCCCCCCCAATAGCGGGGTATTAAATACCCTTAAGTCTCTAGACCGTAATAGTTTGTTGGGTGCGGTGTTTTGGGCGGCGCTTACATATCCTAAGGTGTGGCAAGATGCCAAAAGACGAAGCAGATAGGTGGTCCCTGAGCGTGGGCAGCCTATGATTACAAGACTATTTTTCATGGGGAAGTAGATTATTTATAGCCGCCATGGTTTTCTCGCCCATGATACTTATCCCAAATGTCTTTTTGGCGTAGGCATAATTTTCTTTACCGAGCCGATTTGCTAGTTGTGGGTCTTTTGCTATTTGCAAAAGGCGGTTGGCGAAACGCTCAGCATCCCGACTTGGACAAACTTGCTCTTCTATGGCTCGCGCACCAAGGGCCTCCAGGTTTCCCTCAAGGTCATTAGCCACGATAGGTAATTTGGCAAACATGGCTTCGACAATGGCATTGGGCATGCCTTCTATATTTGAACTAAAGGCAAAGGCAGAGCATTGATCTAAAAGTGAGGGGATGTTTTCTACAGCCCCTAAAAACGATACGGTATGTGTCTCACAAACTCTCCTTGCATACTCCTGGATGTTTCTACCAAACGTGGAGTTGTTTTTCCCGGCGATATAGAGGTGGGCTTCAGGGAATTTTTTGATGAAAAGTGCCCATGCATCTAGGAGGGTCGTATGATCTTTTCTCTCTTCTACATGGGCGACCATCACCACATTAAACTTCGTTGAGTCAATAGCACCATCCAATACCGGCTGATCGACAGGATAATTTTTTTCTTCATCAAATCCATTGGCCACAAAAACAGTTTTACTAGGAGAAACACCAAAATCATCAATTAAATATTGAGCGGCATGTTGGGAATTGCTGATATAAAGGTTGGCATTAGAAACAAAGGAATAGCTAGTTGCATTAAGCATGTGTATGTCGTTGCTTGTTTGTTGAGACCACACAAGACAGTAGCCACCATACTTTTTTACTTTCGCCGCAAAGTGATTGGCTTCGAGGTTAAAACTAATTACAACTTTGATGCTCCGCCTGCGAAAGACCATTCCGGCCCGTATTGTTTTGATTGGGAGTATAGCCCTATTATTACTGATGTTTTTTGAAATTATTTCTGAGGGAATATGGTATTGAGACAGCTCCTCTTCTAATTCCCCGCTGCCTTTTCTAAATACCCAGAAAGACACATTGTGTTTGGTCTCTTTTTGAAGATACCTTGCAAGTAGTAAGGCGTGTTTTTCTGCCCCCCCTTTGGTGTAGGATGTGGTAAGAATTACAATATTCATCATTTAGCAAGCCAGGTGTGTAACACAAAAAGTAGCCACACAGGACCACTTATGGATGTCGCGCGAGGATAATCTCGAGATTGAAGTATCAGTTTTAAACCTTTCAGGTCGAAGTAGGTCGCTAGTGGAGAATTTGAGGATAGCATTTCTCCTTCAATTTGACGATATATAGGATTTTCTTGTCTAAACCATTCATCAAGGGGAAGTCCAAAGCCAGCTTTACGCCGATATAAAAACTCTTGATTAAAGTGTTTTTGCAGTAGTAATTTTAATATCCGTTTTCCGGTTAACCCGCCTTTTCCTGTATCGACAAGCATGCTTTGAGGCATTTTCTGAAGAAGTTTATGAATTCCAACATCTATTAAGGGGGGTCTAACCTCCAGGGAGTTCATCATGCTTGCCAAATCGACCTTTTTTAAGATATCATCACAGAGGTAACTCCTAGTATCCATTGTTTTAGCTTGGTTTAGGACACCCATTTTGCGAGATCTGTAGTGGGCATCTTCAATAAAGGGTAAAGAGGAGTCCATGTACGATGAATATTCTGAGGACCAGAGGATTTCACGAATCTCAGGTTTGAGATAATCAAATAGCCCCAAATAGCCTGCAGGAGTATTTTTTGGATATAGGCTAGAATATCTTGAGGGGTTTAGTTTATGTGCCAAAGGAAGAATTAGCCCCTTAAAACGTGAAACTCCCGACCTTGTCTTAAGTTTTTCGTCCCAGCGGTAATATCTCGGATATCCCAGAAAAAACTCATCCCCCCCGTCACCCGAGAGGGCAACAGGCGCATGTTTTCTTGCAATGTTACATATTTGATAGGTCGGCACAACAGAAGAGTCCCCAAAGGGCTCATCCATGCGACTAATCACCCGCTCAAAAAGGTCTAAATCAACATTGGGAACCCGTTCAATGTTGAGGTTAAGTCCGAGAGTTTTTCCCGCAATTTTTGCAAAAGGTGTCTCGTCCATAGTATTGCTGTCAAACCCCATAGTATAGGTTTGCTTTATTCCGCTCACCTTTTTCATGTATCCACTTATAAGTGTAGAGTCAATGCCCCCACTGAGAAAGGCACCAAATGGCACATCTGCTTGACAGTGGGCAGCAACACTTTCCTCTATTGCACGCTCCATTTGTTCTACCCACTCGCCTTCGCTGTGTGATTCTTCTTGTTCAATGGCATTGGGAAAAAAATATTCTTGCTGTCGAATGACTTTTCCTTCAAAATCCACGACAATGCTGTGGCCTGGAGGTAGTTTTCTTGCTTCTTTGTATATGGTAAGTGGGGTTGGTATATACCCCAACCACAAATATTTGTCCAAGGCAAAAAAATCAATTGTTAATGAAACCAGGGGTTGCTGAACGAATACATGAAGTTCGCTTCCGAAAAAAAACCCCCGCTTGTTTTCGACGTATACAAATGGTTTTATTCCAAAATGATCGCGCGCACAAAACACAAATTGTTTGATATGGTCAATTATGGCGAAGGAAAACATACCACGAAATTTAGTCAGGCAAGATTCCCCCCACACCTTGTAGGCATAAAGCACAACCTCAGTGTCTGAGTTTAAGTAAAATTTTATCCCCAACCCCTGAAGTTCTTCACGAAGAGATTTATAATTATATAATTCTCCATTGTAGGTTATAATGTACTTCCCACAGGAACTGTGCATGGGCTGTTTGGCCCCCTCGAGATCAATTATTGAGAGACGTGTATGAGCCAACCCAAGGTTGTTTTTGGCATATATTCCTCTCCCATCTGGACCACGATGAGCCATAGCATCACACATGGTTTCAAGTGCATGAGGCGCAACCTCTTCGCTTTTTAAAATCATTCCTCCAATACCGCACATTCTCTTCGGATATATAGATTAAGTTTCACTGGTTTCTACTGACCATGTGCTTTTTTGAAGCACTAGACCAAGGTTAGAAGCCTTTACTTTTCCATTTCCAAAAAAGTCCCCATCCTCAATACTTATTTTAACACCATGTTCCACATGATCAAACACCGTTCTACCGTCGCTTACAAATAGTGTAATATAATATTCCCCACGGGGTAAATTTAAACCAGGTATATCACAGTAAAACCTAACCTGTTGGTCACTTTGAGATATTGCCACGTTGCCACTCAACCCCTCGTCTGTAGATAGGTGTATCAGCTGAAGTCCGTCCTTGTTAGATATAGCTAATGATATGTGAAGGCTGGGAGCGACAGTTTTTTGAACCACATCTATAACCCCTCTGATTTGAAACGGCTCTCCACACAAAACGCTGTGGGTTCGTTGCTTTGTGGCATTCAATATTTTGCAGTCAGAAAAAAAAAGCTGACCATTACCCTCTTCTCTTGGTGCTTTTGATAGGGGAATATTTCCATCAGAGGTGTTTATTCTAAGGTAGCGCGAGACCACCTCGGATGTTCTACTCAACATTTCGATTTTGCCCTGGTGCATTAGGGCACAGGAATTACATAGGTTTTCTATGCTGGCCATATTATGACTTACAAAAAGCACAGTCCTTCCTTGACCCATGGACACGTCTTTCATTTTACCAATGGCCTTCTTTTGAAATTGGGCATCTCCAACTGCAAGAACCTCATCTACAATCAAAATTTCTGGCTCAAGGTGTGCAGCAACGGCAAAGGCAAGCCGAACATACATTCCAGAGGAATAGCGCTTAACGGGGGTGTCAATGTATCGTTCAACGCCAGCAAAGTCCACAATTTCATCAAACTTTGCTTTGATTTCTGAACGCCTCATACCCATAATAGCACCATTCAAATAGATGTTATCCCGGCCACTAAGCTCGGGGTGAAAACCGGTACCAACCTCTAGCAAGCTTGCAATTCGACCACGCGCCTTGATATTGCCGGTTGTAGGTGCGGTAACTCGCGATAAAAGCTTTAAAAGGGTAGACTTTCCGGCCCCGTTCTTTCCAATCACACCAAGCACCTCGCCTTGCTCAATACTAAAATTGATATCCTTTAATGCCCAAACATAATTGGATGCTCCCCTTTGTTCTCGATTATTAGTCTCAGCAATCCTTGAGTAGGGGTCTTCCTTACCCCTCACTTGATACCACCAGCCAGCGATGTCTTCCCTTAGCGTTCCTGAGCCCACCATTCCCAATCGGTATCGCTTGGATATATTTTCTAATATGATCGCAGGGTTTGACATAGTCGTATCTATACGGTATCCATAAAGGTTCGTTCTACTCGATTAAACAATATAAGCCCGAAAAGAAGAATACATATTGTGGCAAGCCCACTTACAAGCAAACCATTCCAATCAAGGCATCCCTGGCCAGTAAAGATGTATCGAAAGGTCTCAATAATTGGAGCAATAGGATTATAGGCCAACAGGGCACCATAGCCCTGGTCTTTCACTGCTGAAATGGGGTAGATTACTGGGCTCGCATACATAAGAAGCGAGACACCAAACCCTATGAAGTTTTTAAAATCTCTGTATTTAGTTGTCAAAGAGGATATAACTATCCCAACACCAAGAGATAGACCCGCCATCATAAGTATAAGGACAGGCAAGAGGTAGATTTCGTTAGCCAAGGTAATTGCCGAATTATCTTGAAGGAGGTAATAGGCCAGCACACCTATAAATAAAAGCATTTGGATAAAAAGCTTTACCATATTGGACAAAACATTCGCCATAGGTGCAACAATCCTTGGAAAATATACTTTGCCGAAAATCTGGGCATTTGTGGTAAATGTGTTTGCCGTGGCGGTAAAACAAGATGAGAAATAATTCCAAAGAGTAATGCCCCCGAGGTAAAAAACAGCTTGTGGCATTCCATCGGTCGATATTCCCGCAATCGATCCAAACACAAACATATAAACGATGACGGTTAAAACGGGAGATATTAGAAACCAAAGGGGCCCCAGAATGGTCTGTTTATATGTGGCAACAATGTCTCTTCTAGCTAAAATAAAGACGAGATCTCTGTATGCCCAAACCTCTCGCATTTTTAGGTTAAACAACCCCGCATTTGGCTTGATCACCGTGGTGTAATCAGACGGATTCGACATAGATTAAATGTAGTGTTAATTCTAACAACCGTTTATAGTTTTTGGTCAACCAATTCAAGGTCTTTCCCCGTATTGACCTATTTTTAAGGCATGGGTAAACGAATGGCCATTTTTGCTTCTGGCGGCGGGAGCAATGCGCGACGATTAATGGTTCAGGGGTGCCGAAGTAATTATTACGAGGTTATTCTTGTTTTGACAGATCGGCCCGCCGCCGGGGTTCAACTCCATGCCAAAGAGTTTTCTATTCCTGTCGAGTATGTGCAGTGGAAAGACACAACACCAAACGCTCTTTTAGAAATTCTCGGTAGACATAAAGCTGACTTTATCGTGCTTGCAGGATTTTTAAGGCGTATTCCCAAGGGGGTGATCGACAATTTTAGCCAACGAATTGTCAACCTGCACCCATCCCTTTTACCGAAGCATGGAGGCAAGGGGATGTTCGGCCGCTATGTACATGAGGCCGTCGTTAATGCCCAGGAGTCTCAAACGGGC
>DLYY01000171.1 GCA_003447535.1 Bacteroidota bacterium | reverse complement strand
TGTCACTAGTTCGTAGATACAAATGTTATGTGGCAAGTAGGTTTCAAGAATATCTTTGGGAGTAGTATTGATGCCAATTAGCAAAGAACAAATTAGAAAAATCGCAGACGGCTATACCGAGGCGTGGTGTTCGAGATCGGGTGAAAAAGTTGCTTCGTTTTTCTCCGAGAACGCGACAAGTATTATTAATAAAGGTGAGCCCACCATCGGAAGAGCGGCTATTGCTGAGGCCATGGGTGCTTTCTTTGTCGAGGTCCCAGATTTAGTTTTGTACATGGATGACTTACGTTGCGGCGGCAATTTGGCAATCTATTTCTGGACGCTTGAGGGCACTCACAGTGAAACGGGAAAGTTCATTCGAATTCCTGGATGGCAGAACTGGGTTCTCGCAGATGACCTATTGATCACGGAAGCTGACGGCGGATACGATGCCGACGAGTATGATCGGCAAGTCCAAGAAGGTGTTTAAACCTGAGGCAATCATTTGCCTCATAACAAACGCATGCAGCCGGACTTCGGCAAGCGCTACGCGCATGCCTCAGCCGCTGATGCGAAGCGTTATGCGCCACTATCGAGGTTCTAAAGTATGACCAAACTCGCGGAGTCGTACTTTCGACTGAACATAGCGTTGACCGAGAAAGATCGTGGTGTCCTTCGCGAGTTTTTACAGGAACAAGCCCTTGAATCCGCACGAGAACTTTACGGTCAGGAGGTCGAAATTGTATGCTTCATCGAAGAAGGCAGCACAACGGCGAAGTGGATCGTCATTGGATCGCTTTCTTTCATACTTTCGCAGTATGGCTCGATCCGTACCGGCATTGATTACGCTATTGATGATGCGAGAAGATTCTCTGATTTCGCGAAAGAGGAACTCGCCGAGATTGGAGTGCAACCTCAACAGATATTGGTGTCACGGAAGCGGTTAGGAATTCCAGGTAAAGTAAAAAGAGTTCTTGAAAGAATGGAGAAACTCGAAGAAACAGGGAACTCTATGTCTGCAGCCGAATATGAACAAGAGATGCAACTGATAAAAAAGCAATTGAGTCTAATCGCCAATGATATTGACACCGAACAAGACTACCAGTCAGTTGTTCCAATGTTGGAAGCGAATTTTCAAGAAAAACTTCCGAGTCGTGCGCCAGAAGATCAGGAACAGGACCAACGCAAAGCAGCTCGACCAAAGAAACCAACAATACCTAAACCGAGGTACAGGGTTGCCGCGAAATCTCAAGCTGCTAGTCCCGTAGAAGAAAAATATGACTTAGTCATTGAAAATGGTACACATAAACTATCAAAGAGATCGGAATAGTTCATGCAGGCGCATAACATGCTGTTGAAGCCACTTCGTTCCCTCCGGTCACTCCGCTCGGACAAATCACCTGTGGCCCAAATGTGGTTCACATTTGCATCCTCGGCGATTTGCCGCTTAACAGAGTGTTTGATGTCTTGCCAACTCTGTACACGACAAATCCAACTAACATCTATCACTCGGGTTTGCTCATGAATTCCTCAAATATCGAGTTTACACGCTATCAACCAGAATACGGATTGGAACTTGTGAAGATGTGGAGACAATCCTTCCAAGAAGCAATGAACCTAGAGAAACACAATCGATTCGAGGAACTAGAGGGACAATTGGACTACTTCTCTTCAATTGACCTTCAATCGATACTAGTCGCAATCGATCAATCTAATAGCAGGATAGTTGCCTTCAGAGTTCTTAACTCATCTGAACTTGATCATCTGTATGTTGACGTCGATTATCAAGGTCTCGGACTAGGTAGCGCTTTACTAGATGGCGCCAAACAAAATTCTCCCGAAGGGCTTGAACTCTACACATTCCAAAAAAATCTTCGTGCACAACAATTTTACGAATCGCATGGCTTTTTCGAAGTTCAGCGAGGTTTCGCTGATTCATCTACAAACCCCTGGGCAAAATCTAAGGAAGATCTAGCCGACATAAAATATAGATGGGTACCTGATGAACACCTATCAGACATATAACATGTTGTTGAAGTCATTCCGTGCCCTTCGGGCACTCCACTCGGACGTACCGCTCCAGGCCTCGTTTGCAAATGGCTCCGCCATTTTAATGCAAACGCTGCCTTTCACGGTACGCCGCTTAACAAGGTGTTAGCTGAATAGGAAAGTTGATGTATAACCTGATCATTGGATACATAGGTCCAAATGACCCAGAGAATGAAATCACTGTTTCTGCTTCAAGATTTCTTGAATATACCGATTCAGAAACACAGATGAGATTTAGAAATCTAAGTGCTGAAAATGTCGGCGAGATTAAGGGTTTTCCTGCCTTATTAATGCAAGAGCAATATGAAGATGGTGCCTTTGTCGCGACAATCACAAATATAACTAGATCAAATTATGATTACCGTATTAGGTTTGAGAGAGATACTGATGTTGAGGTGCTTACACCTCAAGAAATCGAAGATTTAACATTAGAACTTGGTATCGAAAGTTTTGAATTTCACCGCACCCATTGGGCTGTAAAAAGGGCTGATTTACGTAAGCTCTTAACCTCTAGGCAAACTCCGGTAGTTCCCGAAGCTGATGCTGAGTTTGCATTCGAAAACAAACCAGCAGAGGCTGGCGAGCAATTCAATAAGAATCAGGTCTTTATAGTTCATGGTCATGATGAGCACGCCAAAAATGACGTTAAAGCTTATGTAGAATCAAAAGGTCTAGAACCAATTATTCTTCATTTGCAAGCCAGTGGTGGGCGAACCATTATAGAAAAAATTGATCACTACAGTAATGTGGGTTTTGGGATTGTTCTTTATACGGAATGTGATGTAGGTGCAAAGAGAGACTCGTTAAGTTACAAATGGAGAGCTAGGCAAAACGTAGTATTTGAACACGGATATTTGATTGCAAAGCTTTCGCGCCAGCGTGTCGCAGCTTTGGTTAAGGGTAGCGTTGAAAAACCAAATGACATTAGTGGAGTTGTTTATGTGTCAATGGATGCAGCTGCTAGCTGGAAAGACGAGCTAGATGTAGAGCTTCGTAGTGCAGGCTATGCCATTTGAAAAATCAGCTAACAAGTCAAAGCAGCAACGCCACTTCGTGGCTGGACGCGCTAACGCGCGCCGCTGTTTGAGGCGTTATGCATCTTAACGCTGTGCCAATTCAAGAGCGCCCCGAGACGGTAGCGTTTGCCTGGCCTGTCACAGGCAAACTCCATCGAGATCTGAGAGTAGATGGCTACTTGGCAGAAAAGGTTGCTGACAGAGAGGTATTTGAGCTCGTGCAGGACTCAATCGGATGGCGCGTCACAGATGACCAATGGCACGTGGTCTCGAAAGAGGTTGTTTCAAATTCAATGGTGGCTATATTTCACGCAGGGTCACCTGTCGCGATAGCTTGTGGCTTATCGAGGCCTTCTGACTGGACAGAGCTCGCTTGGGTTGCAGTTGCGCCTGCGCATAGAGGCATGGGTATTGGTAAAATGGTATGTGGTGCTGTTGTCGCAGGTTTGCTAGAAGATGGGAGATCAAAAATATACGGTAGCACTCAAGACGAGCGACTATCTGCGATTAAGATCTATTTAGATATTGGGTTTTATCCGTTGTATCGGAAAGAAAAGGTAGAACGTTGGGAATCCATCTGCCAAAAACTGGGAATACCTTTTTCGCCGTCAAGTTGGCGGTGGCAACCCGATGCATAACATGCAGTTGAAGTCGCTCATTTCATTCGCTCGGACGAAGCACCTCACAACAAATTGTGAATCACAATTTGTCACTCGGCGTCTTCGCCGCTTAACTGAGTGTTAGTGTTCTTTCGAAGGTATCAACATGTTCAAGGATGATGAGGTAGAAGTAATCTCTTTCGAGAATGTTCCTTTAGAACGGGATTGCTTCCTTATGAGTGAAATTTTCATGGAGGAGTTTGATGACGCACTCCATAAAATGCTAAGTGGCGAAGAGTGCAATCCATATGAAGTAGGTTATGTGAGCCCCGTTGCCGTTAGGGCTGTTAATGCTAATTCTCTTGATCTTTCTTGGTATCCGAACACTCACACACGATTTCACGAAGTTTCTATCACCCTTCCTAGAGATGTTGTGAAGGTCTGCGTAGAGTGTTGGCAATACGACATAAAGCCATATGTCTTTGTGGATCATGAATGGCTTGAAGAACTACACTTGCGTGAGTATTCCGTGTTTGCTCTGGTCGATGCCATTGGTGTGAAAGAGGAGATAAGAGATAACTCCCTTACAAAAGAAAAGCTGATTGAGTTAAGGGAACGAATAGATCAACTGGCGGAAGAAGAGAAAGACATATCTTTCATATCTCTCGCAGATAGTTTAATCCTTAAATCCCACTGGGATGTTGGTTACTTTCACAAAGGGATCGAGTGTTCCTACAATCCTGAACGTCTGTTGTTTGTGTTTAAGAAAATAGAAGCGATCTATCAGGACGTTCTTGGTTTGCCAGTTTATGCAGTACTGACTCAGGGAGGAAATGAATACACTGGCGAGGGATTGCTCCACATCTCTAAGAGCCAGAATCACATTTGCTTGAATAGTCTAGGTATTCCTTTCGCAGAGCTTCTCGCTATAGAAAGCGCCGCGAAAA
Source organism: Bacteroidota bacterium (assembly GCA_003447535.1). Taxonomy (GTDB): domain Bacteria; phylum Bacteroidota; class Bacteroidia; order Chitinophagales; family UBA8649; genus UBA8649. Next base: position 271 of record DLYY01000171.1, on the reverse strand, counting down.
AGGCGATAAAATCTGGAACACATCCTCCCATGCAACTGTATATCGATGAGCAGTTTTACCACTCGTTACGTTTCAAATTCGAATTTGAAAAGAATGAAAAGCCAAAAAACAGCTACTCGGGCATTATGAAGGTTTTTCAACCGAACTATTTCTATGCAACTTGTGATGATTTGATCGAGAATCTCGATGACCGAGAAGGCGAACACTAACATGCAGTTGAAGTCGCTCCTTTCAGTCGCTCGGACGAAGCACCTGCGGTCTGAGGCGACCC
>DLYY01000215.1 GCA_003447535.1 Bacteroidota bacterium | reverse complement strand
CTTTGGACTCCAGCAACTGGGCTAGATGACCCTACCTCGCCAACACCATTATTCACAGGAAACGTTAGTACACAATTTGTAGTTTCTGTTACCCCACAAGGAACTACTTGTTCTGCAATTGACACAATTGATGTTAATGTGGTCCCTGGATTTACCTACACGCTTTCTCAGAGCGATGATACGGTATGTCGAAATCAGGCGGTTAACTTAGATGTTAGTGCAGGACCAGGGACAACGTATACCTACGAATGGTCACCGGATGCAGATCTTGATGTAAATAACGTAGCTTCTGTGGTGGCAACACCTACTGCCAATGGCACCAACACCTACAATGTGCTCATCACAGCAGCAAACAACTGTGCAATCTCAGATAACTTTGACGTCTTCGTTGCAGGAGAAGCTCCTTCACGTATCGAATTTGACGGCTATCCATTCATTTGTCAAGGTGATAGCGTGGAGATTACAGCAACTCCGTGTGTTGGTGTGACATTGTCCGACAATTTCGATGGTGGTTTTGACCCAAGTATATGGGCGAACGTAACCTCCTTCGATTTAAATGGTGATTGTGGTTCTGTTTCGGGCGACGCATTGCACTTTGATGGTGGGACAACCGCTGGAATTGATCGTGTAGCCGAAACCCTTCCGATCGACGCATCGTCTGGCGGAAGCATCGATTTTTGGCTCATTTTGGGTAGTTCGTCCACTTCAGGTTCTGGATGTGAAAATGCTGATGCTGGAGAAAATGTTGCCCTGCAATACTCTATTGACGGAGGATTAACTTGGCTAGATATTGCCGTCTATGATGAAGCGCTTTGGGAGACCAACCCTGCCTTCCAATTTTTCTCTGAGCCTATCCCAACGGCTGCACAAACTTCTTCTACTCAGTTCAGATTTACACAGGTTCAATTCAGCGCATGTACCAGCTGTGATGAGTGGGCAATTGATGATGTCACAATATCTGCAGGATGCTGTGGACCAGCGTGCGGGGTATTTGAATACAGTTGGTCGCCTACGGCAGTATTAAGTGATCCTACCATTGCTAATCCAATTGTAAGCGCATTGACTCCTACTACTTACACTGTAACGGTCACACCGATTGGAACAACATGTTCTTCACAAGAAGATCTTTTTGTGAATGTGGGTGCGGATTTCAACTACACGTTAAGTCAGTCTGAAGACACGATTTGCCTGAACAATACTGTTCAATTCAATGTCGTGGCTGACATCGCTGCAGGTCCATACACCTTTGCATGGGGCGGAACAGGCGAGTTAGATGCAGATTCTATTGCCAATCCAAGTTCTACTCCAAGTGCAAGTGACTCTACGTACATCTACACCTTAGAGGTTACTTCCGTCAACGGATGTCGAAACTATGACACAGCAATCGTTGTAGTCAATGGCGCAGCTCCACCAAGTATCAGTTTCTTCACAGGAACAAACTCTACGGTATATTGTGGAGGTGCTCCCCTTCTGTTAACAGCTCAAGTAATCGATACATTTGGCTTTATAGAAGATTGGGAATCAGGAGCAATTGATCCAGCAATCTGGGGCAACACGCTTAATGTTGTTATCGATGGATTCAATGGCATAAGCAACGCCCTTCATGCCACTCAAGGAGCATCAGGTACTGCGCGTTTCTTAGAGACTGTGCCATTAGACCTATCCAATGGAGGTAGTATAGAGTTTGATTTCTATGCAGGTTACCAAAATGCATACGAAAGCACCGAAGTTCCAGTTCTTCAGTATTCAATTGATGGAGGGCTTACCTGGATTGAAATCGACAACTATTCCTTGGCTACAGGAGCAACAAGCTTCACTCAGTTCTTCTCCTACCCTATCCCAGCGGGAGCGCAAACGCCAAATACCATTATCCGATGGTTCCAGCCTTCTCACTCAACAGGCATCAATGATGATTGGGGATTAGATAACATATCAATCCAAACCGGTTGCTCTGGAGCTGGCTGTGGAAACTTCGATGTTGCATGGTCTGCGCAAACACAACCGTTTAGCTTTTTCCCAATTCTTGGTGACACTACCTTTGTATCACCAGGCAACCAAGTAAATCCTTCGGCACCGAACGGGCCGGCCGCAGGAGATTGGTATATAACTACCATTACGGCAAGTGGCACATCGTGTTCGACGAGTGATAGCATCTTTATCTACTACGGGCCATCTTCACAAAGCCTAACGCCTGATACAGCAATTTGTCTTGGTGACTCATTGACGTTAACGGCAACTGGTGGTTTGCTTTACAATTGGACCAATGCTCCTGAATCGAATGCACCAGTGGGTATTACAGGACAAAACTTTATCGATGTTTATCCTACAACGACTACAACGTATACAGTCAATGTAGACTCTTTAAATTGTCCTCCCGGTGGAATTGACTTGAGTACGACCATTACAGTGGTTGATATCCAAGTAGTAGAGCCTGCAGATACTCAAACTTGTTTTGCAAGTCCAGTGGAACTTTCTTTCACAGAACTCGCTGGACCGTATGAGTATACATGGACACCTGCCAACCTTTTTAATGCTTCACCGGGTATGGGGATGACATCGACTGAGGTCGTTAGCCCCGCCTTTGATATCACATTGAATGTAGAGATCGGCGGACCTGGTGGAATATGTGCCGAGCAGTTTGATGTTTTCATTAATATAATTGAGCAACAGATTGTACCGCTTGTTACAAATAATCCAATAATTTGTAATAGCTCATCAGCCATTATTTCTGCACCGAGTGGTTACACCTTCTATTCATGGAATACAGGTGATTCTGGTGTTGACACGGATTCTATAACAATCAATGCTGGTGGGCCATACTTCGGAACGGTTACAACCCCCAACGGATGCGACTGGCCAACTGATACTATTGTGATTCAGCAGATCAACTCAGAACAAGATCTTCTTCCGGATACAACCTATATCTGTGAAGAAGCAAGTACGTTTAACTTAGTTGCACCACTCAACCCGAATGGTGAGCAATTCACTTACCAGTGGCTTGATGGAGGACCAGCTAGCAACGTTTGGAACGGACTGACTACAACCGGTGTTTATACCGTTCGTATATCCTCTGACATATGTACCGGTGAAGACTCGACCTTGGTTTTCCGACTCACTACACCTACAATAGATTTCACTGATCAGTTAGCTTATCTATGTTGTGATGGAGAGTTGATTCTTGAGCCTACTATAAGCGAAGTCGTTCCAAACTCAGTAGGAGTATATCTCTGGTCAAATGGTGATGATACCCCAACTACCACAGTTGACAACGATGGTGACTATGTCATTACCCTTTTTGATGTCTTTGGCTGTGGGTCAGTTTCTGACACATTTACTGTGACACGAATCTGCAATGATGTAGACTTAACAGTTGCTATGGATTCTGTATTTATCACTGAGTTGAGCGACAGTATTGAAGCCGCCGTAACAACAGATCCAAGTGCTTTAACGACAAGCTACGAGTCCAATTGGACGGTCGATGACTTCAATGCCATGCTTACGAACTCAGATGGTTTCATCTCAGGATTATCATCAGAGGTTCCTGGGACCTACACAGTCTTTTACGATGTAACGAGTTCTACCATCACCCCAACGGGTGATACTGTGGTTTGCGTCGAACAAACACGCAGTGCTGACATCGTAGTTCGTGATATCATTCAATTGTTGTTACCTGACGCCTTTACGCCAAATGGTGATGGTCTCAACGATATTTTTGCACCTTCCAACCCAAGCTTAGATATTGTAAGCTTAGACATCTTTAATAGATGGGGAGAGCAAGTATACAACTATGATGGCAACGGTTGGGATGGACGCTGGAATAATCAAGACCAGCAACCTGGAACTTATATGTACTATCTAAAAATCCGTTATGCAAATGGCGAAATTGAAAATATAACGGGAACATTTAGCCTTATTCGTTAAATACTAACTAAGTGAAAAGCCCTCCGTTTGGGGGGCTTTTTTTTTGATTGTTCGCTATGAATAAACCCAAAATAGGCGTTCTTGGACTAGGTCATTTAGGAAAGATTCACCTCAAACTTTTACTTGACCAAAGCAATGCTATTTGTTCAGGAGTGTTTGATACTAATAATGCTCGCTGTGAAGCTATCCAAGGTCGATATGATGTACATGTTTTTGATAGTGAAGAAGATCTCATTAAGGCTTCAGATGCCGTCATATTGGTAACGCCTACTCCTTCCCATTACTCGCTTGCAAAACAATGCTTATTGCATTCAAAGCATGTTTTTATTGAGAAACCTTTGTGTTCCAATCTTGAAGAAGCTTTGGAGTTAAAAAGATTGAGCGATACTCATAAGTGTATCGTTCAAATCGGTCACGTTGAGCGATTCAATCCAGCGTTTCAGGCGGCTCAAGCGCAGCCCATCGATCCGATGTTTATTGAATGTCATCGGCTCGCTCCTTTCAATCCAAGAGGAACCGATGTCTCTGTAGTCATGGATTTAATGATTCATGATCTTGATCTCATTCTGTCCTTGGTAAATTCGCAAGTAGAGAAAATTGATGCAACAGGAATCTCTATAGTAAGTGCTGCTCCAGATATTGCCAATGTTCGACTCACCTTTTCGAACGGTTGCGTTGTTAACTGCACAGCAAGTAGGGTCTCTCTAAAGGCAATGAGGAAAATGCGGGTTTTTCAAAACCAAAACTACCTCAGTATGGATTTTATAGAAAAGTCTACAGAGAGGATTCAATTACATGACAGAAGCCCTGTTCATTCCAAGAATACGCCGATTGAAATCGAGGGTCACCAATCGAAAAAATATCTTGAATATGAAAAATCCGAACCCTCGAGCAATAACGCAATCATGGAAGAACAAGCCAATTTCATAGAAGCGATGATCACGGGTGCCTCGGTGCTAGTTCCAATTGAGGATGGCATTCGCTGCCTTGATCTAGCACTTCAAATTGATGAATGCATTCAAGAATACCAAAAGCACTATCAATAAAGTACCTTTAAAGCGATATGAGGCAGTCTTTTTTTCTTATTATTCTCTGTTTCCTTGGCTTAACCCTAGGTTTCACCTCCTGCCAGGAAGTACCCAATGATGGACTACCCTCCTACATCAAAATCAATCAAGTCAGCTTTTTTAATGAAGATGGAGTTATTGATACATTAAGCGGAATCTATGATGTGTGGGTGCAAGTGGAGGGAGATGATCGAGGAGCTATTCAGTGGCCGAATACAGCAGCCGTCCTTATCGAAGGAGAAAAGCTCATCTTATTAGAACCCGGTATCTATAAAAATGGTGATTTCCTGCAACGAGAAGTCTACCCCTTCTATGATATCGTTCAAATCGACACCACGCTTACCCTATTTGACACCCTTGTCCTTAATCCCATCTTTAGGTATGCTCAAGGTCTCCAATTCAGCCTAAGAGAGACTTTCGAAGTTTCGAATAACTTCAGCAACCTTAATGCGGAAAATCCTCCCCTACCATTGTCCGGTAAAGCTGGAGTTATTCATTTAAACTCCTCCTTAACAAATGCTGAATGTGCTATGTTAAGCGCAGTGGGCCTTCCAAGTGGTCAGCGCATTTTCCTAGAAATGCATTACAGCAGCACCAACGACTTTGCTATTGGATTACGCGGAGAGGAAAATGGCAATGTGTTAGCCGATGCCTTTGTCTACTATACCCCTCCAACACAAGGAGGGCGATGGGAAAAACTCTACTTAGACGTTAGTAGTGATATTGGTCAAATCGATGCAGAATCTTACCGATTCTATCTGCAAACTTCACTATACCCCGATTTAGATAGCAGTTTCATTGCTATTGATAATGTCAAACTAGTGCACTTTTGATGCAAGAGAATCAGTTACGACATAATCCATGGCGCTTGACTAAAGTGGCACTAGAGGCTATCTCTGTTAGTGTATCTTGGATTACATTTTTTTTCTACAGAAAATTGGCCATCGATGGTTTAGACTTCCAAGAAGGACTATCTGCATTGCACGATAAAAATCTCTACTTGGGCATTCTTGCCAATGGAATCCTCTGGATTCTAGTCAGCTGTTTAACAGGGCGTTATCAAAAAGTATTTGTAGAAGGTCGGCTTGCTAAACTTGTCAATCTATTGGCGGCAACACTATTATCCAGCTTGGTGCTATACTTTATTTTGTTTATCGACGATGGAATATCTGCTCCAAGCGATTACTACACTATTCTCTTGGCCTATGCCTGCCTTCAGTTAATCCTTGTTAGCCTATCCAATGGAGTATTTAAGATGCTGCTAACCCTGCAATATTCCCGAGATAAATACCACACGATTGTGCGCGATATTGGAGGGATACAGGAGAATATCAATTCAAGGAGAGAAAGGGGAAATCTATATCGTAAATCAACGATGGAAATTTTTGATTCAATAGAACGGGAAAATACTAAACAGGAGCCAAGTCAAGTATGGCGAGTTTTCGAGTCAATGGACTTAATGTCACTCAATGCAGAACAAATCAATACCCTAGTACAGAACAGAATAGAGCTTCGTCTATACCATAGATCAGGTGAAAATTATCCATTTCAACAATCAATGGATTATGCCATAGGAAGATATTACTGCGCCCCACTCACGCCACACCTTAGTGGGTGGCAGAACGCTAGTAAACGTGCTATGGATATTAGCCTAAGTCTATTGGGTCTAATCGCAGGTATTCCAATATTTCTTCTCTGTGTTTTTGGAATAAAGAGCACTTCAAAGGGACCCATACTATATACACAGGAACGCATTGGCTTACATAAGAAACCATTTCTTATCTATAAATTTCGATCAATGATTGTTGATGCGGAGAAAGATGGCCCTCAACTATCAAGTGAAAAGGATTATCGAATCACTTCCTGGGGGCAACGCATGCGTAAATGGAGACTTGATGAACTTCCCCAGTTATGGAACGTACTGAAAGGAGACATGTCCCTTGTTGGACCAAGACCTGAACGAGCCTTCTATGTACAACAAATACAGGAAAAAGAAGCACTACATGCCCGAATCTACATTACCAAGCCAGGGTTAACCTCGTTAGGAATGGTTAAGTTTGGCTATGCCCGTAATCTTGAAGAAATCATGGATCGAATGCGATATGACATGATTTACCTCGACAATCAAAGCATATTTTTTGATCTTCAGATTCTTCTCTTCACCATTCGAACAGTAATCCTCGGGAAAGGAATTTGAAAATTCGGCATGTTTTTTGTATATTCCTGCACCGAATGTATCAGAGTTCTGAACACATATCGACTTATTTTTTTCTTTTAGCGCATTCTATTTTTTTGCGCTTCTAACCAAATCATCGCAATTCAGCATGGCAAGACCTAGCACACGTGAAAAGCGTCTTAAGGACGGATACTATATCGAAGTAAGAAACAACGGCGGAGAACGAGGAATTAAAATCCGCAGAGAATCTAAAGAGCAAATCGACAGCGCAATGGAAGAATATAAGCGCACGAAAGAAGTTGCTTATCTCGGTCTTGTTAAAAATGGGAAATTCATTGAAGGGCCTAATGCTGTTGCGAAGAAAAGCAGAGCTAAAGCTAAATCCACAGCTAGAAAAAAGAAAAAGACAACAAAGAGCAAAGCGTAATAGCGTTGTAGTTTAGCTCTCGCTTAAGCTTTCGATAAATGATTCTGTCATTCCTACAGAAGAGAATCCACCATCATGAAATAGATTTTGCATGGTGATTTTCCGAGTGTAATCGGAGAACATGGCCAGGCAGAAGTCTGCACAGCTCTCAGCATCGGCATTGCCTAGAGGACTTAGTTTATCCGCAAAATCAAAGAAAGCATCAAAACCACTGACACCACTTCCTGCAGTGGTCATTGTTGGGCTTTGAGAGATTGTATTCACTCGGACGCCATTTTTAGCTCCCCAATAATATCCAAAGGAGCGAGCAATAGACTCGAGCATCGCCTTAGCTTGGGCCATATCACCGTAGCCAGGAAAGGACCGCTGTGCAGCGATGTACGAAAGCCCTAAAATCGACCCCATTGGGTTTACCATATCCCTTTGATAAGCCACCTGCATCACCTTGTGAAAACTGATGGCAGATATATCGAGCGACTTCTTCATCCAGTCATAATTCAAATCAGTATAGGCTTTTCCTTTACGTACGTTGGGTGACATACCAATACTGTGTAAGATAAAATCTACTTTACCATAACGCTCGGCAGCCTTATCAAAAAGGCCATTTAAGTCTTCTAGATTCGTGGCGTCTGCAGGTACTACCTCTGTATTACATTGCTCCGCTAAGTCTTGAATCTTACCCATTCGTAAGGCCACAGGGACATTGGTCAATAGAAATTCAGCTCCTTCGGCTTTCGCTTTCAGTGCTACTTTCCAAGCGATACTTTGATCATCCAATGCTCCAAAAATGATTCCTTTTTTTCCTTCGAGTAAACCGGCCATTATTGTGTGAATTTTGTTACGTTGAAGGTAGGTAATTTAGCTCAATAACTGATGCACGGCATCTTGAGCAGCTCTTGGAGCGATGGCGACGCCCATTCCACCCATACGTCCTGCCGTTAAGACTTTATCTTCTAGGTACTTACTTAGTAATCCCTTTTGCTGATTATTTGTAAAAGCCATTATTCCCGCCCAGTGCTCGGCAATAGAGACCTGCTGACCTGGGCAAATATGAGTGGTAAGGTAGTCTTCTAAATAAAGCTTGACTTCCTTTGTTCCTATTGGTTTCATGGATTCTTCTTGCTTGCGGAAAGCATCTCGTCCCCCTCCCAAAAGAATGCGGTCACCCAGTGTTCTGAAATACATGTATCCCTCCCGAGCATGGAATGTCCCTGCGGGTAATCCATGATTAAAAGGCTCAGTTAAGATCACCTGACCTCTTCCAGGTACAGTATTCTTCGTTAACTCACTCAAGCCAGCATTGTTTGCCAACAAGATATATTCTGATATAATCCAGCCAGAAGCTGTTGGAATATGCCATACACCCTTCTTTTTAATCCAATATTCAAGAGGGGGGATACCTATTCCATTGATAAAAGCTATGGGTTTGCTTTGTAGGCTACTAAGCAAACTTGAATGCAACTTCCCTGGGTGTAAGCCGGCTTCACCCGCGATGCCAATCCCGTAACAAAGAGAATCATTGATACCGTAAGAAGGAGAGAAAACTCCCTTGCACCCAATGTGATGCTCTAACTCGCTATTCAATAGAGAAAGCTTATCCAATGTCTTCTCGTATATAGAACTCTCTGTGCTATGAAATACTTCTAATCCCCCATCGGGAGCATAGTCAAAATCTTTCGCTGAAAACATCTCAAGCCATAACTGAATCCCTTCATAGCGGATTTTGACGCGTGCCAACGCTTGCTCAATTCCCTCAAACTCAATATCAGCAAGAATCTCAGTTGGACTTCCAAAACAAGCGAATCCTGCATTTCGAGTGCTTGCCATACTCTGTCCATAGGGATGCTTTTCGACCACCGTTATGCGAAATGAGGGATTTTTAATGTAGGCAAAATGAGCGGCACTAAGTCCTGTAAAGCCTCCACCAACAATGAGTAAATCTGCAGTTGACAGCACGCGATTGGTCTCCCAATACGAAGATTGCATAGTCATAAGTCTATTATTTTGATCCTTCAGAAAGTAGCGATTCGGCTACTTCTAAAACTTTTGCATCTCGATGATCTCCGATAAGCGAAGCTATAGCCGAGATACGAGCTTTTCCATCTACCTCTTCAATGGTAGTCCAAGTGCTGTGGTCGTCCATAGCCTTCTCAACGAGATAATGCTTATTTGCCCTCGCTGCGATAACAGGTAAGTGAGTAATCGTTATAACCTGTTGGTGTTGTGCAATGGCAAGCAGTTCTAACCCAATTTGATCGGCTACCTTTCCCGAGACGCCTGTATCAATTTCATCAAAAATCAAGGTACTTAATCCAAGTGCTTGACCTAATATAGAGCGCACTGCAAGCATAAATCTCGACCGCTCCCCTCCTGAAGCAACCTGTTCAATAGGTTTTACTTCAAATCCTGGATTGGCAGAAAAAAGCCAGGTGAAGTTATCCTTCCCAAAAGGTCCAAAATCCTCTTTTTCTTCTAACCCAAAGACTACCCTAGCCTTAGGCATAGATAAGGTCTTTAAACGGAAAACCAAAGCCTCTGCGCGCTCAGCAGACGCCTTAACACGTCCCTTGTGAATGATCTGTGCCAGTGCATCCAAAGAGATACGCAAGTCATCGATTTGACTGGAATACTTCTTAATATTTATCTCGAATAGTCCTTGATTGTGCAATTCTTCTTCCCACGAAGTAACAAGTGCATTTAACTCTTCAATGTCCGAGCACTGAAATTTCTTAAGATAACGATGACTATTGTCAAGGGCTTCCGATACTTTTTCATATTCCACTTGACTAAAGTGATACGATTCAGAAAGATCTTCCAAGCTAGACGAGCAGTCTTGAATTTCAATTTGAGATGAACGAAGCCTCTCGGCAAGGGATGAAAGTTCTTCATCATGTTTCGCCACAGAATCAAGCTGCTGAATTACTTGAGCCAAATGCTGTATGATCGAAACATCAGCAACTTCGAGCAAGTTCCTTGCCTCTTCGGTGACCTTATGCAATACCTCGGCATTCGAAAGGACGGTAAACCTCGATTCAAGTTCTGCTAAGTTTTCTTCGAGTATTCCACTTTCATGAATGGACTCAAGATCACGCTGCCGGCTTTCTAGAAGCGCTTCAAGAGAATCTCGCTTATCAAGCAAGGTCTTTAATGCCTTTGATAGCTCGACATACTTAGTATACTTAGCATGATATTCCTGCACCTTAGATTCATGAGCAAAACCAAGATCCACCATCTCACGCTGCAATTTGGGATCAAAAAGAGCTAAGGTTTCATGCTGACCGTGAACATGAACAAAGGCCTTGCCAAGGTTCTGTAGTTCTTTGAGACCGACAGGTGTATCGTTGATAAAACTCCTTGACCGGCCATTTGCTGTTACCTCCCTCCGCAAGATGGTCTCTTGATAAAAATCTAAATCCCGAGACGAAAACCATGATTCAAAAGAAGTTGGCAAGGTGAGCTCGAGTTCTATAACACACTTGCTACTACCTTTCCGCACATCCTCTTTATATGCCCGAGCCCCTGTTACCAAGGCTAAAGCTCGTAGCATAATAGACTTACCGGACCCAGTCTCCCCTGTGATGACATTCATGCCAGCATGAAACTCAAGCTTCGCAGAGTCTATTAATCTAAATTGGTCGATTGATAAAGTCTTTAACATGCAAAGACGAATTTATTTAAAACGACTTCTGTACTCCTCAATATTATTGGGATCAATGGTTACCAGTGCGCCAAGAGCTGCCGCCTTTACATCGGTTTTTTCCTGAGAAAAAAGATTTAACCACTCCAACTTTTTTGTATCAGACAATAACTGCATGATGGGCAAATTAGGAGCATCCTCTCCCACCTTCGAAAAGCTAGCCATTCCATTTAACACAGAAAGCATCGCGGTATCCTTTAACTCAATCATCCGATCTAATCCTAAGCGATGATAGGTGTAATTACCTTCCCGAAAAGAAGCATAACGGCTATTCAACACGTTATTGATAAGCCAATATCGATTTTGATTATTATTATCAAAAGATCGCCAACCCGAGAATCCCGAAGTCGAAGGAACATTGTTGACCAATTCCTGTGCCTTCTGAAAATAAACGTCTCCGCCATTCTGCTCATAAGAATCATAATCCATCCCCAAGATGAAGTACACATAGTAAGCGAGGGTATGCGTAAGGTTATTGATAAACTGATTCTCATTAAAATCCAATGGATCAAACTGCTTGTAGGTAAAGGCCAAATCCTTATCAAACCGATTGATGAGGGTTGAGTTATAGCTCGTATTGTAGACCGGTCGGTTCGCGATGACCGTCAGCGAGGCGTTGTATGAGTTGTTTCCTTTTTCTTCGAGAATATTGATAAAAAAACTGCACTCAATTTTTTCAAAGTCTTCAAAGTTATCACTGGACCATTTCCTTTCATTAAGGAAAGATGCGACCGCTTGCTGTAACTCTTGAAAGACCTGAGGATCCACACTAGTCGCGACTTGTGCATTAATCTCAACAGTTGCACGTAATTCCTGCGCCATCACGGCAGTAGGTGACAAAGCACCCAAAAGGAAAATGCAAAACGCTGCTATGCCGAATATCCTCCTCATACAGCAATTAACGCAAGAAAGGTTGAATGATTTCACAAATATCCTGAGCAACTTCACTTTTGGGCTTTAACCCGAAGGTAGTAACATTCTGATCGCGATCAATCACAGTTATTTTATTGGTATCCACATTAAACCCTGCTCCGGCATCCGCAAGCGAATTCAATACGATATAATCCAGGTTTTTGCGTTTGAGTTTATCCTTGGCATAGGCCAACGCGTTATCGGTTTCCAAGGCAAAGCCAACCAACCATTGATCCTCCCTTTTTTCTCGGCCCATAGCAGTTAGTATATCCATGGTAGGGATCAGTTCAATTGTCAACTTAGCTTCTTTTTTTTTGATTTTATGGTCGGCTACAATTTTTGGCGTGTAATCCGCTACAGCCGCAGTCTTAATAGCACCATCAACATTGGGCCAAAGCTGCATCACGGTGTCATACATCTCCTGGGCCGACTCTACACGATGAACGTGTAGATTTTTTGGAATGGGTAATGAAGATGGACCTGAAACAAGTGTGACCTCGTGACCACGTGACTCAAGTTCTGCAGCAATAGCATAGCCCATTTTCCCTGAACTTCTATTGCCAATAAAACGAACAGCATCGATGCGCTCATAGGTAGGACCTGCTGTAACAAGAATGCGTGCCACGTTTAGGAAGCTTGTGCGGATTGGCCTAGTACATCCTCAGCAAATGTTGTGATGACTTCAACATCAGGTAGTCGACCTTGCCCCTCTAAACCGCTCGCTAGGAATCCCGAAGCAGGTTCTAATACATGAACTCCATCTTGCGCTAATTGGGCAACATTGCGTTGCACAGAAGGGTGCCTCCACATATCTAAATCCATAGCAGGAGCTACAATTACCGGACACGTTGCTGACAAGTAAAGCGCATAAAGCATCTCGTCACATAAACCATTGGCCAGCTTTGCTAAGCAATTAGCAGAGGCTGGTGCAATGATCAACAAATCGGATTTCTTGGCTAAGCGCACATGATTATGCCATGTGCCTTGATTGTCCCACATACTCTGAAGAACGGTATTTCCAGAAACAGTGGATAGGGTTAATGGGGTTGCAAATTGGGATCCCCCAGAAGTTAACACTACTTGAACGTCGTAGCCTTTTTGTTTAAAACTACGTACGACATTTGGAGCTTTATAAGCAGCTATGCTGCCTGTTACACCAAAAAGAATTTTTTTATTGCTCGTCTTGTTCGTCATGACTCGCCTCGCTGCTTTCCTCGCGCTCGCGATAGAAGAGCTCGTCGCGCTTAAATTCCTCTAAGGCAAGAATCGTAGGATGAGAAAGCTTTTCGTAATACTTAGAAATCTCAATTTGCTCTCGGTTTTCTACAATTTCCTCAAGCACTTCAGAGGTAACGGCAAACTCCTCGAGCTTACTATTTAGTTCTTGTTTGAGGTCAATCGAAATTTGATTGGATCGATTGGCAATAACTGCCAAGGAACGATATAGATTACCCGATTGCATTTGAAGCTTGTTCAAATCTTGGGGTTGAGAGCTTTCTGGAGCCTCTAAGCCTTTAAACTTGCGAATTTTTTCCATACTATGATGTTATGTTTCGTCTAGAAACGGTCGATGAAGGTACGAGAATAATCTCGTATTTTCTGGACTTCACGTGCATTTTTGCTTGAACCAAAGGAATCCAAGTAAGAATTACTGATATTAACCAAGTCTGTATGCCATCGATACTGTTGATTTTCTTCACTCGAAAGGGCCAACTCATAATGCGTTTGCACGCTGATATAGGCAGCTCTTTCCAACAATTCCTGACGCTGGGATTCATTGGACTCATTACCATCCATCCAAACCGCCTTTTCCAAGGACTTAATAGCTTCATTAACGGCGACTACACGCTCATCAAGTGGTTTTGTGTAAATCATATTCACTGATGCTGAAAGAACACCGAGCTTCGATCGATAAATATATTGATCACAAGTACTATACTCTAGATGCTCTGGATAGAGCGCTTGAACGAGCTTCAACTTTTCAATGGCAATCTTATAGCGTTCGCCCTGCTTATCGATAAAACTGCGTTCCGCATACTTGAAATATGACATCGCCGCTAAAAAGTATAAATCAGATGGATTTTCAATATCAGGAAACTCTAAGAACAAGTTTTCATAAGCGATGGCAGCCGCCCTGTAGTCTCTAGTTCTATAATACAAACTAGCCGCCTCTAAGGCCTTACGCTCCAACTTATCCCTTAAAAGATCAATTCTATTGTTACATAACTCCACACGCTCACTCGTAGGATAAATATTGATAAAATTCTGATAAGCTTGCAACGCCTCGTAGGTCGGCGTCTGATCTAAGGACCACTTAGGACTTTGCGCATAGTAGGACTCCGCATGCATAAAGAGACTTTCTTCAGCGAACTCACTTAAACTGTGTTGATCATACAACCTCTTAAAATGAAAGCCAGCCATAATGGCATTATCCATTTCATATTGTGCCTTGGCATAATAGAAGTAGATTTCAGCGCGCTTATCCGTGCCTCGATAGACGGGCAAAAGCTCCTCAAACAAAGGAATAGCCTTAAAATATTGACCCTTTCCATAGTAAGTCATAGCTAATGCTAGCTTATCCTCAGGGGTTTTACTCTCTAATGACTTTTTAGATAAAGCGCAGGAGGAAGTTAAGGTGAGAAGCACGAAGAACATCAAAGTAATGTGCGACAATAAGGGGCGATATGACATAATGTTTACAGTTCCCACTCAGCAATAATACGGAGAGCATTTTGAATATCAATTTGATTTTTCTCACTAACAGGAATAAGAGGAAGACGCAGATGACCTTGAATAAGTCCCATTGATTCCAGCGCACACTTGATTCCTCCAGGATTGTTTTCCTCAAACA
Source organism: Bacteroidota bacterium (assembly GCA_003447535.1). Classification (GTDB taxonomy): domain Bacteria; phylum Bacteroidota; class Bacteroidia; order Chitinophagales; family UBA8649; genus UBA8649. The sequence continues at coordinate 3,459 of DLYY01000215.1, read as the reverse complement.
AGGACTCAAAAAACGGATTAAGTACGACTTGCAGCTTTTGCGCTTCATTAAGATCATAGTTGAGTGCGGCCCGAACTAAATGAGAAAAGGACTTAGGAAAAGCGTTTGCTGCAACGGATATAACCCCTGTGGCACCCAAAGCAATAAGTGGTAGGGTGAGAAAATCATCTCCAGAAATAAGCGCAAAATCATCTGGGGCTTGGGCTATAATCCGCATCGCTTGAGATAAGTTACCAGATGCTTCTTTGATTCCAATGAATGTTTTTGAAGCCTCTGCGAGGCGAATCACCGTCATTGAATCCATGGATTGTGCCGTACGAGAAGGAACATTATATAAAATGATCGGTTTAGGGCTCGCTTCTGCTATTGCCATGTAATGGCGAAAAATTCCTTCCTGTGAAGGCTTATTGTAATGCGGACTACTTGACAGAAAACCGGCAACCCCCTCTTGATTTAATAAGGGAATTCGTTGGATTATATCTTGTGTATCGTTGCCACCCAAACCAGCAATAACAGGAATACGCCCATTAGCAACGCTAATCACTTTATTGAGCACAACCTGCTGTTCATCCATGGATAAGGTAGCGGTTTCACCTGTCGTGCCGAGTGCGACTAAATAAGAACAGCCTCCTACAATGCAATGATTAACCAATTTATCAAGCGCGGTATAATCAACGAGTCCATCCTTAGCAAATGGGGTGACTAGAGCCACGCCCACTCCTCTTAAGTCATTACTCGTACATTGTCCCATAGTGATTTTTTCAAGCGTTGGCTTCTACAGAGCCTGTGTTTTCTACTTCAATATAACTCCCTATCGCTTCGTACTTAGCATAACGATGCGTTATTCGCTCTTCCGGCGTTAATTCTCTCAACTGATTTAAACAGCGTTTGATTTGTCGCTTTACATTTTTAAAGGCTGCCTCTCGGTTTCTGTGTGCTCCGCTTGGTCCTTCTTTGATAATAGTATCTACAATCTTCAAGCGTTGCATGTCATGGGCGGTAAGCTTTAGCGCATCAGCGGCCTTTTCCTTATGCTCAGCAGATCGCCATAAGATGGTAGAGCAACTCTCCGGGCTAATCACCGTAAACCAAGTGTTTTCTAGCATCATTATTCGGTCGCCCACTCCAATACCGATCGCTCCTCCTGATGCCCCTTCACCAATTATTATCGATATAATAGGCACACTGAGGTTCAGCATTTCCTGCAAATTCTTAGCGATAGATTCCGCTTGGCCCCTCTCTTCCGCTCCAATCCCTGGATAAGCACCAGGAGTATCAATCAACGTGATAATCGGGCGATTAAACTTTTCTGCAAGTTTCATCAATCGCAGAGCCTTACGATATCCTTCGGGCTTCGCCATTCCGAAATTGTGAAATTGGCGCTCCTTAGTATTCGAGCCCTTTTCCTGGCCGATCACCATTACAGGATCACCGTCTAAAAGAGCAAAACCGCCCACCATCGCTTTGTCATCACCAAACTGTCGATCCCCATGTAGCTCACAAAAATCCTGAAAAAGGTTCTTAGCATACTCAAGCGTTTTGGGACGGTCTGGATGACGGGATAACTGAACGCGCTGCCATGGAGACAAGTGATCAAAAATGGCTTGCTGCATTTGATCGATCTGCTTATCCAATTGGGCAAGCGCTTTATCAACCTCTTTCCCTTCGTTTTGACGATCTACCAATTCTTCACGTTGATTGTCAAGTTTGCGCAGGGATTCCTCAAAATCTAGGTAAGTACGCTTTTTAGCCATAGGTCGAAACTACAAATTCAACGAGAAAAGGAATTGTTTTCTTATCACAATTCATCGACAATGTTTGTAACAAGTCAACTTACCTCTTTACTAAAGGTTTTAGGCGACAATAAATCAGCATTAACTAGATTTCTATACATCACCAAATAGCTTCTCGCCTCATCGAGTGTACCAATCCCTTCTGATAGCTTAAAACCAATCAGCTTATTCTTTTCATTGCAGTCTAAGATCAAGTAACTGTTGATTTTGCATATCTTTCTAGACCTAACACTAAAGCAATGCTATGAAATTTTACAATAAAAGCCAACCTATCAATTATGCATTTTGGGCAATTATCGGCCTGTTATTCAGCGCACAAGTCTTTGGACAATCTCCAATAGATACGGATAGACCGACGCAATCCGAAAGTGCAATTGTTCTACCCAAGAACATTTTTCAAGTTGAATCAGGTCTTAGTGTGAGCTACCTGGGTGAAGCCAACCAAAGAATACGGGAAATCTCTATGCCCAACGTCCTCATGCGGTTGAACGTAGTGAAGGGTATTGAGTTGCGTCTGATCACAAACCACTTACAACAATATCGCCCAAGCAATGATCAAGAAAGAGCGGGCATAACAGACTGGCAAGTTGGAAGTAAAATCCAACTTTTTTCTTCGCCAAAAGCCCATATGGCTCTCTCCACCCATGTCATCCTTCCAACGGGTAGTGGACGCTTATCCAATGGCCAATTTGGAAGTCTAAGTCGATTGTTATTTGCTCATCCTATCGGCGCAAAACAAAGCATCAGTTACAATATTGGATACAATAATTATGGCATAGGTAGTGGAGACCTTATCTATACCCTTGCTCTAGCTCATCAAGTCAATGACAACTTTATGGTCTTTGTAGAGCCCTATGGTGACTGGCAAGAGTTTTCCATCGCAGATGTTAGTCTTAACGCAGGATTTCTGTATCGTATTAAAAATCATCTGCAATGGGACTTTTCCCTTGGGACTGGATTAAATCATACCCTTAACTTCTTTTCTACTGGATTTAGCTGGATGCTCAGTCCATCTGATAGAGAGTCCTCGCGAACCTACAGTGAATAGCATTAACGATGAACCTGTAGAAAATTTAAGAAGTCCCTACTAGGGCCATCTACACGACAAAGATAGATCTAGCGACGCTTCGTACGATTGTACAGTGTTATGTCTGGCGAAAACAAAAACTTAAGGATTACCCCCGTCCAACTTTTGTAGCTATGCAAGTTATCATAGTATTCAGGAGCTATTTTTCGAAGCATCGGAAGGCGACTTCCAGGAATATTGGGGAAATCATGATGCTCATTGTGATAACCTACATTATAGGTCACCAAATTGAGTGGGCCATAGTAAGAGTATGTCTCCTGTGCCTCATGAAATACATAGTGCTCTGAGATAAAGTGCCCAGAGGTTGGGTGCAAACTCCCCGCCAAAACAAGTGAAAGTAAAAGATAGCCTAAACCTGGCAGGCCAGCAAAGTAAATGATCGGAATCATCACGATAATCTGAAAGGCGATGTTCATAATTACCCACTTATCGAATGGCACTTTCTTTACGAACATAGGTCTCAATGCATAAAAAAATATTTGGTGCATAAACCATAGCACCTTCCCGATAAACCCTTTAAAAAAGTTTGCCTCACTTGGCAATGGGATATCACTATCTACCCCATCCTTTCCCTGCTCC
>DLYY01000116.1 GCA_003447535.1 Bacteroidota bacterium | reverse complement strand
TACCGACGTCCCGTCACCACGTAACAGAAGTTTCTCATCAAGCCCTTCTTGTGTTAAATCCACCCAAATAGACCCATCTTCTCGTTGCGCGTAAATCCCTTGCTGAAGGCCTTCTTCTACAAGTCGTTTGCCATCTTGGTAATAGTCACTCTCTTTATAATGTTTCTCAAAGTCTACTCCAAGTCTTGCGAAGGTTTGCTCAAACCCGTCATACACCCAAGAATTCATCGTATTCCAGAGGTCTATTGTTTCTTGATCGCCCTTTTCCCATTGTCGGAGCATGGCTCGAGCCTCAAGGAGAAGTGGTGCATTGTTTTCTGCTTCTTCCTTGGTTTTTCCCTCAGCAATTCGTTCTTCCACTTCTTTTTTGTAGGCTTGATCAAAGGCCACGTAATATTCTCCTACGAAATGATCGCCTTTAGTTTGTGTGGTTTCTGGGGTCTTTCCTTCGCCAAAGTGCTTCCAGGCGACCATGGATTTGCATATAGCAATGCCGCGGTCATTGTAAATATTTACTTTATGTACATGATGTCCCACACGGCTGAGTAGGTTAGCGCTTGCATAGCCTATCAGCATATTTCGTATATGGCCTAGGTGCAGCGGTTTATTGGTGTTAGGCCCGCAATATTCAAGCACTACTTTTTTGCCGGTTGAGGGTAGTGAGAAGGACTCTTTATCCCGGTGTAATGTGGTAAAGACATCGAGCCAAACATGATTTTCTATCTCAAGATTTAAAAACCCTTTAACCGTATTGTATTCTTTTACTAAGGGACAACTCTTTTGTAATATCTCTCCAATAGCCTTGCCCGTTTCTTCTGGTGAAAGCTTGCTGTAGCGCGTAAAGGGAAAAGTAACTAAGGTGTATTGCCCATCAAAGTCTTTTCGAGTATGTTGAAGGACGATGTCATTGGTGCTAACCTCATGGCCAAAGGCCTCCTCAATGGCTTGGACACAAGCTAGATTGAGTTTATGCGATACATCGTAGGATTTCATGGGCTATTTACTCATCAATACATATGCAAGTATACAACGTCAGGCGCTTTCATGCATTGGATTTTTTGGAATTACGTCGACAGCGTTCACTGCAGTATTTAACATTGTCCCAATTCTTTTCCCATTTTTTACGCCAAGCAAAGGGACGATTACATACTGGACAGGTTTTTTCGGGAAGAAAGGGCTTTTTGTGCATTGCCTTTATAACGAGTGAAGCTGTGGGATTGTTTGGAAGGGTTATGATAGGATTATGTTAGACAACCCAATCGGCCCCCGAGGGGATAAAATATACTTTACGGGAAATTCTTAAATGATCAAACGAGTATCCGGTTGCTCTGCTTAAGTAGGTATTCATCTCCAATGGAAATGAGTAATCACGCCTTAGGGACAAAGAGCCATTGGTGTTGCGCCTTATGCAAAACAAGAAAGGTGTAATGCTGGTCAGCTGATTTATAGCGCTCCCGAAATGTATCTATATGTTCACGAACGATGACCCCTTTATGGACCATTTCTTCTAGATGGCTGATGCGAAACTGCCAATCCATTCCCTCACGGTCCTCTGCCAAAGGCCTTCCCAAGTCCATATTCTCTCCCTTGTGCGCTATGAAAATGGGGTAGTTGCTTACGCCAGACATAGTTATCGCGGTAACAATTTCTTCTAAGAGTCCTTTGAGTACGTCAATTTCATCGCGCAGAATCAAAAGGGCTTTTTCGTCAATAGGAGGGGCCGACATGGTCATTTATTTCTTTAAAGTTAAGGCAACTACACACTCAATGTGAGGAGTTTGAGGAAACATATCGACGGGCTGAACGGCTTCAATATCATACCGTTCGCAAAGTATGGCTAGATCGCGGGCCTGAGTACTTGGATTACAGCTTACGTATATAATGCGTTCTATCGAGGAGTCTCGCAAGTGTTCGGCCACTTCTTGATGCATTCCGCTTCTTGGTGGATCCGTTATTATTACATCGGGCTTGTTTTTCTTAGAAAAGTGATTGGCATTAATGAACTCTCCTACATCTCCAGTATGATATTCTACATGATGCACACCATTCAACTGAGCATTAAGAGCTGCGTCTTCAATGGCTTCTGGAATGAGTTCAATTCCTGTAATCTTAGCGCACTCATCACTGAGGTACAGCCCAATGCTTCCTACACCACAATACAAATCAAATACATGTTCTTTTCCTGTAAGGTGAGCATATTTTTTAACGACATCATATAGCGCTGTGGCTTGGTCGGTATTGGTTTGAAAGAACGATTGAGGTTTTACCTGAAAGCGCTTGTCATCTAAGGCAATAAAAAACGATTCTGGTCCTGTGAGGTGATCTGCTTTCAAATCAGTCCATGAATCATTTTTTTTATCACTTTGAATGTGATAGATGCTAATCGCAGTATCAAGTTTGATACCTTCTAGGAAATGCACTATTTCATCGAGAAAGCCTGATGGAGGTGGTGAGGTTACTAAGATGACCATGAGCAGCGGCATTCCATCGGTATTTTGTCCTACTCGAATGCATAGTTGACGAAGAAGGCCTGTGTGTTCCAAGGGGTCAAAAAAGGTCCATCCTTCCTGCTTGGCCTTGTTATAAAGGCTATTACGTAGTGTGTTAATACTATTTTCCACCAAATGACACTCATCGATTTGTACGACATTTTGGAATCGTCCTCTTGGATGAAAACCCAATGCATCACGATCGAATTCAGCGGACGACTGCACTTCTTCATTAGTCAGCCAGCGCCTTGCGCCAAAAGTAAACTCAATCTTATTTCGATAATTGAATATTTTTTTTGCGCCTAGAATAGGCTCAATAGGTGGGTGCTCAAGGTGTCCAATGCGCTTAAAGGCATTTTCTACAATGCTTTGCTTTTCACTCAACTGAAGAGAATAGTCTGCAATCATCCAACGACATCCTCCGCATACTGATTGATGCTTGCATGGCGCAGCTACTCTTCCTGTTCCTGTTTGGTCTCGACGAATAAATTGTGCTTGATCAAACCGTCTTTTTCTTTTAGTGACTTGTACGTCACCCTGGTCACCTGGAACTGCATCTTCCACGAATACTACTTTGTCGTTATGGCGTGCGACTCCAAAGCCTTCACTTGAGAGCCCATGTATCGCTATTCCATCGTAGCGTGGTAACTGTCTCCTCCGTCGACCCATTTCTAAAAGTTTAGACAAAGGTAATCGGTTAAGCAACATGGAGTTTACTACATTTATGGCATAAGAAAAATCTATGCGTTATATATTCTTATTATGCTTTGCCATTACCCATGGATTGCTGGCTCAGTGTCCTGATATTGCAACCCTTATCGAAATCGGGGAGGAGCGCGTATCTCAAGAGGATTTTGTCCGGCTATATACCAAGAATAACATCGATGGCAGCGCTGACTTCTCAGAGGAATCCCTAAACGAATACCTTGAACTCTACATTAACTATAGGCTTAAAGTTCAGCAGGCTTATGCCTTGGAAATGGATACCATCAGCCCTATTCTTAGCGAGTTCAATGGCTACCGCTTGCAGTTGGCAGAAAGCTATCTCACAGAAGAGCGTATAACTGATCGTTTGGTTGAAGAAGCTTTTGAGCGCATGCCTGTGCAACGAGACATAGAACATGTCTTAATCCCGTGGGACCGCGACGTAGATGGTCGAATTGACTCTGTAAAAGCATTTAATGCATTAAGCAAAGTTCAACGTCAATTGTCGCGTGGTTATAATCTTAAACGAGCAGCTGCTCGTTCAGGGGCTGATTTAACCTACCGTTCCTTAGGTTATCTTGGATTGTTTCAAACGGTGTATGCATTTGAAAATGCCATGTATGAGACACCGATTGGTGAAGTTAGTGAACCGGTATATACCCGATTTGGTATCCATTTGGTAAAAGTGAAAGGGGAACGCACCTTTGACGGTACTTCCTCGTATTTACAAATTGCCTTATTTGAGTCTTCCGAAAATCGGCAGCTTTTAGAACAAGTGATTCGAGATGTAAGGAGTAATTCTAGTCTCTTTTCAAGCTATGCCGCTCAATATTCCACTTCGCGGAATGGAAAAAGCTCACGTAATCCAATTAAAATTGGTGCTCAGGCAAACTCTGCATGGCAAAATGAATACGTGGAAAAGGCGTTGTCAATAGATACGATAGGCGATGTTTCTGACATCTTTTCCTTAGGCGATACGCTCTACCTTATCCAATGGATTGCCCTTGATTCATTTCCTGATTTAGATAAGGTTCGCAATGGGCTAGTTCGTAAAATACAACAGGGACAACGCTCAAGGATTCAAAAGGACTCTCTTTTGCATGAAGCTAGAGGACTCTTTGACTATAATCAGGATGCAACGATAGATTCAATGCTACAATACTTTACCAAGGATGTACTCAGCGGAAATGCTGATCTGTCGGATGAAAGAGCCGGTATAACCTTATTTGTTATTGGTTATGATACATTGACCTATGGTGATTTTGAAGAATATATGGGACACAATTATGGCGGGGCTGAAGATGCCTACCGTATCTTTTATCTCGAAGAGAAGTTTAAGGCTTATGAGCAGAAAACGATCTACGAATACTATCGAGATCATCTTCATGAGGTTAATGTAGAATTTGCTACTCAAATGCAGGAGTACCGAGATGGTATGCTTCTTTTTGAGCTTATGAATGAGCGAGTATGGCGCGAAGCGGTGCGCGATACAGCAGGACTAAATGCTTTTTTTGAAGAAAACCGTTCATCCTATATATGGCCTCAGCTCATCACAGTCTCGCACTTCATTGTTGAGGATTCAACTTTTATACGGAAGTTATTCAAAGCTTCCAACAATTCGAATAAACTAGCCAAGTTGTTTGCAAAAGGGTTAAAGCGAGATAAACTATCGTCAAAGTCTTGGCGTGTTTGGCCTGGTGACACGAGGCTGATGGACTTTAATCAGCTCAACGAGCTCAGTATTGGACCCCATGCCCTTGATAATGGAATGTTTCTCCGGATAGATGATAAGGAAGATGATACTTGGAAAGCCTTCGATGAAACTAGAGGATTTGTTATTTCAGATTATCAAGATTATCTCGAAAAAGATTGGATTTATTCACTTCGTGAAGCAACATCTATTCGCGTAACGAGTTGTTTTATTAATCTTGTGAATCCTTAAGCGTTTGTATGAATTCTAGTCCTCGTTTTCTTGTTGTTATAACCATTTTGCTTGGTTATGTTTCTGTTGTGCGTAGTCAAGTCCTTGGTGACGGTATAGTAGGGCATGTCGAAGGTGAAATTGTCTTGATGAGCGATGTCCAAATTGCATCTTTCCAGCTACAAGAGGCCTATCCTGATCAGTCAAAGTCTGATCTCGAATGCATGGCGCTTGATAACCTCCTGATGCAAAAGATTTTTGTGATTCAGGCAGAGCGCGATAGTATCTACGTGTCGGATGAAGAAGTTGATCAAGAACTCGATGGTCGAATTGGGTATTTCGAAGAAATGTTTGGTGGGCTGGAAAATCTTGAGTCCTATTACGGGAAAACAATAACGGAGCTAAAAGCTGATTTTCGGGAAGATATCTTTGATCAATTGCTTTCTTCGCGCATGGAGGGGAATATCACGGCAGGCATCTCTGTATCTCCTTCTGAGGTGCGCTCTTTCTATCAAGCAATACCTCAGGATAGTATCCCTTTCTTTAATGCTGAAGTCGAATTGGCTGAGGTTGTACTATATGAAAAGCCTACAGATGACCAAAATCAAGTGGCGCGCTCTACATCAGAAGAACTTAGTGCGCGTTTACAAGATGGAGAGGACTTTGAGTTTTTAGCATTGGTCTATTCTTGTGATCCTGGTTCAAGTAAAATTGGAGGGGATCTTGGGTTTATTCGGCGTGGGCAAATGGTTAGCGCTTTTGAGTCTGCGGCCTTTCGTTTAAAAATTCCTATGGAAATAAGCCCTGTGGTTGAAACGGAGTTTGGCTTTCATATTATTCAACTTATAGAGCGCCAGGGTGAGCGAATACACGTACGCCATATCCTGATTTGTCCTGAAATGACGGATGAGAATCTAAATGCAGCTCAAAGAGAAGCGGATCGTATTCGAGATAAAGTTCTTGATGGAGCCATTACGTTTGAAGAGGCTGTTGAGGAATATAGTGTGGATATGTCTTCAAAAAACCAAGGTGGGCTTTTGCAAAATGAAAAGACTGGCAATTCATTCTTTGAAATGGATGAAGTAGAAGGGGTTATTGCAGTAAGGCTTGATGACGTTGCAGTTGGCGGATACAGCCAAGTTATTCCTACTCAGGGTTATCGAGGAGAGCGCGGATATCGATTCATACGACTTGTATCGGAGACAGAGGCCCATCAAGCGAATATTGAACAGGATTATTCCAAGTTCAAAGCTGTTTGTCTTGAACAGAAAAAGCAAAAAGCACTCTATGATTGGATGAATACAGTAATCCCATCAATATACATTGATGTAGTATCCGACTACGAGACGTGTCCTCAAATGAAAAATTGGAAGGTTTATGAGTAATGCCAACAACGATATGCAAATTGTGGAAGTACGTGCACAGGAGTTTGCACAGAAGGTTGAAACCCTACGTCAAGAAATTGGCAAGTCTGTAGTTGGTCAGCAGGAGGCAGTTGATGGTCTATTGATGTCTATTTTTTGTGATAGTCACAGTTTGTTAGTTGGCGTTCCTGGCTTGGCAAAGACGTTGTTGGTTCAAACACTTTCAAGTGTTCTTGAGTTGGACTTCCGGCGCATTCAATTTACTCCTGATTTAATGCCTTCAGATATTACTGGTGCAGAAATCTTAGATGAGTCAAAAGCCTTTCGTTTTAATAAGGGGCCGATATTTTCCAATATAGTGTTAGCCGATGAGATTAACCGAACTCCTCCCAAAACACAGGCGGCGTTACTTGAGGCCATGCAGGAGCGATCAGTTACAATAGCTGGAGAGCAACATTTATTGCCTAAACCCTTCTTCGTTTTAGCAACTCAAAACCCTATTGAGCAAGAGGGTACTTATCCCTTACCAGAAGCTCAATTGGACCGGTTTATGACACAAATCGAAATGACCTATCCTTCATTTGAGGAGGAGAAGGAAGTTATCAGGCGAACAACGGGTCTTTCAAAACCCTCTTTAAATGTGATTTTAAGGCGGCAGGAGCTCATTGATTATCAGCAATTTATTCGTTCTATGCCAATCACGGATGCAGCTCTAGAGTATGCGGTGCGTGTGGTTACGTTAAGTCGTCCTAATCTGGCTGACAGTATGGACTTTGTTAATCACTACGTATCATGGGGCGCAGGCCCACGTGCGGCTCAGTTTATTGTTTTAGCGGCGAAGTGCAAGGCCGCAATGCGCGGTGCCTTTACACCGAATATTGACGATGTTTCGGAGGTTATTCCTAATGTGCTTCGTCATCGTGTTTTTCTCAATTACAAGGCAGAGGCTGAAGGTATAACACTGAGCAACGTGTTTGATACGATTCGCGGCTAGAACCCATTATTTATCTTTAAGAAGGTCAATAAGTCGATGAAAACCCTTTTCATTCTCTTTCCATGTTAGGGCATTCAAGACACGTTTTTTCTCGAGTTGGCTTAACCGAAGACTTAGGGGAACATCATATTCGCTGTATTCAGAGCCGTTAGGTAAAACAAATTGAATCCAGTCTAGATTATCCCTAAAGGCCTCTTGAAGTCCTGCTATCATATAGTCTTGCTTGTAATCCTGTTGTTGCGTTAAGTTACTTACGATGTTTCCAAAGGGTTGTATTATCTGTGTTAAAAAACTTGGTAGGAAGGTATCATCAATGGTATTGTGCTTTAACGTAGTACGGAATTGGACTAGGACAATTCCAGAGGTATTTTTATGAATCCATTCTTTATGGGCATATAGGAAACGTATGATGGGTTCTATTCCATGATTGTCACGGACACCCGCATCCATTACAAGCGTTTCTGGTTTACTTGGTAATGCCACTGCGGGAAACAGATTTGGGAAACTCGCATTCATTCTAATGGCTGAAATAAACCGAATGTTTCGACCACCCTGGTTGGCAAAAAATGATCCAAAATCAATCGCGTCTGTTTCATAATCCAATGTAGAATCACTCGGTGACCCACTGCGCATAAGGTATCGGATAGGGTGGGGGTTTAAGTAAAAAACACGGCCATCATTCATGATATGTGTGCTGAGGAGCATTCTCGGAATAATGCCTTGGTACTCTGGCTCGGCATAGTCGGAAAGTGGTTTTTCAAGATAACCTCTTGTGTTTTCGTTGAAGCTTTCTTCAAAGGCAATGCCTCGGTCAATAGCATGCTTCTGTCCTTGGTAAATTGTAGTATTCCACGGCAAAAACAAGTCATTACTGGCAACAGTAGCTGCCCATTTGTTGAGCATGTCTTTGCTTAGGTCGTCTACATATTCTTCTTTTACTCGTTCTCTCGTATTGTTTAGCCGATCCCTTAGCAGAAGTTCTCGCCAATAGGACAATCCGTACATACCTCCTGAAGCACCAGACATAAGCAAGGTGTGGTCTGAAACTTTACCATTGGATAGTGAGTCAAGAATCTGGAGTCCTCTAAATGTAAAAACCCCTGACTTCATACCTCCTCCCGCGGCCGATATAATCACGACTTTTGGTTTTACCTCTCCATGGTATGATTGATAGGTTTCTAGCCAGTTATTGAGCATTTCTTCGCCCAAGGCAACGTCAGCAACCCAATGTTCTTCTGATGCCATTGAGTCCAAAGCAGAAAGGCTGTACTCGGCCTTGGGTCCATTGTAATCTAAGCCCAATGCATGTGAATTGGTATTGATTCCTTCCGTTTTCGAAAACCAGTCAAACAGCAGGAGCAAGACAATAACGATAGGAAAGGCCCATCGTCTAGTCCAATAGGTGAAGAAACCGATAATGGACACTAAAACAGAAAAGCTAAGCAATAGGCTAGCTCCTGCTGGAATATCGTAAAAGGCTTTTTCATTAAAAGCTCCAGCAACCATTAAAAAGATAAATACTACGAGTTGAATAAAGAATGCGCTCCAGTGGTGATTTAAAAAGGTGGCGTGAATTCGCACGAAATTATAGTGGCTCACATCACGAGTGCGCTGCCATCGTCCCCGTCTTGTGAGATAGTACTTTACGTTGGAACCCAGACTTCGCCCGCGACGTGCTAGGAGCGAAGTAGACTCGTCTAAACTATTGATTTCGAAATCTTTATAAAGGTCTCGATTGGATAGAGTAAAGTAAACGACACAAAGAATGAGTACAGCAAAAATGCCTGTGAGATAGGCGAAAACAAGCAATAGAGCAAATTGATTTTCAATAAGCTCTGCATTGCTCTGAAAGCTATAAATGCAAAGGCAATGTATTCCGATGGCAAAGAGGGGGATGGTGGCATTATTTAGAAAAAACACGGCGACGGGCCACCTTGTCGCCGCTAAAAATGGATACATATTGGAGTGTAGCAGGTAACTTACCATTTGCCAAAGCACAAGAAACAAACCCATGGCAATGCCTAACATTGCGAAGCTCAAGGGAGATACTGTTCCAAAGTACTCAGGGCTTAGTATAATTGAGGGCAAGCCAAAGTGGTTTCCAAAGTAAGAGGTGCTTAGCCCAATGATTACAATCCACGGGAGGAGGAGTAAAGGGAAGTTTACTGCATGACTTATAAAAAGCTGGAGTGGGAATACTCGAAATATGTCAAACCGATTACGCTGCATTATTCCTATTGATATTCCCAACAGCCTATATCAGGCATGCCATTCCTGGCTCGGTTTCCTCGGTCTACTAAGATGCCAAGACTCAAGCCAGCGTCACGAGCAATGGAAGTTTCCGTAAGCTTGAAATTTCTCAAACCTGGATCAATAAATCCAGGAATTTCATTAAAAATACATTGATTAGTGATCGACGCATTAACCAGATTTTGACTTCGTATCAGGCAATAGCTTAATTGGATCGTTGAGGAATCTTCTGCGATAACCTCCACTTCGTCCGGCAAACTTCCATTTATGATGCAGTTGGTAAATTGTACATTCTCTATACCAAATGGGTGAATGGCTCCTGTACCTTGATTGGAGGCCTGATTACTAATTCCTAAAAGTGGAGCATCTCGACTGCTCCCTGATATGCCGCTGTTGTACATGGTGCAGTGGGAGAAAGTATAGTCCCCTCCTAGGGCAAGGCTTACAAGCTGTCCACCTGCGCCAAAAAAATCGCAATTCACAGCATTAATGGTTGAATTCAGTGCCAATAGAGCGCTTATTTGAGCATTTTTTATGGTCACTCGATTGAGGTTGATGGTTGGTCGACCCGCATCATCGATAAAGCCTGAGAAGTCATTAGCAAGCGCAAATCGTCCCATAACACCATACGTTGATTCATTGATTACAGTGTGTCCTATGTTCGCTGTAGACCCTCCAAACAAGACAATTCCAAACCATTGCCCAGGTAGGTTGTCAAGTGGGAAGGCAGGCGGGTTTTCAATGCGGTTTGATTGTATAATTACAGAATCTTGACTTGAGGCATCCCCAATCGTAAGGTCACCATCAACGAATATTCCAGCTCCATTTTGAACATAAATCTCACTGCCAGCGGGTATTGTTAACGCGGAGAAGGAGTCAATTCCAAGTCCCGGAAAGCTATCGTTTCGTAAAACTACATGAGGCTTATCTGAAGCCCATGTAATGGATTGATTTCGGAGTACCTCGCCGTAATGAAAATAAGCGTCTTGTCCCCAAGCTTGGAGGGTAGCAGAACGAGATTTAGTACCGATTCGACAGTCAATTTGGTCGTAAATGACAAGCGGATTTGATGCGTTGTTTGGGTCTACTGTTACTTCAGCAAAAATATAAATAGAATCTTTTGAAGGGATTAGGACATTGCTCGCTTGATTGCCTGGAATACCGTCAATATTTAATCGAAAAACACCATTTGCCTGATCCACTAAGCGAATTTCGTCAAGCACCATATCGCGACTTGTTGGATTACAAATTGTTATCCAACGGGTAACGGATCCTATCGTGGTAAACACTGTATCAAAGGTGAGTGTATCCGTGCTAAACTGGAGTGCTTGTACATCACCTTCCAATACATTATCATCCGGTTTGCAGCTCCATAAAAAACCGAGGACAAGCAGTAATATCAACAATAGATAGCTTCTCATTTCTTTGAATCAATCAACCCATAAAGTACGAATATTTTCACAGGAAATTGTGGTAATCTAGGGTGTAAAGGCAAGTGCGGTAGCATATATATCATTCGAAAAAACTTTACGCAAAGCGTTGGCGCAATGTCCTATTGTTGATGTTGAGGTTATCACATCATCAATTATGATGATTACATCGGGTTTGTTGGGTAATGGATAAGCGTGGAAGGATTCTGTCAAGCGCTCATAGCGTTGGTTGAAGTCCGCTGTAGTTTGACTTTTACTGTGCTTAACTCGGGCGAGCACTGAATTGCAAACCAGAGCTTTATCGCCAATTACTTCTTGAACACCGTACGCAATATGCAGAGGAGCATTATATCCACGTCTTCTTTCTCTTCGTTTATGCATGGGGACTGGAATGAGTAGGGATGATTTTGTATTGGAGTGAACTCCTAGACTTTGCAAGAGCGCACCAAGATATCGTCCCCAGTACTTAGCCAAATGCTCTCCGTTATGGTATTTAATTTTATGAATGAGATGCTGCGAAACTCCATTTTGCTCAAAGTACATTAGAGCAAATCCGCTACTAACATGGTTTTCGTGCGTTCCCAATCGCTGAGTGAGTTCGTCATCACATCCTTTGACTAAGGCTTCAATTTTGTTTATGCAATTGACGCACAGTCCTGCACTAGGTCTTGCCAGATTTGTTTGGCACGAGGCACAAATGTGAGGTATGGTGAGGTCAATAATATCCTGTATCCAGGGAATAATCATGCACTAAAAATGACTAGAAACTCGGATTGTTTACGATTAAATGAGGCGTTAACGCACTAGTCGATTAACTCGCGTATATGGCTGATTAACTGTAAGCTTAAAGAGCCCTTGTAATCACTAAGAGCCTTTTTGTGTTGCGCAGAAGTCACAAAGGTTGTCATTCCTCTCTTCTCTGCTTCAACTACCCGCTGTAATATTCTCGAAACTGGTCGAACTTCCCCACTTAGTCCAATCTCTCCGCAGTAAACGGCTTTTTTTGGCATGGTGAATTGTTCAATGCAAGAGGAAAGGAATGAGGCGATAACTGCTAAGTCAGCTCCCGGATCGGTTACTTTGATCCCTCCTGCAATATTTAGGAATACATCTTTGGCTCCAATGGGGAACTGAATGCGTTTCTCAAAGACGGCGATGAGCATATGTAATCTTCGATTATCAAAACCAGTACTTGAACGTTGAGGTGTCCCATAATAGGAAGGGCTTACAAGGGATTGGGTTTCTATCAATAGGGGTCGGATTCCTTCTAGGATACAACCCGTTGAAACACCTTCTCGTTGTCCTTCTTGATTGGAAAGCATTATGGAAGTTGGATCAGTTACTGCATGCAAACCACTCGATTGCATCTCATAGATACCTAATTCGGCGGCAGGCCCAAAACGATTTTTCTGACTTCGAAGAATGCGGTGGGCATGATGCTGATCTCCTTCAAATTGAAGTACGGTATCCACAATATGTTCTAACACCTTAGGTCCTGCCAATTGACCATCCTTGGTGATGTGCCCTATGAGTATCACCGCAATGCCGTGCTGTTTGGCAAAACGCTGAAATTCACCTGCACACTCGCGTATTTGGCTCATGCTTCCAGGCAAGGCGTCAACCGTAGGGGATTGCATGGTTTGAATTGAATCGATAACCAATAGTTCGACCTTCTGCTTTTTAATTTCCTGGAAAATCTTAGAGGTATTGGTTTCAGTAAGCAACAAGCAATTCGTCGTTGAATACTTCATTCGATCTGCCCTGCCTTTAATTTGAACAAGGCTTTCTTCGCCACTGACATAAAGCACCTTTTGGGAGAAATGTAAAGCGATCTGAAGAAGAAGGGTAGATTTTCCAATACCCGGTTCTCCGCCGATTAATGTAATCGAACCAGGCATAATTCCTCCGCCAACTACGCGGTTGAATTCTTCGTCATGACTTTTAAGCCGAGGAACTTCTTTAGCATTTATTTCATCAATAGGTATTGCGCCATTAGGTCCTCGTTCGGAAAGTTGGGCAAGTCCTTGATTGGTCTCTTTGTCCGATTTGTGGATTTCAGTTTCATGAAATGTATTCCATGCTTTGCATGAAGGGCACTTTCCCATCCACTTAGCTGACTCATAGGAACAGGCTTCACAGATATAAATCATTCTAGATTTTGCCATTACCTGCTAAGGTAATTCAAACTATCGTATAGGGTATGCCCAAAAATCAGTTCGCCGATTAAGTTGACGACCTTCTATTGTATTATTGTTATCGGTTGCAATCAACAAGGGACGATAGTGTGTAGTTTGTAAATCCTGCTGACCAAGAGGGTAGATGTAGGCAAGCCCAGCAATTGTTTTTCGAACTAGACGTCCATTACCTGTTGAGCTTACAAATCCACTGTCTACAATATAAAGTATAGCATCTTCTGCATCTGAATTAACGCAGGCTTTTTGTTCGTTAGTGGCTAACTCATTAATCGTAAGGTTCAACTTGTTAAGTATTCGCGTGTACACTCCATCAAGCTCCTTTATAACATTTCCAGTTAAATCTAAATCGTAGTAGCTAATAACTTCGCATCCAGCAATAAGCTGATTTCCCCCAAAAAGATTTGTTTGAGAATTGCCGGCAATAAAAATGCTGTTGTTGTTCCAAGTGCTCTGCACTTGGTATTGCGGTTGCACCGTAAACAAATAGGTAGATTCTACGCTATCATTAAAATAAAGTCACCATTTATCGTTAATCTTCAGTTGTTGTGAAGATGTCCACTGTTGTTCACGAAATCACCATTTTTTACAACAAATTGAATGCCCTCGTTAATGTGGATATCTTGACCATTATTCCAGACTACAAAGGTCTGTTCATAAGCCATCTTTGCCACCGAAATAATGCTTAAAAGTCCGTAATATGTTGAATTTACGCGCATTTTATAATTTCAAATGAGCCAAATTCTGTTTTGGTTGTTCTACTTTGACATAGTTGTATAATAAAATGAAAGAAGATCCTACAGATAAAAAAGAGCAGGGTTCAAAGGCATCTCGTCAACATCCTCCTGAAAAGGAAATGACATTCTTTGACCATTTGCATGTTTTGCGAAGTCATCTTTTTCGCATGGTTGTGGCACTTTGTCTTTGCTCTATAGCTGTTTTTGCTGGGGGTGCTGCCATTTTTGATTATGTCGTCTTAGCTCCAACAAAGTCTAATTTTTTAACATTTCGTGGACTGTGTTATGTCATTAATTTTTTCCAAGGCGGAGGTGCGGAATGCTTTTCATTTGATTCCCTTACCCTAATTGCTACGGGTGTTTCTGATCAATTTTTACTGCACTTTAAGGCATCTTTTTATATTGGATTTTCAATAACATTCCCCTATTTCATATACGAAATATGGCGTTTTGTAAGTCCTGGGCTTTATCAAAAAGAACGTAGAACTGCTGCGTTAGCAATTGGGTGGAGCGGTCTTCTTTTCTATGTAGGGGTGGCCTTTGGTTATTTCTTCCTAGTGCCTTTGGCTATCTACTTTTTTGCCAATTATCAAATCAGCAGTCAGATTGAAAACACGTTCACCATAGGCAATATTCTTGGTTTTATGTCGACAATGACCTTGTTGACAGGACTGCTTTTTCAATTGCCTATTCTTGGTTACATCTTGGGGAGATTAGGTGTAGTCACCGCAGAATTTGCGCGGAGAAATCGTCGCTATGCAACAGTTATCATCTTTATCCTGTCCGCTGTGATTACGCCTTCCGATCCAGGTACTATGTTTTTAGTTGCTTTGCCACTTATGCTTTTGTATGAGGTGACAATTTTAGTGATTGCAACTACAGGTAAGGCGAGGATGTCCACTTAGTCTAGGGATTAATAAAATGTTGACTATTCGTACTAATCAATAAATGGTTCGCTTTATCTTTTCGTGATGAAAGTTATAATTGCCTCAGATCACGCTGGATTTGCGCTTAAGCAGGGATGTATTGGTTTTTTGGAATCTGAGGGTCACAGTGTAAAGGATTTTGGGCCGCATAGCGGTGAATCAGTAGACTATCCTGATTTCGCCCATCAAGTGGCTTCACACGTCGCGAAGGATTTATCGGTTATAGGTGTGTTGATTTGCGGTAGTGCTAATGGAGTAGCTATGACCGCAAATAAGTATGAGGATGTCAGAGCTTGTCTCGCTTGGAGTCATGAAATTGCTGAATTAGGACGATTACATAATAATGCAAATATCCTGTG
>DLYY01000063.1 GCA_003447535.1 Bacteroidota bacterium | reverse complement strand
TGTAAGGTAAAACAAGCGGCAAAATAGATCATGAGCAGCAAATCTTCAAATACCTCACCAGACAAGACGCCTCTTGAAATCGTAAGCAGCCATTGGGGAAGTATGCCTTTTGTGATATTTCTAGCAGTTCTATGTGGAATTCATGTCGCGAATAACCATCAGGTGGAGTCTATGTTAAAGGAGTACGATCGTGATCAGGATGCCATTGATGAATTGCGTTGGACCTATCTCAATGAAAAGGCTGATTTTATGCAGGAGTCTACCTTAATGGTAGTCAGTAAAAGCGTCGATACAATAGGTCTGCAGGTGCCAAACCAACCTTTAGAGTCAATCAAAATATCGGCTGATGAATAAGCGAGTTGATATTATATGGCGCGTTTGGGTTATAGGCATTGCACTGGCACTTTTTGGATTGGTCATTTTTGGACGCGCTGGTATTACTCAATATAAATATGGCGAAGAATTGATTGCCGAATCGGATAGCCTAGAGGTGACCGTTGAAGTGATTCCTGCCCAGCGTGGCAACCTACTCACTTCAGATGGACGACTTCTTTCTACCACGGTTAAACTGTACTCGTTACATATGGATTTTAAGATTGAGGGTGTCCAAGGCGAGGAGTTTATTCAATTACTTCCTGAGTTATGCGATTCCCTTGCCTCGGTGTTTGATTATAAAACAAGCGAGCAATGGATGAACTATGTGCAACGGGGCTATCTTGATGGTGCACGGTATTATTTTTTAGCCGATGATTTAACCTACAGTCAAAAAGAGCGCATTAAATCGTTTCCTTGGTTTGATCGTGGTCGGTATACGTCAGGCCTAATCATCGAGCATTCTATTGATCGGATGCTTCCTTTTGGAGGATTGGCTCAACGCACAATAGGCTATATACGGCAAACAGGTGACACCTCTCAGGGAATTGTCGGACTTGAGCACTACTTCAATACAGAGTTAGAAGGTGAAAAGGGTTTGGTCTTTAGAAAGGTTGTATCTCAGCAAACGACATTGCCGCACATTGAACGTGATGATGTTGAGCCTGATCCTGGATTAGATATTCATACAACATTAGACATTGATCTTCAGGATTTTGCTGATGCATCCTTACGGAAAAGCCTAGAAGAATACAATGCAAAAAATGGATGTGTCATATTGATGGAAGTCAACACAGGCAATGTATTGACCATGGTCAATTTAGAACGCAATGGTGAAGGTGAATACGTGGAAGATTATAATCATGCCGTTGGTACTCTATTCGAACCTGGATCTACGATGAAGGTTCCTGTTATGGCCGCGCTCTTAGAACATGGTATGCCGCTAGATAAACTTGTCTCCATGCACAATGGTGATTTTCGCGTGGCAGGTGTAAGGGTCCCTATTTCGTCTAGGCCAAAGAAAGACTACTATGATGCTTATGACATCATAAAATACTCTTCTAATATTGGTATAGTTCAAATGGTAGATGAGCTTTTTCCAAACAATGTGTCTTTTCGCGATGCCCTTTTTGAGCAATTCCCCTTTGAAAGGACAGGAATTACAATACATGGAGAAAAAGGAAGAAAGATTCCCGCGGCTGAATCTTGGGGCATTATTGATAAAGCATGGAAGTCTTTTGGTTATGGTTTGCAACTTACGGCCTTACATATTTTAACGCATTACAACGCGATTGCAAACAATGGTATTGCCGTGCAACCTCGTTTGGTAAGTCATACCAGCAAGCTTGGTCAAACCATCAATACATTTCCCACCAATGACTTAGTCAGATTAATGTCTGCTCAAACAGCTCAAAACCTTACTTCGATGATGAAGCTTGTCGTCAATGACTCCCGGGGAACGGCGCATAACGCCCTTTCCTCTCTCAACGTATCGATATGCGGTAAAACAGGCACTACTTTAATAAAAGATGGTGAATATGCTTATGAGGATGACATGAAGCGGGCGCTGTTTTGCGGATTCTTCCCTGTTGAGAAACCTCAATACAGCATGATTGTCGTTTTGTCATACATCGATGCTAAGGAACATGATGGTATTGGAGGAGGGAGCACAGCTGCACCGGTATTTGGCGATATAGCTGAATTTGCTTATGCAAGAATTGGAGAGCAAAGTCAAATGCCCTCGGCATTGCTTGCTAGTGAAGGAGTGACAATGAGTTCAATGGTTTCGGACGATTGGCAGATTCTTTCCAACCTGTTAAACATTGATTCAGAGCAACCGCTCTATGCGATTAGCCAAGTTGATTTAGATAAGTCCAACAACAATGCGACAATCAGCACAGATGACCAATATAGAACAGAAGAAAATAGAGTTCCCTACTTAAAGGGAATGGGTTTGTCAGATGCGGTAAGTCTGTGCTCAATATATGGATACAGGGTGAGTTGTGAGGGCTATGGTTACGTGGCAACGCAGTGGCCAGAGGCTGGAAGTATCGTTGATAAGAATAGTAAAATACACCTTGTTTTGCAATGAAAAACTTACGCGACATATTGTATGAAGTGAACATGTTAGAGGTGCTGGGTAATACAGACCTAGTCATTCAAGACTTTACTTCCGATTCACGTAAAGTGGAATCAGACATGATGTTTGTGGCGATAACTGGAAGCCATGTTGATGGACACGATTATATTGATCAGGCAATAAAAGCAGGAGCCCGGGCAATTATATGCGAGCGATTACCTGAGTCAGTAGATGAGCAGGTGCTTTACATCCGAGTTTTACGAAGCGATAAGGCCTATGCTAGGCTATGTGAAAATTGGTATGACAATCCCTCGAAGACACTCAAACTTGTAGGTGTAACGGGAACGAATGGTAAGACAAGCATTGCAAGCATGCTATGGGAGCTTCATACACAACATGGTCATATGTGTGGCTTGATCTCAACAAATGTCATTCGCATTGGGAGTCGGGTGATAGACGCGACTCATACAACTCCTGATGCACGACGGATTTCTTCCGTGCTACGTGAGATGGCAAATTTCAATTGCAGTCACGTGTTTATGGAGGTTTCTTCTCATGGATTAGTTCAGCATCGACCATCTGCGCTAGCGTTTGATGGAATGATCTTCACCAATTTGACACACGATCACTTGGATTATCATAAATCCATGAAGGCCTATCGTGATGCCAAGAAGCTTGCATTTGATGGTCTGCATTCATCTGCTTTTGCACTAGTAAATACTGATGATAAAAATGGAAGCTATATGGTGCAAAACACCAAGGCGTCAATTTATAGTTACAGTCAATATGGTCCGTCAGACTACCGAGTTCGAGTATTGGAGCAAGATATTGCTGGATTAGCACTCAATATTGAGGGAGCCGAAGTACATACCCATATGATTGGTGATTTTAATGCCACGAATTTATTAGCGGTTTATGCTGCTTCTCATTTATTGGGAAGCAAAGAAGAGGATATACTACGTACACTATCTGTTATACGAGGGGCTAAGGGACGGATGGAAATTGTGTTAACTGAAGAAACTCAGATAACAGGCATAATCGATTACGCTCATACGCCTGATGCTGTTCAAAAAGTGTTAGAGGTCATAAGAGAGGTTCTACGTGGAGGAATGCGTGTCATAACCGTAATCGGTTGTGGTGGGAATCGAGATGTCACCAAGCGCCCTAAAATGGGTCTATTATCTGCTCGATTAAGCGACCAAGTAATTTTTACTGCCGATAATCCACGAAATGAAGAGGCTGAAGATATCTGTCGAGCAATGTTTCAAGGAGTTGAGCTCTCTTCTCGACGGAAGTGTTCGATTATTGTTGATCGCAAGGAGGCAATTTACAAAGCGGTAAGTATGGCTCAGCCCAATGATATTGTCCTAGTGGCCGGTAAAGGGCATGAAACGACTCAAGTCTTTGGAGACAAGGTCTTTCCTTTCGATGATGGTAAAGTTTTATTTGATGCACTTAAATCTGTGGGGTCATGATTTATCATTTTTGGAACTTTCTATCATCTAATTATGATTTCTATGGAGAAGGTATCATGCAGTACGTTTCTGTACGGGCTGGACTTGCACTTTTTGTATCTCTTCTTATCTCGCTAATCTTTGGTGGTCGCATAATTAGCATCCTACGTAAAAAACAAATCGGAGAGTCTATCCGGGATTTGGGATTAGAAGGTCAAAATGAAAAGGCGGGCACTCCTACTATGGGAGGGATTATAATTCTATCGGCTATTCTAATTCCGCTGTTCCTTTTTGGTGATTTAAAAAATATCTACACTCAATTACTTATTGTAAGTACAATTTGGATGGGGCTGATTGGATTTTTAGATGATTATATAAAAGTCTACAGGAAAAATAAGAAAGGGCTTGCCGGACGATTTAAAATATTGGGTCAAGTGGGTCTGGGGCTTATCGTTGGGTGTGCTGTATATCTCCATCCAGAAATCTACGTAAAGCAGGAAATTGCTCAACATGAGGTGGAGCGCTTTGAGTCCTCTCGAATTTCTTCTATGCGCGATGAAGGAGGTGACAGGCATTTCTTTGTTAAAATCAAGGAGCCTGTGACAAATATTCCCTTCTTCAAAGGCAATGAATTCAATTATGAGGCACCATTGGTTTGGATAACAAAGAGTGAGAAGACAAGGAAATATGCCTGGCTCTTTTTTATCCCGATGGTAATATTTATAATTGCGGCTGTATCCAACGGAGCCAATCTTACCGACGGATTGGATGGTCTCGCTACGGGAACAAGTGCTATCGTTGGGGTTACACTGTTTGTTTTTGCCTATGTATCGTCCAATATTGTTTTGGCGGAATATTTTAACGTACTGTACATACCAAACTCCCAAGAAACCGTCGTTTATCTCGCCGCTTTTATCGGAGCTTGTGTCGGCTTTCTGTGGTACAATAGTTATCCTGCAACGGTATTTATGGGAGATACAGGTAGCCTT
>DLYY01000107.1 GCA_003447535.1 Bacteroidota bacterium | reverse complement strand
TCGTGCATTGGTAAAGTGTAACTGAAAGACATGTCCGCCGGTTTCTAGATCAATGCCTACACTAAAGGCATTACGTACTTTCTCACCCTGAATTTCGGATTGAATTTGATTGCTAGGAAGAATCATATAATACTCAGCATTAAAGCGCATGGCTCTGGTAAGTTTGATAGAAGAACCAAGGCCTAGCGAGAAAATGGTGTTTTTATCGTTCGTTGCTTGCACAAGGTTACGGTGCACGAGCGTAGGGGTGACCTGTAAAGAGAGCCAATCACCAAACTTTCGCGCAATCATCAACTGGTAGGTGTAATACATCCGACTGCTTACGGCTACGTCAATGTTTCCAAAAGGACGTAAGTCGGACCGAATCATAGCACTAGCCATGGCGGTAGCCGTAAACGGAAAGGGCTTTGCTCCACGGCGTTGGCGCAGAAACCTATACTTTATATGGCTGTCGTAGATCTTAGTGTAGGAAGAACGTCCTATCCCAATATTGAGGTTGTCTGTAATGCCATAATCTAGTCCTATTCTCACCGTGGCATCATCCAACCCGAAGAGATCTCGCCATCCTGCATTGAGCCTCCCAAATCGATGGCCAATAAGCATTTGCATGACGCCTTCTGCTTGAGTTTCTACGGTATGGCCGCTCACTATCCGTGTTCCTTTAAACGTGGCAATAGTATACTGCGTTAGTGGCTCCTCCTCTTGAGCGAGCATGTCCAATAAATCCTCTTGACTTTGTGCCAATTGAGGCACCATAAAAGAGCATACAAATAGTATTAGAGTATAATGTAGGCGCATTGTAGTGTTTTTCGTACTAAGACTTAGGCTTGAGTTTTACATTGACCTTAATCTGAATGGATTCTGAGATATTGTCGATATACATTGTCGGTATCTTTACCTTATAGTCCTCGAGATTGATGGTAAATGTAGAGATGGCAGTGAGCGTCTTATCATCACTTACTTTTAACATGCCTTTTGAGCTTACCGCTTGATTTATACCATGAATGGTTAGTTTTCCACTGACCGTTACATCATAGCTTCCTGCCTTGGATAGATCGATATTTTCAATGTCCTTAATATTTCCAGCAAATGTTGCCTTGGGGTACTTATGGGACTCAACATACCGTTCGTTAAAATGCTCCTGCATTAAAGCCTTCTCAAATTGAAAGGCATTCATTAGCATGCTAAAGGCCATCTGACCTTTGGAAAGATCAATAGCACAGGATACTTGTTTATTCGTCGCTTCAATATTCTCTAATGGCGCGTTCGAATAAAACGTAATTTGGCCATTGGAAGTTGAGTATAGTTGGCCATAAGATAGACTGAGGCCAAGGATACAAGTTGTCAATAGTGCAAAGATCTTTTTCATAACCATACTGATTTAGTTTTCACATGCTCCTTCTTCAAGCCATGTGCCAATTTTTTGAAGTTCCTCAGTAGTAAGCGGAGTTCCTATTGGCATCGCATAGGGCACCTGGTCAATCACCCAGCTTTTGAAGAGTCCATTATCTACATAGAATTTGACTTGTTCATAGGTTGACAGTTCGGCTTGTGGCCCTCCACTCCCATGGCATCCGTTAATTGCACAAGATTGAACAATGATGGGCTCTATATCCGCCATATAACTTATTGTTGCTGAGTCGCACGATGATGGTGGCGGTGGGGGAGGGTAGTTGTCTTCAATGTTTTCATATTCACATTGTTGAAAGAGACAAGCTGCACAAAATGCAAGGAGACAAGCTGCTAAAAGAGATGAACGCATGATAAGAAGGTAAGCATTATTCAATAAAACGAATGGCATCCTCTACGAGAAGTTTCATTTCCTCAGGATTTGTACCATCATAAAAACCGAGAACATCCGTCTGGTTGCGCACAAGAAATACCTTAGAAGAATGAGCTTGATAGGCCATTTTACCCATGCTTTCGTTATAGGGAAGCTTAAAGGTTTTTCGGTACAGGGTTAAGATTGTAGCTGAATCTCCAGTTAAAAAATCCCAGCGTCCCGGCAGCGTGTTATAACCTTTACTGTAATCCAAAAGACGTGCAACGCTGTCACGTTTAGGATCGACAGAAATCGAAAGGATTTGAAAATTACCCTTGTCAGACAGTTGGTTTTGAACTTCTAAAAGGTTGTGACTTACTGTAGGACAGATGCTTGGGCAACGCGTGAAAAAGAAGGTAACAATGGACAAACCATCTGTCATATTGTAATCGTGGAAGGCTTCATTAAACTGATTGACTAGTTCAAATTTAGGAGTGATAGTAAAAATCGGTTCATTAGATCCTTGGGCTACACGCGTAGCGCTTTGAATACTTTGGATTGCGGAGGTCATATTGCCTGCTGAATCGTACTCAGAGGGGCTATCATGCCTTTGGTCATACGCTGTGGCTTCGGCAGTGTTAAAGTAATCGTCGGGAAGAGCTGAGCCATCGTCCTTCCTCTTTCGCACACGATCTTTTGTAGCATCAAGATAGCCACAACCCATACATAGGGTCGTGATCATCAGACCCCAAAGAATAATATTTAATCTACACAACATTTGTACAATACAATTTCAGTGGAGGATTCGCCCATCATGGAAGCAAAAGGATCATCGCTTACATCAAGTTCCTTTTTTCCTTTGCAGTAACACTGCACGGTGATGTTCGACCCTATGCTGTAGGTTGCCGTATCAATCGGCTCTCTAAGTGCGCAGTTGATGAAATTACTATACGATCCATCGGCAACAGCATCAAGATGTAAATGCTCTCCATGGGCATCAACAAAACCAATATTTCCTGTAAGTCGAACCGCATGCTCTTGGGCTTCGGAGAACTTTTCTTGCAATTCCTCAGATGACATGTCTTTATGCTCGTCAAAGAATGCAAGGGCATCCATGTCAACTATTGGTTCCGTTGAGCAGGGATCGATATATTCTCTTTTATATTCCATAAGTCCATAGCCTAATCCTAGAATCGTTCCTAAGGCTATTAGGGCAAATAGGGCTACGTATAAATCACGGTGCAGCGGATTGTAAAATCGTTTGATCATATGGCGTTTATTTTAATGGCGTCACGCAGTACGTACTCATTCCTAACAAAGGTATATGATGGCATTGTATATCCTTGATCTCATATTAATTGGCGTGCCCGAAGGCAACTTCAGAGACTTCTTCGTTTTGAGCATACAATATTCCCCATCGGTGCGTTAAAATAATCAATAATAAATCCGTAAGTTAAAATCAGAAGATAAAGTATGCGCATTATTACACAATGGTTGCTGGTATGTTCAGTGTTAATGGGAGGAGTCTATCTTTTTCCATCCTCTGTACAAATCGAGCCATTGTATATGGTGTTTGTTCTTGGGGCTGTTATTCGAGTGCTTAATGCCACTCTGAGGCCTTTACTTTTGTTGTTCACTCTTCCTTTTACGCTATTTACCTTAGGATTCTTCATCCTTGTAGTCAATGGTTTTGTTTTTCATTTGGCAGCCCGTTGGGTAGATGGTGTTTCCTATAGTTTTACTGCGGCCTTTCTCTTAGCCTTGGTCACTGCGGCCTTAGATTCAAGGACTCAGGATAAAAAGAGGTCGTCACCGAATGTTATCTTTCATCGATTTGGTGGCAAGCCAAGTCGAGTGGAACAAGATGAAATTGAAGATGTGCCTTTTATTGAAGTAAAGGCTAAAAAGGAATAGGTATGCTTCCGATTGTATTTCTTGCGATGATGATTTCTGCCATGGTAGCGATTGTAACTCAAGTGTTTCGCTATAAACGACAGGCAAACTACGCATTAGAACGATTTACTGATGCTTTGTGGGATGCGACCAACAAACTCAAGTTGGTACAACCTGAGTTGGAATATGAAGATTATATTCAACGTAGTGCGGACCTACGCCCTAATGAGCTGCAACGGCTATACAAGCAATATTCTGTGCTTCAAGACTTTACCTACACCGATGCTATAATTGATGCCAAGTGGCAGCGATTGCATAGAAAATGGATAACGTCTCATGGATACCTGGAGCAATGCCATATGGAATATGAGTTGCTTGCAAAAAATTTCAACCTCTCCCTGAAGATTTTTCCTTATCGCGCTGTGGCTTTTCTCTTTAGCATTAAGCCGGTTATTCTGTTTAGAACATGACAAAATTTCAGCGTGGCAGGGCTTATTTTTATAGGCATAGTTTTTGACCTTCAACACATAAAGGATTTATGGATTTATATTTCGGCATTCTCGTAATCTCCATCTTGTTCGGAGTATTAGGTATGTTAGTTAGCGGACGTTTAAAGCGAAAATTTGCCTATTACAGCCAAGTTGGTATACGTTCAGGGATGACGGGAGCTCAAATTGCACAAAAAATGCTTGATGATCACGGTATTCACGATGTTACCATTGAATCTGTCCCGGGAAAATTAACTGATCATTACAATCCATCAAACAAAACAGTTAATCTCAGTCCAGAGGTTTATCAAGGGCGCAGTGTTGCTGCGACTGCAGTAGCTGCTCACGAGGTTGGTCATGCCGTTCAGCACGCGCAGTCCTATGCATGGTTGCAAATGCGATCTACCCTTGTCCCTTTTGTGCAGTTTAGTTCCAACATGATGCAATATGTTATGATGGCCGCCATGTTTGGTTTGTTTTCAGCTTCAGCCTTCGGGTCCACAGGGATTTTAATTGCAGCTGGTCTACAAGGAATGATTATGCTTTTTGCGCTCGTCACTCTTCCTGTTGAGTTTGATGCAAGCCGTCGAGCCTTAGTTTGGATTACGGAAAGCGGGGTTGCAGGACATCGAGATGAAGAGTACGCAGGAGCTAAAGATGCCCTTTGGTGGGCTGGAATGACCTATATGGTAGCGGCTTTAGCAGCAGTAGCGCAGTTTTTGTATCTCGTCTTACTCTTTTTAAATAGACGCTAAGCGAACAGCACGAATTATTCGACGATAAACCATGGATTAAGCATATCCTCGCGGTTATACGTTAAATCTTCTTTTGTGTCGTGTTGTATAACTCGGCGTCCTGCTTCTAAGCACACGGCTTGAGCTGCTGCGGTATCCCATTCCATCGTTGGTGCAAGCCTTGGGTAAACATCGGCTTTGCCTTCTGCGACAAGACAAAACTTAAGAGAGCTCCCGGCAGAGAGAAAGGTGACTTCTTTACCAGATGTTTTTAAGTCCTCGACAAAGGCTTCTACAGCTTCTGACAAGTGCGATCGACTCGCGACAACGGTCACATGCTCTAAAGTGCTATAATGACCTTTAGTATTGGCCAGGTGACTTCGAATCCCTTGATTATCTTCCTTCCATGCACCGTGTCCTTGAGATCCATAGTACAGGGTCTCAGTAGCTGGAACATACACAACACCCAGAATGGGCTTTCCGTCTTTAACTAAGGCTATGTTTACTGTGAATTCGCCATTTCTTTTGATAAACTCCTTTGTTCCATCCAGAGGGTCAACAATCCAAACCGTGTTCCAATGCTTTCTTTCATCGTAGGACTTGTTTTTGTTTTCCTCTGAAATGATGGGTATATCAGGGAAATGTTTTTCTAGTCCAGCTACTATCACGGCATTGGATGCCAAATCTGCTTTGGTTAATGGGCTGTCATCTGATTTTATTTGAACGCCAATATCATCAGGCATGGTGTTGTAAATGTGCATGATGGCTTGGCCGGCTTCTACAGCGATTGATTTGATTTTATCTAACATAAGTTGTTGTTGTAATTCTATAATTGCTTGCAACTCTTCTTCCCAAGGTCGCATAGGCATTCCTAAGGTGCGCTCAATTTTCTCTGTATTGAGTACACTGTTTTTCGGTCTCTTAGCTGGCGTGGGATATTCCTGACTAGGAATAGGATTAACTTGACATGAAAGGTCACTTCTCTTCATGATGGCCGCAGCAAATTCTGCCCAAGAAGCTTTCCCTTGGTTGGTCACATGGTAAATCCCATCATTGTTCTTCAGCCACTGTCCGTCATTTGCTATCAATTGTATGATCACCTCTGCCAAGGCGATACTTGATGTTGGACATCCAAATTGATCATCAACTACATTTAGCGAGGGTCGATTAGTTCCGAGCCTTTGCATAGTCTTCATAAAGTTTTGTCCAAAGGGACTGTAGAGCCATGCGGTGCGAAGGATGTAAGTTGTCTTCTTAGACCCTAAAAGGGCTTGTTCACCTTCTTCTTTACTCTTGCCATATACACCA